>NZ_JAVXIY010000058.1:0-501 GCF_036648155.1 Lactococcus sp. | reverse complement strand
TTGGGATTTATTAACAAGTCTATTAGGTAGTCTATTTTCAATTCTACTGTTTATTTATGTTGTAAATATTTCTGTAGATGCCAAAGAAAGTTAGGAGAAGGATAAAATATGAATAAAAACTATTTATAGGAGCCTTAATTTTTTAGTCCTAACATTATTTATTTGGGGATAGGAATTCCTGCCGTGCTTATCTTTAATCAGTTGGGATATTCTTCAAATGTTTTCATAACATTTATCGAATTTAATGGAATTGGTTTTGTGGCTTTAGCTATTTCAATTATTTTATTCATTAAAAATAGCGATAAATAAAAAATGAGCGGTAACCAGCCGCTCATTCTTTTGTTTAGGAGTAAACTTTATGAAAAATTTTATTGGAATAAGTATATTATAGTCAACTTGACTTAAGTAATGCTAAAATTACGCTAAATTGAAACTAAACTTCGTCTTTTTGTAAGAACATGAATGAAAAACTTGTCAAGATTTATAAAAAAGTGGGCTTTA
>NZ_JAVXIY010000057.1:0-503 GCF_036648155.1 Lactococcus sp. | reverse complement strand
TAAAACTTATACCATATGAATCATTAGTTGGACTTTCAATGACAATTGTATCAACTATAATATTTGGATTTATACTATAAAGTTTAGAAAAGAGGGAGAATTACTATGAAATTTGTATTAGCACCAGATTCATTTAAAGAAAGCATGTCTTCTATGGAAGCTTGTAATGCAATGGAGAGAGGCATAAAGAAAGTAATAAAAGATGCAGAATGCATTAAGGTACCAATGGCAGACGGCGGAGAAGGCACTGTTGAAGCTTTAGTTTTGGCAACAGGTGGTTCTATTAAAAAAGTAATGGTAAAAGGACCTTTAGGCGAGGCTACTGAAGCAAGCTTTGGAATGCTTGGTAATTCAAAAACAGCTGTTATCGAAATGGCTGAAGCTAGTGGAATAGCACTTGTAAATAGAGATGATAGAAATCCAATGATTACAACAACTTATGGAACTGGAGAAATTATTAAAGCTGCATGAGATAATGGAGCAGACAGTATAGTTATTGGAAT
>NZ_JAVXIY010000056.1:0-504 GCF_036648155.1 Lactococcus sp. | reverse complement strand
CAGAACTCAATCGTTTACAATTAATCATGATAAATTCACTTGTCCTCCCCATAAATATTTATCTATTTATCTATTTATCTATTTGTTTTTGTCATTTTAACGATTGGATAATAACAAAAACCATCAAAATAGTAAATACTATCATGAAACTTAATGACTGAGATACCTTTGATAAGGTTACTGCCGAACGTGCCTAAAAATAAGGTGACGGTGATTTTAATCTAAGTTATTGGCGGCAAGCTCATGAGAGATTTTTTAAAGCACATAGTATTTTTAAACCCGATATGCCAATTATTTGTTAAGAATACGAGCTTGTATACAAAAAAGGGAATTAAACAATAAAAAATCCAAGCATAAATACCTGGATAAAAAGTCTAACTTTTGGGGTGCACATCAATTCATTTATTTAGACTATCTCACTTAAGAGTTATTTGTAAATTTACTTTAATATTTTAAACTACAAAACCTACTATAAATTTTACAGTAGGTTTTGGATAAAGTAAA
>NZ_JAVXIY010000055.1:0-507 GCF_036648155.1 Lactococcus sp. | reverse complement strand
ATAAAACAACAAAATAGAGCAAAAACTCAATTTAATTTCAATATCAAATAGTTAAAACATAACACAGGAATATTAAGATTTTGTTGTGTATCCATTTTTTCTATTAAAGTATTTTTATGATAAAAATTTATCATCATTTTTTAGCATAACTTTCATATATTTTTACACAATACAATTCCATAATAAAAATATGGTTTTTAATTTTTCCTTTAGAACTACAAATGAGGCACATGAGATGCAAAGTAAAAAACTGAATACTCTCGATCGCTCTAAATCACATCTTTGGATTGTTGGCGGCGGCATTGCAGGTATGGCTGCTGCGGCATTTGCCATCCGCGATGCAAAAGTGCCAGCCAAACATATTCATATTTTAGAAGAATTGAATGTTTCAGGTGGTTCTATGGATGGTGGACATAATCCACTCAATCCAAATCAAGCATGGGTCACACGTGGTGGGCGGATGCTGACCGATGAGACTTATTTGTGTACTTGGGATTTATTTTCAAG
>NZ_JAVXIY010000054.1:0-507 GCF_036648155.1 Lactococcus sp. | reverse complement strand
ATACAATGGGTAAATGATTATAACAATTCAGGTTCGTTCAAGGCCAAAGATAATCGAAGTGAAGAAGAAAATGAGCTAAATAAGCTATGCAAGGAAATTAAACAACTCCAAATGAAAAATGAAGTAATCTCAATATTTAGAGCAAGTAAAAATAATTATGGTTCAAGAAAAATAAAGATAAAATAAAATTTATGCAAAGGAAAATAATCATTTAGTAGAGAATATCTGATTAGTATTAGAGAACTTGTAAACTTAGGCTACTAAAGCAATACTTATATACTGTATTTACTAATTTTAAAAAATGGGAGGTTAACACATGAGATTTAAAATATTACATACTAATGATATTCATAGTAACTTTGAAAATTTTTCTAAAATAAGTACAAAAATAAAAGAGCTAAAAGATGAAAACACATTGATACTAGATGCAGGGGATTTTCATGATTTTAAAGATATTATGCTTGAAGGAACAAAAGGAATAGCTGGAGGAAAATTATTGTTAGAAGT
>NZ_JAVXIY010000053.1:0-508 GCF_036648155.1 Lactococcus sp. | reverse complement strand
TAGTGTCTTAACTCCTTATATTTATGATATAATAGTAGTTAAGAAATCAGTTTTTAAAGCCCGTTCCCAGCGGGCTTTTTTTGTTCATTTAATATCAATTCCAAGTTCTTTAGCCAACTCATTAATAAGAGCCGTATTATCTTCAATGTTTTGTTCCAACAAAGGGATGAGTGTTGCAACACTAACATTAAAAGAACATGGTGTAAATCCACTTAAATTTAATCCGACTTTATCAGTCAAAAGAACATCACTCTTTTTATAATGTTCTAAAGCATTTTTCTGATTTTTAACATAATAGATTAAGCTTTCAAGTCTTTCAATTTTAATTTTGGTTTCGACAATTTGCTCTGAAAAATCAACAGTAATTTCTTGTGGCATTTTTCTCCTCCAGTTGAGTTTAGCGAGTTCCTAGCTCAGTATGATATAATACGTGTGACCACAAAAAAATATAGAAAATATTTTTTATCACACCCGCTCGAACTTGGTCAACTCGAGCTTTTTTATTATT
>NZ_JAVXIY010000052.1:0-509 GCF_036648155.1 Lactococcus sp. | reverse complement strand
TCATCTAAGTTTATTGATACTTTAGAATTAACAAAAGTGGAGTCAAGAATATTATTCGTATTCATTCAAAGCTATTTGTTTGATATTTTTTCATCTCACGGATTAAAAAATAAACGATTAGAAAATATTCTAAAAATAGGAAGAACTCCTAGAATGAGAGCGATAAATTCTTTGAAAGATAAAGAATTATTAAGAGCTATTGATGGAGATAGTTATTCAAGTATTATTACTGATTACGTTATTGAAGAAATAAGTAAATAATTCTTCGCCCTCCGGGGCGTTTTTATTTTACAACGGACGCGGAAAGTTATATAATAGTTTTATCCCAAATTAAAACTTTTCTAAAAGTTTATTCCTAAGCGTCCCTCTCCTAACTGGGGCGCTTTTTTGTGCTATAATATAGTCGGGATGTTTGTGGGATTTCATCCTATTTCTAGAGTTAAGCTGCTCTTCGGAGCGGCTTTTTTCAAATAAAAAAACTCTAGTCGGATGACTTCAAGGAGTCCAAC
>NZ_JAVXIY010000051.1:0-510 GCF_036648155.1 Lactococcus sp. | reverse complement strand
ACTGAAATATGAAAATGTAATAATATGACAATGCACTATGTAGAATATACCTTAAAATTATTGCGAATTTACTACGAATTATGGAACATAATAGTGCCTCAAAATAATCCTAAATTTATATTAGAACAAATTTATAATTTTATTGTAGAAAAACCAACAATCGATTCTCAGAGTCAATTTATGCAATTGAAGACTTTTTTGAGTGAATTACATGAGTGTGATAAGTCTACATTTGAAGCTATAAAACCTTATAATTATAAGGGTGTATTTAATGGTAAACAGCAAACCATACTGGCTCATGCAGCGCCAAGCTTTCTGCAAAAAAATGAATTTTTACATTGGATGAGTAAGCAATTAGAGCAATAAAAAGTAGTCTAAAATGAACCACCTTCGAGTGGTTTTTTGCTAGCAATGTTTCACTCATTATTTATGTTATTGGAACTGATGGATAAATCTTAATAAAGAAGCTTCGACAATTACGCTATGTAAAAAATGGGGTGATTGTGTCAT
>NZ_JAVXIY010000050.1:0-514 GCF_036648155.1 Lactococcus sp. | reverse complement strand
CGCGAATGGAGCATTCAAAGCTATGTGAGCAAAGACAGCACCTCACCTGTCGCTGTAACGCCAGCCCCAATTCAAGTCAACTTCAAAACCCATCCAAACCAAATCACGACGCAACAGCCTGTACAACTGCAAATTACTCAAGCAGGCAAAGCCCTTGCACACGCAGAACTCATGGTTCGTACTCAAGGTGAGCTTGAGCAACAAGCGAAAAGCACACCTGTCGATGCACAAGGCCATGCCACACTCACTTTTGCACAAGCTGGGCAATACCTAATTGAATTGAGCGAGAAAGTCGATGCCAAAGCAAAACCTAAAAATCAGTATTACACCATTATCAGCGTACAAGTGAATGCCCCTAAAACGCCTTAAGAGGCTATTGCTAAGCATAAAAAAACCAGCCCGAAGACTGGTTTTTTTATGCGGGGGAAATTAACCGCCAATTTTTTTGTATTTGGTACGCTTTTGAACCGCAGCATCACCTAAACGCGCTAAACGATAGGCTTCATATTCAGCA
>NZ_JAVXIY010000049.1:0-515 GCF_036648155.1 Lactococcus sp. | reverse complement strand
GACGATCCTGTTAAAATAGAATACATTCGTCAAATACCAGGAATGAAAGGTATAGTAACGGCTATATACGATATACCTGTAGGTGAAGTTTGGCCTTTAGATAGAATATTAGAATTAAAGAAAAGTGTAGAAGATGCTGGTTTAGAGCTTAGCGTTATAGAGAGTGTACCAGTACACGAAGATATAAAGTTAGGTTTACCAACTAGAGAGCAATATATAGCAAATTACAACGAAACAATAAGAAACTTAAGCAAGGCTGGAATAAAGACTATATGTTATAACTTCATGCCTGTATTTGACTGGACTCGTTCAGATTTAGAATATAAGTTAGAAGATGGTTCAACTTGTCTAATATACGATGAAGCTGCTGTTGCTAAGATGGATCCAAAATTAGGTGAATTAGAATTACCGGGTTGGGATACTTCATATGGTGAAGGTGGATTAGGCGCTTTACTTGATAAGTATAAAGATATAGATGAAGAAAAATTATGGAAAAACTTAGAATACTTCATAAA
>NZ_JAVXIY010000048.1:0-522 GCF_036648155.1 Lactococcus sp. | reverse complement strand
CTGGAACCAGAGACTTTAAGATATTCTATCGGGTATCAAGTCATGGCTAAATAATCAACTAGCAATTCGGGTTATATTATATAATATAAAATCTTTTAATGCAAGTGAAGGTATGGGTTTCAAACTTTAAACTGCAAGAAATTTTACGTATAAATAAAGATATAAGTTTAAGGGCACCTCTAAAAACGTATGAAAAGAGGTATAATAGATTAAAAATAAGCTAACGAGGTATTGAAGATGAATTTATTTGGAGATAGCGACTATCTTGAAAAATTAAGTTTAAAAGGAGACCCTCTTGAGCGGTTAGAAAAAGTGGTTGATTTCGAGTGTTTTCGCCCAACTCTTAACCGGATTTTTTAGTATGATTTAAAAAACAAATCTCATGGTGGTAGACCGCCCTATGACCTTGTTTTAATGTTGAAAATTCTAATTTTACAACGCTTATACAATCTATCTGATGATGCAATGGAATATCAAATGATTGACCGGATTTCGTTTAGAAGATTCCTTAAGATTGATGAC
>NZ_JAVXIY010000047.1:0-530 GCF_036648155.1 Lactococcus sp. | reverse complement strand
CCTACAGTAACTGCTGGATTAAAATGTGCTCCACTTGTTGCCGCAAATATATATACTGGTACAGCTACAGCAAAAGCCCATCCTGTTGTTATAACCATCCAGCCACTATTTTCCCCTTTAGAATTTTTTAATACTACATTGGCTACTACACCGTCTCCTAATAGTATAAGAATTAAAGTCCCTAGAAATTCTGCTAAAAAATGTGTCATTATAATACCTCCCTAATTCATAGTAATAATATATACATAACAACTTTATGGAAACTTTTACATCGTTGCTATATGGTTATTTTACACCTTTTTACTACTTAATGCTACTACAAAAAAATATTATAATATTATCTCTTAATAAAAATATCAAGGTACCAATTAAGATACCTTGATATTTAAAATTTAAACTATTTAATTACATCTACACCCATATATCTTTTTAATGCATCTGGAACTGTTACAGTGCCATCTTCATTTTGATAATTTTCAAGTATAGCAGCAACTGTTCTACCAACTGCAAGACCTGATCCATTTAATGTA
>NZ_JAVXIY010000046.1:0-539 GCF_036648155.1 Lactococcus sp. | reverse complement strand
TCTAATGCTTAGTGGTTTAAGATTAGGATAGCACGACTTATTTATTTTCCAATGAAATTAACTAGCAATTCGGGTATAATATAGTAATTAGATACAAGTATATCTACTGTGTGATGTAAGCCAAGTCCTTAGAGTCAAGAGTGTATAATTTTAATATATTTTTTAAGCTATCACTTTTTCAAATTAATTGGGGGTAAGATATCCTAAACTTTGATGAATTCGTCTTGATAAAACGTTTCAATGTACCAAAAAATACTCTGATAGGCTGCTTCAAATTTTTTGCAGTAGTTCCTCAGTCATTCGCTTACCCAAATTCCAAGCAATGATTTTTTTGGCATAACGGTTTATAATAGTTGAGAGATAACACCACCCTCCGAAGAGTGGTCTTGTAAGGAATATCGGTTGACCAAACCTTATTTTTTCTGTCGGGTAAGTATGTATGATATTCTTTCGGTTAACAGAATCATATATGAATATCCTGGTTTAAATTTTTTTATGACCACAGAATATAGTTGAAGTTGCTTCATTAACTTTTGTAC
>NZ_JAVXIY010000045.1:0-540 GCF_036648155.1 Lactococcus sp. | reverse complement strand
TTATCGAAGCATGGGAATTTAATAAAGAAAAATGGAATAGTGAGATATCACAAGCAAAACTTAGTGATTCTTATCCAATGGTACTTCTTAGTATTATAGGTGGGTTTAAGCCTGTTATTGAAACTCTTGAAGGAGATATGGTAGTTTCTGATGGCGACTACATTATTCAGGGAGTAAACGGAGAGTATTATCCGTGCAAGCCTGATATTTTCCATAAGACTTATGAGGTAGCGGAATGAAACTAATATCGCTGGTCAATGACTGGTGGGGAGGGATTGAATGAAAGAATATTGGGTAATTGAAAATCATTTGGACGGAGGATTTCATCTGATGCCAGAAGATACTCCAGAAGAAGAATTAGGAGAAATTGAAACTCCTTGTGAAATGTGTGGAGACCACGATTCAATTATTGGTCAGTTTTCAGACTGGAAGCAACTTAAAAAAGAAATGACTGATGATGAAGGTTGGTGCCCATATTCTGATGAATATTTGCAATCAGTATTTGAGGAGGACAACCAATGAAACTTTTGTGTAAGCTGT
>NZ_JAVXIY010000044.1:0-543 GCF_036648155.1 Lactococcus sp. | reverse complement strand
AAAGCCCAAAAACAGGCTATCGAAGCTAGAGAAAAATCAAAGCAAAAAGAACAGGAACGCAAGGATAATACTCGGCGTAAAATTCTGCTCGGTTCTTATTTAATTAAAAAGATGCAAAGCAACGAAGCAAACAAGGAAAAAATACTCGCTGAACTCAACGAGTATTTAACAGAAGATAGAGATAGACAGCTTTTTGATTTGCCTTTAAATACAGAATCTACAAATATTTAGGTAATTAAAAAAATGGATAAAAAAGCTTTTTTTAAACATTTTTTTGAGATTGAGGCTAATTCATCTTTATCTCATGCAGAAGATGCCTACAAAGATTTTGACTTCGCTATCATGGTTTCAAATCCAATAGGAAGTGAGCCTTATATTGTTGTTTTTAGCCCAGTGAATGAAAAATTTAATCATTCGATCATTCTTGAGCTACCTCAAAATGAGCATCATATTAATTTGGGATGGACTGATCTTTGCCTAATTGACAAAAAGACTGTTAGAAAAGGGAGTAAGCGAATTAAGTTGTTGAAATTGATTGATAAA
>NZ_JAVXIY010000043.1:0-569 GCF_036648155.1 Lactococcus sp. | reverse complement strand
TTGATGAAGGCAAAGACAGTCACTACAGCAAGTGAAATCATCAGGTTAATAAAAGCGTTGACAGCAACTGAAAAAACGATAACTGATTTTGAAAAATTCACTTTTCGAAGCATATCCCCACGACTTACGACCGAGAGCATTCCAATGCCTGTTGTTTCACCAAAGAAATTCCAAATGGTTATCCCTAAAAGTAGTGCTACAGCAAAGTGAGGAGTTCCTTCACCAAAACGCATGAAACGTACAAATACAAGATACATAATCAAGAAGAGCATTACGGGCTTGAGTATTGACCATAAATAACCAATAGCACTCCCTTGATATCTAAGTTTGAAGTCTGTTTTAATCAGTTCTTTAAGTAGAATTTGATTTCTACGGCTGAAGAAATTCATTTATTTTTTTCCTTTATATGCAAATTTTGTAAGAATCAGAGTACGGAAGATTTTTGTATGGTAACTTTTATTCTTTCGTAAATTGTACTGATTGAGTGTGAGGCGTCGCTTTTCTTTTGGCATGTTGAGCAAATCAACATAATCTTGGATAAGCGCCTTGTTTGACACTGATAACTTATC
>NZ_JAVXIY010000042.1:264-575 GCF_036648155.1 Lactococcus sp. | reverse complement strand
CAGAAGCCTTAGAAAAGATTGCATATGCACCAATTGAACATCACTGGGGTTGTGACCAAATTCTTATCGATGGATGTCATTTCGCAATGAGCGACGTGCAGGACTATGCTAAATCAGCACTCGCAGCGATTGGAGGGGATGATGAATGATTTAGTGAAAGTGGTGGAGGGATGAATAAAGAAAATCTTAACAAAATCAATGATATTAATTCAGAGATAGAAAAAATTGACCGATTTATTGAAAGTTATGCTCATGCCCCAAGAACTGTATGTTTAAACATTTACAAACAAGAAAAGTTTTTAAGTATTACA
>NZ_JAVXIY010000042.1:0-254 GCF_036648155.1 Lactococcus sp. | reverse complement strand
TGAACTTAACCGTAAGTTGATTGATTTGATAGTAGAACATCGAGATAAATTGGTTATTGAGCAAAATAAGTTGTGGGGGCAAGAATGACCAACAAACTAATATCGCTGGTCAATGACTGGTGGGGAGGGATTGAATGAAACAATATTGGGTAATTGAAAATCATTTGGACGGAGGTTTTTATCTGATGCCAGAAGATACTCCAGAAGAAGAATTAGGAGAAATTGAAACTCCTTGTGAGATGTGTGGAGACCAC
>NZ_JAVXIY010000041.1:0-582 GCF_036648155.1 Lactococcus sp. | reverse complement strand
TCTCACCTGTTCCAGCAGATACTAAATCTATACAACCCCAAGGTGTATAGCCCATAAGATCCACACCATCAATTTCAACGCTTTCCTTCATAGTCTCGATATGTGCTTTAAGATAGTCAATGCGATAGGAATCATGAATGCCATCCTCTGCAACCTCATCCATTGCGCCAAATCCATTTTCTACAATGAACAGAGGTAATCGATAACGATCATAGAACCAATTCATTGCATATCGTAATCCTTCTGGGTCAATTTGCCATCCCCATTCACTTGCCTTTAAATAAGGGTTAGGTACAAGACAACTCGCTTCATCATAATCATAGAATTGATTATCTTTTTGGTGCATCGTAGCAAATGACATGTAGTAACTAAAACCAATGTAGTCTACACAACCTTGACTTAAATCTTTTAGGTCTTGTTGTGTGATGTCTAACGCATACTTCTTGCGCTCTAAATATTTAGTAATATAAGAAGGGTATTCTCCGTGAACGTGAACATCAGCAAACCAATATCGTTTCTGCATGGCTGATAATGCCATCATCACATCTTTAGGATTACAAGATAACGGATAAATAGGACACA
>NZ_JAVXIY010000040.1:0-594 GCF_036648155.1 Lactococcus sp. | reverse complement strand
GCAGTGAACGTGCACGACTCAAGCATTTATGTTGGGGATACTTGGAAATCGGAAGATAACTTTGACTTTGCCCTTGATAAAGATGGCAATAAAGTTGATTTCAGTCAACTCACAGTAGATGATTCGAAAGTAAATACCACTAAAGCTGGAATTAATGAAGTAACCTACACTTATGATGGTGTGACGAGTACAGCGAAAGTGACGATTTATTCTGTAGAAAATAATAAAGATTCCAAAGTTGATAAAATCCCAATGACTAAAATTAGTAAATCTAAAAGTGAATTACCCAAAACTGGGATAAATGATTCTCCTATTTTACTTAATATAATCGGTGGAATTACAACAATCGCCTCACTTGCTCTTTTCTTTAGAAGAAAAATTTAAAACAATCAGTATATGAATTAAGAGCTTTATTCATTTATAATAACAAACCTATACAACATCTATTTAATGATAATTTTAATTATTGAAAGAAATTCATTGAAAATTTTTAAAAGGTTATCAAATTAAATTTTATTACCCGAATTGCTAGTTGATTATTTAGCCATGACTTGATACCCGATAGAATATCTTAAAGTCTCTGGTTCCAGTGAT
>NZ_JAVXIY010000039.1:0-604 GCF_036648155.1 Lactococcus sp. | reverse complement strand
AAAGTGCTTAAATTTAACAATCAGGCACTTTTTTTATATTTAATTGAAATTCAGTCCTATAAATACTATAATTTCGGCTATTCAAATATAGGTGCCAAATTGTAATCAATAAAGCTTAATAATTTGCTGTTAGTTTTACAAAAAATTTTTAAATAATAAGATTCATATGAGTATTGACTAATATGTGAAGTATGGCTGATAATCTTAATAAGTTGCCATACCTTCTATTACTCAGCAAATCAACTGTTCGTATTATTAAAGAGAATATCACATTATCATTGTTGATTAAATTGATAGCACTTATAGCTGCATTTGGTGGAGTATTACCTATTTAGTTAGCTGTATTAAGCGATACAGGAATGGCAGTAATTGTTACATTAAATGCTTTACGCTTATTATCGAAGAAGGATGTTAAATAAAATATATAGTTTCATAGATAAAAAACACCATATGAGGTGTTTTTTATCTTAGGGTCAGTATTAGGGTCAGTATTAGGGTTAGTATTGGGGTTAGTATGAGAAAAATCAAACTTTTTCGGAAAGATATTTATCGTTTCAAAAAGTTCGTATCTGTTAAGTAATTTCTATCCATTTATACGATACTT
>NZ_JAVXIY010000038.1:0-617 GCF_036648155.1 Lactococcus sp. | reverse complement strand
AATTGTTGTAATCAGTAAAAATAGAAGATTTTTTATTTTAAAAATAGATATTGTATTTTTGTAATATCCCAATTTATAACAAATTAAAATTCCTAGAAAAAGAGAAATTGACATATTCCCTAAAAAAATCCAAGTAGCCACTACTTGTCTCTCATATCCTACGAGAGACTTTAAGTACACCTCTGGATAAGCTAAGATTACATCAGGAAACCAATAAATAGCAAATAATAAAAAGAATAAACTAAGATATTTTAGTTTTTTCATCCAATGATTTTTAATCATTTTTTTCCAACCATTCTATACAACACGAAACCAAGTGCTAATACCATCATTCATACTCATGTTTTGACCACCATTAATAGTCATAAGATCTTCATTTGAAACAACTTCAAAATTCAATTGATTTTCCATTTATAAAATCTCCTTTATATTTAATAACAACAGTATACTCAAAATAATTTGAAAATACTACTTTTTTCAGAATTTTATAAATACATTTTTTTACTTAATATCCTTGTCCAAAAAGCGCTACAATCATTCTAATAACATAATTCCAAAAAGATGTGATAATTTTAGCTGTGGGTTATTATTTGCGTTACAATCTAAGCTATCTTTTT
>NZ_JAVXIY010000037.1:0-629 GCF_036648155.1 Lactococcus sp. | reverse complement strand
CACTATTTCAGGATGTTCTTAATTTGATCTTAGAGCATCCATATAAGGCATTTATTTTTTTAATAGTCGTTTTAATATTACTTATCGTTTGTGAAGTTTCAGACCATAGACCACAGTCTTAGCTTAATTGCTTTAAATAGCAGAGGGGGCGGAGTGCCCCCGAACTGATGCAATTCAAATTATTAAATCTTCTTTCCCTGATTACAGCTCCCTTGTAAACTCTAAACCATAATTACAGAGCGTCCGTAGGCGCGAACTGATACAGGGGGGCTTTATGAGAGATGTAACACCACAAAATGTTGAAGAAAATAAGAAACGTGATGAGCAAGAGCGTTTAAAAGAGCGTAATGCTGCAAGACGCCAACAGCGTATTGATAAATTTAATAATAAAAAAAGTGTTAAGACGCTTAATTCTATTTTGGAAAGTCGTTGGTTTTTTTGGCTAGGTATTCTTTGCTTGGTTCATCTTATTTATAAATATGTATTCTGATTTTTATAAGACTGATTTCGCATAATGTAGCCGTGATTATGTTACTTGCGCTTCACATTGCTACAAATAAAAAGCCCATTGGTATTTTTCTCCAGTGGGCTTTTTGTTTGTCAATGTTGCCAGGATCGCTAGGGCAGAG
>NZ_JAVXIY010000036.1:0-637 GCF_036648155.1 Lactococcus sp. | reverse complement strand
CCTTAGCTTCAATTTTAAGTTTTTCTCCAGTTTTAGGATTGCGTCCCATTCTTTCTGGACGTTGTTTTACTGAAAAAGTACCAAAATCAACTAATCGGACATTTTTTTCTTCAACTAGGGCTTCTGTAATGACTTCAAGAACAGAATTAAGAACAACTCTTGCTTCGTCTTGATTAATATTTAATTTAGGTGCTAATTTGGCAATTAAATCGGCTTTATTCATAATTAATTTTCCTCAATATTTGATAAGTCAAAAAGCTGTCTATCTCTATTTTCAGTTAAATATTCATTAAGTTCTGTGAGTATTTTTTCTTTATTAGCCTCATTACTTTGCATCTTTTTAATTAAGTAAGAACCGAGCAAAATTTTACGTCTAGTATCATCTTTACGTTCTTGTTCTTTTTGCTTTGTTCTTTCTCTTGCTTCAATAGCCTGCTTTTGAGCTTTTAACTGTTCCAGCTTCTCTAATTGGGCTTCAATTTTCTTTTCAATATTTTCAGCAGATTTTGTCATAACGTCCAATTTCGCGATATAGAAAACCACTCAAGCATAAAACCCTATGAATTGAAATTCAAGCGGGTAATATGCTATCGTGTTTTTCATGAAATGCGCACTTACGACTTGGATTTCATCCAAG
>NZ_JAVXIY010000035.1:0-646 GCF_036648155.1 Lactococcus sp. | reverse complement strand
GTTATATCGAGCGGGGGAAATGGATTATGAAATTGGAGAGCAACTGGAATATTTACTACCAGATGAAAACCAAGTTAATATCGGTATTGTTTACCTCGCAGGCAAAGCCCTCGGAGTTGATTTAGTGAAAGTGGTGGAGGGATGAAAGTATATGTTTTAACCGCAGACACCTATGATGAAGATTATGGTTCAACGATAGTACTTTTAGGAGTATTCTCAACCGAAGAAAAAGCTAAAAAGCAAGCTAGTAAAATGAAATTGGATTGTTATGATATCCATTATGTTGATATTGATGAAACTAAAGAGCAATTCTACTTAGGGGGATATATTGAATGACAGACAAACTAATATCGCTGGTCAATGACTGGTGGGGAGGGATTGAATGAATCCATATATAAGTGAGCTATTCGATAAGATAACCAAACTTGAAGATTTTCAAGATGATTGCATTAAAAGTGGTTGCTTATCAACTGTTATCACAATAGGAACTCAAATTTTAGAACTAGAAAAAGAAGTTAAAAAAATCAGCAATATTATACACCCACTAATTCCAGAACCTTGGGCTAGTATGAGTGCTGATGAAATTATAAAAGGATTGGGGGTATATAAATGAAACTAATGTGTAAGCTGTTCAGGCATAAGTGGG
>NZ_JAVXIY010000034.1:0-674 GCF_036648155.1 Lactococcus sp. | reverse complement strand
CTAGTATCGTAACCTGCTGGATAACCGTTAAGCCCTACGTCTGTAACTTTGCGATCACTATCAAAATCTGGTTCCCATTCTTCATCATCATCTTCTGTGTGAAGTTCCTCGTATGATGGATTGTAGAAAATATCGGCTAGTTCAATATAGTGATCGCCAAATTCTTCAACCCCAACACTTAACACCCATAAGTTATTAGATTGCTTAATAAAATTAAAAACATCAAAGTGAGAAACAAATTTTTTGTAGAAAATATCAGCTTGTGCAGATGACTTAAATTCTTTTTCAAAAAAAACGAGGGGCTTTTCTTGGGTTGCATTAATAAGAGGTAAATCGAAAAGCTGACGATCTCTATCTTCTGTTAAATATTCGTTGAGTTCAGCAAGTATTTTGTCTTTATTGGCTTCATTGGCATTCATCTTTTTAATCAAATACGAACCGAGCAAAATTTTACGTCTAGTATCATCCTTTCTTTCCTGCTCTTTTTGCTTTGATCTTTCTCTAGCTTCGATAGCTTGTTTGCGAGCCTTTAACTGTTTCAGCTTTTCTAACTGGGCTTCGATTTTCTTTTCAAGAGTTTCAGCAGCTTTTGTCATGATTCAGATTTCGGGATATAGAAAACCACTCAAGCATAAGGCTCTATGAATTGGAATTCAAGCGAGCTATATGCTATC
>NZ_JAVXIY010000033.1:0-678 GCF_036648155.1 Lactococcus sp. | reverse complement strand
CTTAGTCACTTGACCCTATAACTTTGACGTCTCTTATCGAAACATCGCCATATTCGGAGTTCAAAGACTTGTGAGGTCTCACACCTCACGCGTTATGCCGTAATGTGAATATCTTTGCTGTCGCATCTTTCAATGCGACTTTTGAGAATATTCGTCATTACATGAATTCAAAGTTGAATTCGTGTTGACGCAATCAAATAATTGCTGACGGCACGGTCACCTCAAAGGGTGTTTCCGTCAGCAATACTGATTTCGACTCTATGAATTTTTAAAGAACAGCCTATTGATCGGATCGATCAATACAAAAGCAGTCTTTGCAAGACTGCTTTTGTATTGAGTGAAGCCAACGATTATAGCACCCTGCGGCGCTATAGTTTTTAAACAAACACGTTGTTTGGTGGAGGATGACGGGATCGAACCGACGACCCCCTGCTTGCAAAGCAGGTGCTCTCCCAGCTGAGCTAATCCCCCAATCGGGTTTTTCGCATTGGAAGTTTGGTGGGTCTAGTTGGGCTCGAACCAACGACCCCTGCGTTATCAACACAGTGCTCTAACCAGCTGAGCTACAGACCCAATCCATCAAAGTCTCTCGACTTCAACAGGTCATCCAACAACCGATAAGTGTGGGCGTTCAAACTTGAACTGCTTCATTTTCCAGAAAGGAGGTGATCCAGCCGC
>NZ_JAVXIY010000032.1:0-750 GCF_036648155.1 Lactococcus sp. | reverse complement strand
AATTTAGCTTTAGCCATTGTGAAATACCTCCTAATATATATTATTATTTATAATCATAAGACGAGGATTATCCTCGCCTTATGAGTTTTTAATTTTATTTAAAGTAAATAATTATTATTTACCTTCAGCAACTTTCTTAGCAACAGATGCTGGAACTTGCTCATAGTGATCAAATATCATTGTATAAGTTGCTCTACCTTGAGTAGTAGATCTTAATTCAGTAGAATATCCAAACATTTCTGAAAGTGGAACGAATGCATTTATAACTTGTGCACCAGATCTAGCTTCCATACCTTGTATTAAACCTCTCTTAGAGTTTAATCCACCCATAACATCTCCCATATAATCTTCAGGAGTAACAACTTCAACCTTGAAGTAAGGCTCAAGTAATATTGATTCACCTTTTCTAAGAGCTTCTTTCATAGCCATTGAACCAGCCATTTTGAATGCCATTTCTGATGAATCGACATCATGGTAAGAACCATCATATAATTCAACAGCAATATCAACAACTGGGAATCCAGCAACTACACCAGCAGCCATAGCACCTTGGATACCTGCATCAGTTGGCCCAACATATTCCTTAGGTACAGATCCACCAACAGTTTTGTTTTCGAATTTGTATCCAGCACCTGGCTCTTGTGGGTTAACTCTAATCTTAACATGTCCGTATTGACCTCTACCACCTGATTGTTTAGAGTACTTGTACTCAATATCAACTGGCTTAGTAATAGTTTCTCTATAAGCAAC
>NZ_JAVXIY010000031.1:0-758 GCF_036648155.1 Lactococcus sp. | reverse complement strand
ATGATGTTATTTTCAATCAGAGTAATGAAGTAAAAGCAAAGATATTGACTGGATATTTAAGCTCTATTATTGATGTTGAGATTAAACATTTTGATGATTTCAATGATCATAAAACAGTGCTTAAAGATATTGAAAGCAAAGTAACCTTTGCTATCAATATGCTAAAAACAATACAAAATTAATTATGGCAGATTAAATAATTTTCTATCCCGATCTTCTGTTAAATACTCGTTGATGCCAGCGAGTATTTTTTGTTTCTCTGCTTCATCTTCCATTTTCTTGAGCAAGTAAGAACCCAGTAAAATTTTACGTCTGGTATCGTTTTTTCGATCTTGTTCTTTCTGTTTTGCCTTTTCACGAGCGTCTTTAGCCTGCTTTTGAGCTTTAAGCTGCTTTAAGCGTTCTTCCTGTTGCTTTAAGCGTTCTTCCTGCTTAGCAATTCTCTGTTCTAAAGATTCATTTGTCATTGTAATTCCCATACCTAAAAAACCATTCAAGCATAGGATACCTAACATTGAGATTCAATGCCTTCCTAAGCTATAATAGTTTTCCCAAAGGGCGCACTTTCCCATTTTTTTAACTTCGTAAAAAATGGACGCTGCGAAAGGGGCGAACCCCTTTACCCCAAAAAGCAAAGGCTTAAAAAATTAATGGCGATTTATCATTTTTCAGTAAAGAACATTAGCCGTTCTGATGGCCGGAGCGCTGTAGCCGCCGCCGCCTATCGTTCTGCTGAAAAACTGATATGCAACACCTAC
>NZ_JAVXIY010000030.1:0-759 GCF_036648155.1 Lactococcus sp. | reverse complement strand
CATTCTCACCTTTTTCTGGAACAGAACCAGCAACTAAGTACACATTATTTTTTTTAGCTATTTCAGATAATAATAAATAAGATAACTCTCCTTCTTTCTCAGCGTAAATATGTATGCTAGATTTGTTATAATGGCATAAAAATATTTCTGGTAGAACAACTAACTCAGCACCATCCTTAACAGCTTTTTCTACAAAACTATTAGCTTTTTCTATATTTTTCACTTTATCTTTTTCTACATACATTTGAATAATTCCAACTTTTAATTCACTCATAGAACCACCCCTTTTTATATATGAATTTAATATTATAGTAGCATAGTAAACAAAAGTTTTAGTGTAGAAATATGGTGATGTAATCTAATAAATTAGATTAAGGAGAAGTCAATATGAGCATAAAAAATACATAAAAGATAAGGAGTTGTTATAATGTTAAAAAAAGCAATATTTGCAGGTGGATGTTTTTGGTGTATGGTAAAGCTATTTGATAGGTATGAGGGAGTTATAAGTATTAGATTAGGGTACACAGGTGGAGAGATTAGAAATCCAACATATGAACAGGTATGACAGAACCACCTTTTAAAAATGAATACAATGATAATTTTGAAGAGGGAATCTACGTAGATATAGTAAGTGGAGAAGTTTTATTTTCATCTAAAGATAAATTTAATTCAGGATGTGGGTGGCCAAGTTTTTCTATCGGAGTTTGGAGGAATAAGATTTTGCGTAAATTCAGCAGCAATAAAGTTTATACCGAAAGA
>NZ_JAVXIY010000029.1:0-761 GCF_036648155.1 Lactococcus sp. | reverse complement strand
ATTTAAGATAATTAAAGTGTTAACATTCGGAATATCTATTCCTGTTTCTATAATTGTAGTGCAAATTAATACATCATATTCATGCCGTATAAATGCTAACATTCTATCCTCTAATTCTGTTTTAGACATCTGACCATGTGCAAAAACAACTCTAGCATCCGGTACTAAATCTTTAATATATGAAACCTGCTGTTCCATATCCTCAACCTTGTTATAAAGCAAAAATGTCTGTCCATTACGAGACAATTCCTTATAAATTGCATCCCTTATTATTTGCTTATTTTCCTCAATAACATAAGTCTGAATAGGATAACGATTTACCGGGGGCGTTTCAATTAAAGAAAGACTTCTTATTCCCACCATGGACATTTGCAATGTTCTAGGAATAGGTGTCGCTGTCAAAGTCAAAACATCAATATTAGTTTTATATTTCTTTATCTTTTCCTTATGAATTACTCCAAATCTCTGCTCTTCATCAATTATTAAAAGACCTAAATCATGAAAAACCAAATCATTAGTTCCGTTTTTTATGGAGTCTAATATCTTCTTAGTTTCTTTAATAGAAGTAAACCTATTTAGTAAAGCAATATTTACTGGAAAGTGAGAAAACCTTTCTAAAGCATTATCATAATGCTGATTAGATAAAATTGTGGTAGGACATAAGTATAAAACTTGTTTGGAATCCATTATAGCCTTAAATGCCGCCCTGAAAGCTACCTCAGTCTTACCATAACCCACATCTCCACAAAGTAACCTATCCA
>NZ_JAVXIY010000028.1:0-761 GCF_036648155.1 Lactococcus sp. | reverse complement strand
ACAATGCACCAAATAAAATTAGTGCATTTACGCCACTAAACATTTTATCGCTTGTACTTTCATAATCATCATTAGGAGATGAACATTGTGGGCAACTTTTAGCTTTATTACTGTAATTATGTCCACATTCTGGGCAAGGCTTTAGACTCATTTTTATACTCAATATTTAAACGTAACTTATTATATAAAAAACAAAATTTTAAACAAATTATTCTAATTGATCGAACCGAACGAGTGTCTACGAGTGATTGAGCATCATAAAAATTGCGCCCCTACCTTTTCCCTGATTACAAAGCTCCCTTTTGCAGCCAAACGAGATTAACCGAGCAAAGCGACTGTATAGCTTTTGCTTGATGATCGAGCGTGAGCGAGTAAAAAATCTCAATGAGCGAAGCGAATCCATTCTTGCTTTTGCTTTTAGATTTCACAAACAAGATTAACGAAAAACTGCCCCTCGAAGCGAGGAACGAGTACCTAGGGCAGTTTTAAGCACTCCCCTCTTTTTAATAATTTTATAATTTTATAATTTTAGACCTCTTATTTTAATTAAATATCAATAGTTTACATGTGTATATCTATACGTTTATGCAGTCTTATCTATACGTTTATGCAGTCTTATCTATACGTTTATGCAGTCTTATCTATACGTTTATGCAGTATTGCTATACATATTTAATCAATGTAATATAATTACAACTAAAAACAATGTATGTATAAAAAATGGCTAATGATTTAGTCGTTAAAAATAATGCTTTGATTGA
>NZ_JAVXIY010000027.1:0-768 GCF_036648155.1 Lactococcus sp. | reverse complement strand
TTCTTCCCTTGCCGTGTCTGATTCGACAACCGAAGGAAATACAGGAAGTTCACAGGCAGAAATGCAAACTAAAGAGGTGATCTCACAACCTTCACAGGCAAGCACAGCCCCAAGTCCAAGTACCAGTTCAGATTCACCAGCTTTGGCAGGTTCGGCTCAGGGTCCAATTGCCAATTCAGATTCGTCTTCTTCAACCAGTTCAGCTCAGGTTCTAAATGCCAGTTCGGATCAGGCTTTAAGTATAGAAGCAAACTCTAATTCATCAGAGACTGTAAGTTCGACCAGTTCAGGCTCGAAAACAAACGCCTTGACTTCAAAAGTCCCAAGTGTTCCTTTTGATTCATCAAAAGCAAAAGTCACAATTGCATCAAGTCTTTCGGCAAGTGGAACAATCATAAATCCTGCTCCCACAAATGGTTCAATTGCCAGTCAAGCTAATGGTCAAGACCCTGCAATCAGCAGTATTGAAGCGACCGGTTCAGTCGCCAATGACATCACAGGGCCAGCCACGCTAGATGATATCAATATTACAATCAAAGCTAACAACCTTGTTCCCAATAATTTTCTGACTCCAGATGGGTTACATTGGTCGGCAAATACGCAGGTTATTCCAATCAAAGGTCAAACAACAGGTCAAATCAGTGCTGAAAACTTTGGTGGAACGGACGGACCAACGACACCGGCATCGAGCTATACTATGAATGCTGGAGATTCTGGACGAATTACCAATGTTGGAACAACCCTAGCCGGAACGAATCTAGATTTGAT
>NZ_JAVXIY010000026.1:0-792 GCF_036648155.1 Lactococcus sp. | reverse complement strand
TTGGGGTTAAGGGGTGTCCCCTTGCGCAATTTTGATTTGAACGAAGTTCAAGTCGTAAGTGCGCATTTCATGAAAAACACGATAGCATATAGCTCGCTTGAATTCCAATTCATAGAGCCTTATGCTTGAGTGGTTTTCTATATCCCGAAATTGGACGTTATGACAAAATCAACTGAAAATATTGAAAAGAAAATTGAAGCCCAGTTAGAGAAGCTGAAACAGTTAAAAGCTCAGAAACAGGCTATTGAAGCAAGAGAACGTACCAAGAAAAAAGAACAGGAACGTAAGGATGATACTAGGCGTAAAATTTTGCTCGGTTCTTATTTAATTAAAAAAATGAATGCCAATGAAGCCAATAAAGAAAAAATACTTGCTGAACTCAACGAGTATTTAACGGAAGATCGAGATAGACAGCTTTTTGGTTTATAGGTTGGAAAATGCAAAAAAATGAATTTTTGAGGCAGTTTTTTGAAATAGTAGCAGGTTCAAAATTAGAACATACTGCCGATCAATATAATTATATTGATTTCGATGTGAGTTTTTCTTTAAAAAATGGCGATGCTCCAGTAGCAATATTTTCAGGGGAACATTTGATTTTTCCTATCATTATTGAGATACCGAAGAAAGATCATTCCATGGTCAATGGATTGTTTATTTCAATTGTCATTTCAGGGAAAAAATATGGACGACAAAGTAGAGTCTCGTACTTTTCCAAGTTAATTTTTAACTACCTTAAAGCAAACCAATTAATAGAAATTGATAATTTGGGCAATATAGAAATTAGACAAGAAA
>NZ_JAVXIY010000025.1:0-821 GCF_036648155.1 Lactococcus sp. | reverse complement strand
CAAACTCGTGAACACATCCTTCTTTCACGTCAGGTTGGTGTGCCATTTATTCTTGTATTCCTTAACAAGTGTGACCTTGTTGATGATGAAGAATTACTTGAATTAGTAGAAATGGAAGTTCGTGAACTTCTTTCTACTTATGATTTCCCAGGTGATGACACTCCAATCATCCGTGGTTCAGCTCTTCAAGCATTAAACGGTAATGACGGTCCTTACGGTGAAGCATCAGTTCTTGCACTTGTTGAAGCGCTTGATACTTATATTCCAGAACCAGAACGTGCTATCGACAAAGCATTCTTAATGCCAATCGAAGACGTATTCTCTATCTCTGGTCGTGGTACTGTTGTAACAGGTCGTGTTGAATCTGGTATCGTTAAAGTTGGCGAAACAGTTGAAATCGTTGGTATCCGTGACACAGTTGTAACGACTGTAACTGGCGTAGAAATGTTCCGTAAGCTTCTTGACGAAGGTCGTGCGGGCGAGAACTGTGGTGTTCTTCTTCGTGGTACTAAGCGTGAAGACGTACAACGTGGTCAAGTACTTGCTAAACCAGGTACAATCAAGCCACACACTAAAGTCGCTGCACAAGTATACCAACTTTCTAAAGAAGAAGGTGGTCGTCATACTCCATTCCTTAACGGTTACCGTCCACAGTTCTACTTCCGTACAACTGACGTAACTGGCGCGATCAAATTACAAGATGGCGTAGAAATGGTAATGCCTGGTGACAACGTAGAAATGTCAGTAGAATTAATCCACCCGATCGCAATGGACCCAGGTCTACGTTTTGCGATCCGTGAAGGTGGTCGTACTGTAGGTGC
>NZ_JAVXIY010000024.1:0-852 GCF_036648155.1 Lactococcus sp. | reverse complement strand
AAAAACCTTCATCATTGATTGTTCCCATTAAACTTGCAGCCGTAAAGTTTTGTAGGCTGCTGGCATATTTAGAACGCGCAAAATTTTTAACAAAAAACATGCGCTTACCAAAAGACTCGGTAAAAATTTTAACCAACTTATCCTTTTCACGATAATTTTTAGTATACAGGACAAGCCCACGGGTTTCAACACTCTTCATTCTTATATTGTAAAGGCAGAGGTCTATCTTTGTCAAGAGACTTATCCTATGGCTTCTACACCAAAGACTGTTTATTGCTCAGATAAGTAAGATAACATACCATTAGTAAAATGACTTGCTCATCTTCATTCGATATAATAAAAAACAGCCTCGTCAAAAAGACGAGACTGTTTACTTTATAGTGCCCCCTGCAGGGCTCGAACCTGCGACCCATAGATTAAGAGTCTACTGCTCTACCAACTGAGCTAAGGAGGCTATTCACATGTAATAACTTACTTTATTAGTATAGCACTTTCAGTAAAAAATGCAAGAATTTTTGTATTTATTTCACCCCTTCTTCACAGCTCCATATAAGCTCATTCTGCGTCTTTTATGGACTATAGTAAAATGATATATGAACCAAGTTAAGAAAGCTTATAAAGGCGTTTTATAGCCTCTTAAACCGATAACGACAGATACTAAGAGAAGAACCAGGAGTATAAAAAAATATTTATAAATGCACAAAAAAAACACTGATTGAATGCCGTATGCTTACTCCAGTATTGAACCCGCCAAGAAGCCAGGTGGGTGTTCTCGCTTCAGATCAGCTGCTCTTACTTTATTCAGAGTCTTAACGCTATCGAATGTCTCTTGAACCCCTATGCAATACAAAT
>NZ_JAVXIY010000023.1:301-863 GCF_036648155.1 Lactococcus sp. | reverse complement strand
CAAGCCCCTAACATAACTAATAAAGAAAACACCAAGCTTAGTTGAAATAATTCTCTCAAAAATTTATTCATCATGCAAGTACTAATAAAGCTAACAATATTACTCAATGTAGCTCCCCTCCCTCCCAACTCATATTCATACTCCTTATTTCAAGCATGCACAAGTGGTCAATTTTGATCAAGTTTACAGTTTCATAAAACAAAAAAAGCAAGAGTCGCTAAACCCTTGCTTTCACTTATGCCGAGGACCGGTTTCGAACCGGTACGAAGGTTACCCTTCGCAGGATTTTAAGTCCTGTGCGTCTGCCAGTTCCGCCACCCCGGCAAAATATGGAAAATCCCCCACTAAGGGAGAACTAACAAAGCGAACGACGAGATTCGAACTCGCGACCCCAACCATGGCAAGGTTGTGTTCTACCCCTGAACTACGTTCGCAACGCTTAAAGAAAGTCAAACTCTCTTCATACCTCTAGCTGTACTCCATTAGGTCTAAACAGTTAAAGGAATGCCGACTACATGATTCGAACACGCGACCCTCTGATTACAAATCAGATGCTCTACCA
>NZ_JAVXIY010000023.1:0-291 GCF_036648155.1 Lactococcus sp. | reverse complement strand
CTAAATCTAGCGTGTCTGCCAATTTCACCACATCCGCTTGACAAGTTCTTTTACGCTTTATACCTCAACCTAATGTTAAAGTATGACCCGTGCTGGGCTCGAACCAGCGACCCTTTGATTAAAAGTCAAATGCTCTACCAACTGAGCTAACGAGTCTATTTCTTTTATTACCTTTCAAGTAAATCTACTTGAAACGGTTCCGACGGGAATCGAACCCGCGATCTTCGCCGTGACAGGGCGACGTGATAACCGCTACACTACGGAACCTATGGGAGTTAACGGGATCGAACC
>NZ_JAVXIY010000022.1:0-952 GCF_036648155.1 Lactococcus sp. | reverse complement strand
TGATCCTAACTTAAAACCAGCATTTAATAATTTTTCTTCTATTTTTTCTTTTGTATCCCCGTCACTAAATTTAACAGGAAATGGAACTAAATCAGATTTACTAGTAGTTGATTTTTGACCCTCACTGGAAAAACCTTTTAAATTTTCTGATCCGTTGTCGTTTAATTTAAATATAATAAAAAAAGTAGTGAGGACGATCAACAAAAAAATAATAATCTTAAATAAAGTTTTTTCTGAAAAAAATTTTTTTCCTAATGCTGGAATAATCTTATACTCCTTAGACCTAGCAACTTCTAAATTTGAATTGATCCACTTTTGTGCCTCCTCCTTTGAGTTGTATGTTCTATATGGAGAAATCTGATTTCCTAACTTGTCCGTTATAATCCATTTACTCATTTCTATACCTCCAAATAACGATTTATCTTAACTTTGTGTCTAGTTTATTATAACCTTTCCAGGAGGCTTTTTCTTATCGCAAAATATTCTTTCGATGCATATATAAAAAGAACCGAAGAAATGGAACGCTCTTCGGCTTTTTGGTATCTATTGAAATTAAAGTTTTACTAGGGATACCATCATAGTCAAGATATAGGATTCAGATTTATTCACTCATTTCAAAACTTTGCAACAGAACCTCTTAAACTACTATTTTTTTAAATTTTATCGTAAAATAAATATAATAAAATTATTTAACTAACTATTGGGGGATACACTTATGTTTGTATCACATTTTACAAAGTGGACTTGGATAAAAATTTATTATAGGTTCTATTACTCAGTCTATTTCAAACACATCATATCTAAAAAAAGAAAAAAAATAGCTATATACGCTTGGTGTTTTGACTTTTTTTTCATTCCTGCACTCTTTTCATTTTCTTCTGTATTTGAAATTAATAAATTTAATACTCTTATCTTATTTCTATTTGCTTTTCTCATAATATTGCCTTTCATT
>NZ_JAVXIY010000021.1:0-2558 GCF_036648155.1 Lactococcus sp. | reverse complement strand
AATTAAATAAAGCATTAATTAATAAGAATTTAATGCCTATAAAAGATAGCGAATTGGTTCACATCATATTAGATCAGTGCATTGAAGCAGTAGAAATCACAACAGCAGGAAAAATCGTAGTTGTAGAACCTAAAAGCGATTAAATAATATACAAAATAGCTTAAAGATGCGAACCATTCCTATTAAGTCTAAAACCCTTGATATATATAGCTCATAGAGCAAATGTCGAAAAACTTTCGAGAGTCAGGCACACTATTAGACAGTAGTGTGCCCTACTCTATAACGCAAATTTCTCCCCGCTCCCAAACCTGCGTCGTCATCCCTCCTCCTCGGTTCAGTCGCAGGTAGACTAATTTCGTATAATGCAGATTGATGTTAAATCGCCCTCTGTGCATCTGAGATTATCGCAAATTTGACAAATAAAAAGCCTTAAGTCATTGAAACATAAGGCTTTTTATTTATAAAATTGAGGGCGAAGTAACATAATCACGTAAATTATACGAAATCAGTCCTAATAATTATTGATGTCACGATCTAAGAAAAAAATAAGAATGCACGCAAGGCAGAGTACAAAAACAGAGATTAATAAATATTGATAAAATGTAATATTATGCCAATCCATGAAAAATCCAAAAAATACTAAAGTATTGTTTTTTAATGATTAGTATTAGCCAGGAAAAACGTCTCCGGCTTAACTTTTTATGTCATAAAATGCCAACCAAAGAAAACAAATACTTAATGAATCTATAAACAAAATAACCACCTACAGCGCCCACAATCCAAGATAAAACAGTAAATCCCTTTTCATATTTATCAACGAATGTATTCAACTTTAAAAGGCGTTTTTCTTTAGCTATTTTATCCAAAACATATTTTGGCGTTGGTTCTGGTCTAACATCTCTCATAAAGCCCCCTGTATCAGTTCGCGCCTACGGACGCTCTGTAATTATAGTTTAGAGTTTACAAGGGAGCTGTAATCAGGGAAAGAAGGTTTTAAAATTTAATTGTCCGAATCACTCGTAGACACTCGCTCTGTAGATTTGTGTCTCAAAAATCAATAAGAAATATAAGAAATATAAAACCACAACCAACCAAACAAGCATCAATAAAAGAAATTGTCATAGTGAATTTGCTCCAGTGATGTTTGAAGGTGGTTTTGTTCCGAGTGGTATTTGCTCTTCTTGAACTGATGCTGTTTTAGATTTTGCATATCTTTCTGCTTCAATTCTTGCAAGGTTTTCTAAGTAAGCCTTTTTATAGTTTTCATCGGTTGTCGGATCGGCTGGCGTAGCTGGTGCTTGGTTTCTTTCTCCAAAGTAATCGAAAGGTCTATTTCCTGAATTTTTAAGGATGTTGGCACAGTCTTTTGCAGAGAATTCGCCAATAAGAGTTCCCTGTTGATCGTAAGCAAAGTATTTCTTTTCCCACTTAACACAGCCTGAAAAACGACGATGATTGACAGGATTAGCGACAACAACAGGCTTATAGTCATAAGGCTTGGATGGGTCATAAACAGACTGTACGGCTTGATTAGAAGCATCAGTAGAAACGCTAGGCTCAGAACTGCTCCCAATGTCAGTACTCGCATTTTTTGCTTGTGCTTCTGAAGCTGCATTTGTGCTAAGTGGCGATGATTGTCCAGAAGTAGATTGATTTGATTTATTTGAATCTTGTTTAGCATCTTTATTCTCTACCGTTAGTTCTAAAGGTGATTCACCTGAAAAGAAACGCATCAATGCTGAATCTTTTGAAAAAAGAAGTCCTGCACAAAGAAAGAAGAAACCCGCCAAAATAATTAAAAATACAAGTTTCTTAGGTATGCGCTTTTTACGTGTATGTGCGGTTGAAGATTTATATAGCTTGTAAACATGCTTTGGAAACATCCAACGTGATACGTTTTCAGCCCTAGCAAGTGATCTAACAGCATTCGGGTTTTCTTGTACCACAGTCCATTCGATTTTCATTGATTGTTCCCAACCAAAAATGTTAATCAAATGAATGTGATGGCTTGCCAATTTACGAATGTACTTATTAACAAAAGAAGGGTCTTGAGTAATAAATAAAAAGTCATATCCCTTGTGACGGTGGATTGTTAATTCCTTAACAATTGGGTGAATACTTTTTGCTTCTTCACTAAAAATTGGAATTAACTGGGCTTCGTCAATAACAAAATATGAGCCTTGAGGTGTAAGTCTCCAGTCGCAATCTTTAGGAAGTGGTCTAGCTTGAGAAAGCCTTAAATCAGCTATATTTGTGTATATGGTTCTGACAACCTTGAAATCTTCAAAGGTTGTTTTTTCATTCTCATTTAAACTTTCAATAATTAAGTTTAATAAAATAATTCTTTCAAAGTAATATTCAGGGAAATTAATTTCTAAATCAGAATATTCAGTCATAACAACATTAATATGAAATTCTGTTTTTAGGAAATTAAAAAAATCATCTTCAAAGAAAATTAATTCAGTTTCTCGTTCTAATCCTTGTCCACGTGTAACAACTAAAGATCGTAGATAACTATCAAATTTTAATTCCTTTATTTTTTCAAAAAAGGCCTTAGC
>NZ_JAVXIY010000020.1:0-3437 GCF_036648155.1 Lactococcus sp. | reverse complement strand
TCTCAATCTACACGTGCATTTGGTTCAAAAAAGGCGCTATCAAAGCCTTCTCAAAAACATAGCGGAGGAAAGGTAGCAAAAGTAAGCAAAAAACAAGGGAAAAAAATAGTTACTCAACCCTTGATTCAGCAACTTGATGAAAATGAGTCAACTGAAGGTGTAAAAAACCTGAAGAAGGCTCAAGATAATGTCCAATCTACTTATAAGACCACTAAAAAGGTCAAAGGTTTTTTAACGAAACATGAAAAATTTGGTCGTTCTGTCAATAGTCAAACAAAGCAAGATTTTCGCTTTCATACCAATAATACGCCAAAAAAATCTAAGATTGAAAAAGGACTAAACTCAAATCCATTTATCAAGCCAAATAGTAATGCTTCGCTTGGTAAATCATTAGTCCAAAAGATAACTAATTCCATTCAAAAGGTTGCTGTAGCGGTAATGAATAAGCCAACAGCAATGATTGGTGGCGCAGTTGTTGTCGTGGGTGTACTATTCTTAGGGTTAATCTCTATTTTCTTTCCTGCGATTATGAACTCAAATAATCAGCAGGCAGAAACCTATGGGGTAACTTATGTTAAGCATTGGAGTGAAGATGGAGATGCCTATTATTCTGATTACCTGGCACAACGTTACGGAATTACTGCAGAGCAAATAGACGGTTTTATTAAAAGCCAAGGATTTACTGGCCTAGATAGTCGAGCAAGCGGTACGGAGTTTTTAAAACTTCAAAGTGAATCAAACATTGATGTTCGAATGCTTGTTGCTTTTGCTCAAATGGAGAGTTCATACGGTACAGCAGGAGTTGCAGCAGACTATCCAAAATCAAATATTTTTGGATATGGGGCAGTAGACAATGACCCTGATCAGGGGGCATCCTGGGACAATGATAGAGCTGTTACAGATTTTAAAGCTACTCAATATGATAAATATAGTAACACCTCACTTTATATCATGGATTTACGTGCTGCAGCCTATCACTCAGGGGCTTTAAAACCAGGAGAAGCAGTCTATTGGACAGCTATAGATTCTGGCAAGCAACGTGCAAAAGTTGCTGAAGCGTTTGATAAATATATTGATGAGCATGGCGGAACACCTGCTCCACCTAACGGATATGGGCCAGTAGATGGCGGTGGGGGTAGTGCCAATGTTGAAGTCTTAAATAAGATGCTTGGCCAAATTATACCAGGAGACTTTGGAGGCTTAACAGGTCAATGTTACGCAGTATCAGCCTATTATGCGCATAGCATTAACTCAAATATTATTTTACGAGGTGGGGTTGCTGCTTCAGATATTGGTTCAGACTATGATTGGAAAGGTTGGGGTTGGACAGTTGTTAATGAGCCTAAATACTCACAAATTAAAGTTGGAGATATTATCAACTTTAAACGTGGTGCAAACATGGGAACATGGAATACAGATGCTGAAAATGGGCATACTGCAGTTGTAGGAAAAATATTAGGGAAGAATGAATTAATGATCTATGACCAAAATCCTACTCCATTAAAAACGTGGACTTACACGTATAATTCAGGGGTTGCTTCAGTAATCCATCCACCTAAAAAATAAATAAAGGAAAAACCTATGATTGATAATAAAAAGCGAAGAAATATTATTGTGGGAATCTGTTTAGTAGTGGCACTCGTTGTCATTGCGATTGTATTTGCGGTGGTTAACATTTTCAATGGTAATCATAAAGCCGCTATTCCCACTCCTAAAACATCTATTTCTACAAAACAAAGCACAAAAGAAACATCAGAAAGTTCTGAAAAGGATAGCACATCTAGTGAGGAACAGGACACAGATAAAGAGGCTACTCCAAAAGAAAATCTCCAAAACTTCATCAAGTCTTATGTTACTTATGACTTAAATGATAATTCAATTCAAAAACGTGCCTCATATCTTGAGACACTCATGACTCATCAAGCCTATGCAAGTAGCTACATTGCTCAGGATGCTCAAACGTTAAGTGCTATGGTTAAAACCTATAAGAAAACAAAGCAAATTAATACTTCAAATTCTACTCAACTTGTGGCTCGAAGCTACAAAAAAGGGAGTATTTACCAAAGCTCTGATGATAAAAATAAATACTTTGTTGAAATTGAATATTTAGAAACACCAATCTACCAAAAAGAAGGTTATATGGTAGATAGTAAATATGATGTTACGATGGATGAAAATAAAGTGGCCGCAATTAATTTAACAGAGAGTAAAAATATACCAGGAGGAAATGCAAATAATGGCTAAGGTATCAAAGAATAAACTTAATCAGCTTAAAAGCAAGTTGAAAAAAGAAGAAGATAATTTAATTAAGATTCAGGAAAATATTAATGATTTAAAAAAGCAAATTGAATCTGAACAAACTGAACTTTTCATGAAAACACTAAAAGAAGCAGGGGTAGATTTTGAGGAGGCAATTGATACTGTTCTTTTGATTAGCAGCGATCAACAACCAACTCCTCAATTACCAAATCGTTCGATGGAGGATAGTATCTAATGGCTATTATGAGAGTATTACAAGACCGACTTTCATCTTTTACTTATGAATTGTCGGATACAAAGAATTTTGAAGAAAAAGAATTACATAGTTATAAAGACCTGGTTGAACATGTAAAATCTGAAAATCTAAGATTGCTGATGGAAAACACTAAAGGTCAAGTGACAATCACGAAAGTTGACCGTGCCTTATATGCAAAAGCATATTATGGTCAATCTTTCTTTCTACCACAAAATGAGTCAACTGACTGGAATAAAGAATTAGTAGCATTCAAAACTAAAAAACCAATTCCATTTGAAGTTTCAAAACCTAACGTGGAAGAAGAGGTGAAAGAGTTGGAAATAGTCGAGACTGAATCATCTAGCTCCTCTACAATTAGTCCTACTGTAGAAGTTGAGGAAAAATCAGAAACTGCAGTACCTACAGAAGATACTCCACTTAATCCGTTTGAAAATGAAAATGATTTTGAAGAGGAAGCTCTCCCACTTTCTACCCCTTCGTTTAATCTTTCATCTCTTATTGAGAAGTACGATCAAGCTGAAGTAACTGAACCAGTTGTAGAAAAATCTAAAATTACTCCTTTCCCCCCTGCAGCCGCAAAAAATTTCTCAGATTTTATCAATAACTTTAAAAGTCAAGGGCTTGACCAACTCTCACAATTTGTTAAAACCAAAAATCAAGAAATGTATGATGAAATCCGTCAGCTTGATCATCGTGCAAATATCAGAGAAGAAGTCACTTCTAACCTTAACAAGAAATATTCAATTGAAAAACAAAACATTCATACTGAATGCCAAGATGAATTAGATAAGCAAATACAGGCTGAAAAGCTTAGACACGAGCAAGCCATCGAAAAAATCAGAAGTGATATTGAAAACAGTCAATCTGAAAAAGTTACAAAGCTAAAAAATCGGTTTATTCTTGCTAAGGAAAATGAAATTAG
>NZ_JAVXIY010000019.1:0-5025 GCF_036648155.1 Lactococcus sp. | reverse complement strand
CTAATGCTTAGTGGTTTAAGATTAGGATAGCACGACTTATTTATTTTCCAATGAAATTAACTAGCAATTCGGGTATTGAATAATAAAGAATTAAAAAGGAGCTAAAAATGAAAATTACAAGCAGAAAAGTAGTCGTAGTTGGAACAGGTTTTGTTGGAACAAGTATTGCTTATTCAATGATTAATCAAGGACTAGTTAATGACTTGGTTTTGATAGATGTTAATCAGGATAAAGCTGAGGGTGAAGCTTTAGATTTATTGGATGGTGTTTCTTGGGGGCAAGAAAATGTTATTGTAAGAGCTGGAAATTACAAGGATTGTGAAAATGCAGATATTGTCGTGATTACAGCTGGTGTGAACCAAAAACCCGGACAATCACGTTTAGATTTGGTCAATACAAATGCTAAAATTATGCGCTCAATCGTTACTCAAGTTATGGATTCAGGTTTTGATGGTATTTTTGTAATTGCTTCTAATCCTGTGGATATCCTTACCTATGTCGCTTGGGAAACTTCTGGTCTTGATCAATCTAGAATTGTCGGAACTGGTACCACTTTGGATACTACTCGTTTTAGAAAGGAATTAGCCACAAAGCTAGAAATTGATCCACGGAGTGTTCACGGATATATTATTGGCGAACATGGCGATTCTGAAGTTGCAGTTTGGTCACACACGACGGTAGGTGGAAAACCTATTCTTGAATTTATTGTTAAAAATAAAAAAATTGGTCTTGAAGATTTGTCTAATTTATCAAATAAGGTTAAAAATGCTGCTTATGAAATTATTGATAAAAAACAAGCCACTTATTACGGAATCGGAATGAGCACAGCTAGAATTGTCAAAGCCATCTTAAATAATGAACAAGTCATTCTACCAGTTTCTGCCTATTTGCGTGGAGAATATGGTCAAGAAGGTGTCTTTACTGGTGTTCCATCTGTCGTAAATCAAAATGGTGTCAGAGAAATTATTGAACTCAATATTGATGCTTATGAAATGAAACAATTTGAAAAGTCTGTCAATCAACTTAAAGAAGTCATAGAATCTATTAAATAATCTAGTTAGGTTTTACAGCAGTAAAGGAAAATAAAATGGTCGCTCTACTCTTTTTAGTCATTGCTTCACTTTGGGGATTAATCTGGTTTAACATTAGTGAATCAGATTGATTAATAAGCTTCTTGCTAAAGTGAAAAATTTAGCTGATGGTAATAATTACCATAAAAAAAGTCACTAAAACAGAAATTTAGTGACTTTTTATTTCTTTGATTTCTGATTATTTGATTAAAAGACTTATCAAAATAATTGCAAGTACTACTTGAAAAACTAAGATAGATGAACCATAAATCAGTAATTTTCTTCCTGCTTTTATGAATTCAACTAAATTTAGTCGCAAACCAATAGCGGCTAAGGCAATGGTTTCACACCAACCGGATAGAAATTTTGCGGTAGCTGAAACTTCTGGCACAAAATGAATCAATGTATCTAAAGTACAAAGCACTAAGAAACCAACAACGTACCATGGCAAAAAAGAATTTCTTTTAATTTTGATTTGAGCGGTTGCTTGTTCACCCTTTGTTTGTTTTTTGCTTCTAAAACCAAAATATAAAACGACAAAAACAAGCATGATAATTCTCATAATTTTAAATAGGGTTGCTAATGTTGTTGTGTTTGGATTTACCATTGTCGCTGAAGCAACGACTTGTCCAACAGATTGTTCTGTTCCGCCAATCAGTGCGCCCCTTAATAAATCATTATTACCAAATATCCAAGTTCCTAAAAATGGAAGACTCAGCATTAAAATAGTTCCCATGAGATTGACCATGGCAATCGATGTTCTTTTCTCACTGGTCTCAGCTCCAATAACTGGTTCGACTGCGGCAATTGCTGATGAACCACAGACTGCATTTCCAGAAGCCATTAGGGCAGAGACATTAGCAGAAAAACCCAGTTTTTTACCCATAAACAAAACAAAAATAATTGTTGAAATCATTTGTATCAGAATAAATCCTACTCCGGAGAAGCCTAATTTACCAATGGTTTGAAAGGTTACGGTTGCTCCTAAAAACATCACTGAAAACTCTAGAAGTTTTTTTTCTGACCAAGCCGTTCCTGCAAACAAAGTGACTTGTTTAAAGTACAAATTACCCAAAATAATTCCTAATAATATTGCAATAGTTGCTGAACCTAAACTATGGAAGATAAAACGATTGAGTAAATAACTTACTATAGCAATGGCAAAGGAGAGCAGAAATCCTGGCAAAATACTCATGATGGCCTGTCTATCATTTTTAATATAATTTTTTAATTTTAACATTTTTCTACTTTTTCCTTTTTAAATTGTCTAGCATCAATTAGTTTACACAATCTCCTTTATTTTGTAAAATAAATTATTATCATTTTTAAAATTACTTTTATTAATTAAAGGAAGATTTATGTTCGCTTTACTCGAAACTTTTATTGCTGTGTTTGAAACCAAAAGCTTTACCAGAGCTGCTAGTCAATGTTTTATTTCACAACCAACCGCAACTGTTAGAATTAAAAAATTAGAGGAAGAACTAAAGGTTCAACTCTTTTCAAGAGGGCAACACCAAGAAGTCATTCCTACAGAAAGTGCCCATCTTCTTTATCCTAAAGCTTTAAAAACGCTCAATGATTGGAATGAATTACAATTTTCCTTAAAAAATCAGACGCCTAGTCGTAAACCTTTTAAAATTGCTGCTTCTCATAGTTCAGCAACTACTGTTCTCCCTCTGATTTTCAAAAATTTAATTCCTGAACTTGAACAACTTAATATTGAATTGATGATGCTTGATTCTCAAGAGGTTTTTGATTTAATTCGTAATCATGAAATTCATTTTGGAATTATTGAAAAACCGATGATGGATGAAACTATCGAAACTTTCCCACTTTTTAAAGATGAACTCGTTCTTGCTGGCAATCCAGAAAGTGACATCTTTTTTATTCGCGAAGCAGGGTCTGGTGTGGCTCATTATACGCATAATTATCTTAAAGAAAATAATCTTAATCCCAAAAACTTAGTCAGCGTCAATAATAATGATATGATTGTCAGCCAACTCAATGCTGGAATTGGTGCATCATTAATTTCCAAAAGATTTATTAATGAAAATATTGCTTTTCAAAGTCTTGACGAACGTTATCAACGCATTTTTTATGGTCTTTCCTTCTTGTCTGAACAAGACAAATTGCTCAAAACTGTGATTAAAAAAATCAAAGATTTAAGTGAGTTTTAAAAAATTTACTGACAGAAATTCTTTAAGGTCATTCATCATTTTCTAAATTTCTGTCAGTAATTTTGTAAGTATTTTTTAATGACAGCAAAAAAATCAGTTTAAGCCTATTCTTAAAGCGTTTACTGACAAAAAATTTCTGTTAATTTTTTGAAAATATGTTAAAATAGAGAGAATAAAAAATTACAAGGAGTACTATTTTGGCTGAAATCGAAGAACTTAATGACCAAATGAAAGTCCGCCGTGAAAAAATGGAAAACCTGCGCGATGCAGGAATTGACCCATTTGGACATAAATTTACACGTACGCACAACTCGCAAGAACTACACGAAGCTTATGACGAAAAGACGAAAGAAGAGTTGCATGAACTTGCACTTTCAGGAATTGTCGCTGGTCGTTTGATGACTAAACGTGGTAAAGGTAAAGTCGGTTTCGCCCATCTTCAAGACCGCGAAGGCCAAATTCAACTTTACGTTCGTCGCGACGAAGTTGGTGAAGAAAATTATGAAATTTTCAAAAAAGCTGACCTCGGAGACTTCCTCGGAGTTGAAGGCGAAATCATGAAAACTGATATGGGTGAATTGTCAATCAAAGCAAAAAAATTGACTTTCCTCTCAAAAGCGCTTCGTCCTTTGCCTGAAAAATTCCATGGTTTGACTGATACTGAAACACGTTATCGCAAACGTTATTTGGATTTGATTTCAAATAAAGAAAGCTTTAATCGCTTTGTGACTCGTTCAAAAATCATCAGTGAAATCCGTCGTTATATGGATGGTCGTGGATATCTTGAAGTTGAAACTCCAGTTCTTAACAACGAAGCCGGTGGTGCTTCTGCTCGTCCATTCTACACTCACCATAACAGTCTTGATATTGATATGGCGCTTCGTATTGCAACTGAATTGCACTTGAAACGTTTGATTGTTGGTGGAATGGAAAAAGTTTATGAACTTGGCCGTGTCTTCCGTAATGAAGGAATGGATATGACTCATAATCCTGAATTCACAACAATGGAATCTTATGAAGCTTATGCTGATTTTGAAGATATCATGGATTTGACAGAAGGAATCTTCCAACACGTTGCTAAAACTGTAGTTGGTCAAGATATTCTTGAATACGATGGTAAAGAAATCAATGTTGGTGGAAAATTCAAACGTGTTCACATGGTTGATGCCATCAAGGAAGTTGCTGGAGTTGATTTCTGGCCTGAGATGACTTTTGAAGAAGCATGCGCTCTTGCAAAAGAACATGACATTCATGTTGAAAAACATTTCACTTCTGTTGGTCATATCATTAACGAATTCTTTGAAAAATATGTTGAAGAAACTTTGATTCAACCTACTTTCGTTTTTGGTCATCCAAAAGAAATTTCACCACTTGCTAAAATGAATGAAAAAGACCCACGTTTTACTGACCGTTTTGAACTTTTCATCAACGGTAAAGAATACGCCAATGCTTTCAGCGAATTGAATGACCCAATTGACCAATTGGAACGTTTTGAAGCTCAAGCTAAAGCTAAAGAACTTGGGGATGATGAAGCGACTGGTGTCGATTATGATTACGTTGAAGCACTCGAACACGGTATGCCACCAACAGGTGGACTTGGTATCGGGATTGACCGCTTAGTCATGCTCTTTACTGGCACAACTTCAATCCGTGACGTTTTGCTTTTCCCAACAATGAAATAATAAATAAAAAACCGCTAAATGTAGTGACCCCCAAAATATAGACTTTTCAAATCTATATTTCGGAGGTCTTTTCTTATGGTCAAATATTCCATAGAA
>NZ_JAVXIY010000018.1:0-5443 GCF_036648155.1 Lactococcus sp. | reverse complement strand
GATACATTTAGCAGTAAGCTATCAGAACTGGCGGAAGTGCAAGCTATGGCAAACGTAGGCGAAGATATGAAGCCATTTGTAGCAAGGTTGCGCTTAATGCTCAAAGACCCTGAAAAACAGAAAGAACTCCAATCCTATTTAAAACAAGTAGGGTTTAGTACCAAAGGTAGTAAGTCATGAATGATGAAGAAATCGAAAAAAGAAAAGCCTTACACAGAACAACTCAAGCAGCTTTTGCTGTAGATAACCTAAACCCAAATCCTGAAACACAATATATTTTTAATGATTACAATACTGGAAAAATAGCGACAATCGAGGAAGCGATCAAAGCACTTGATAAACATCATGGTATTAAACGCCAAATAACGTAGTGAAGTTGAACTAGAGGATAATTTTAATGCCCCCGTTGATTGAATATTACGGATTAATGTTTGAATGGCATGACCAAAAAATGGAATTAGTCTATCGAGGGCGTGAAATTACTTTCGAGGAGGTGTGTAGTATTTTCTTAGATCCCTCAATGGTATCCTATGATGATGTTGGACATTACGATGAGCAAAGGATCATTTCAACTGGGCTGAGTAATCTTGGTCGATTGCTTACAGTGGTTTGGGTTGAGCGTGAGGATGTTGCTAGAATAATCACTGCCTTTGAACCATCACATAACCAAAAGCGGAGGTATAACAATGCAAAATGAATTAGAACGTTATAAAAACTTTGATCCAACCAACGCACCATTGGTTAAACCTAATTTTGTAAAAAAATTGCAGGAACGTCATGCAACAGCTCAAGCAAACGTGATTGATGCTGATGTGGTGACATGGCTGAGTACACAAGATCAAGAGACAAGACAACACATTAACGACATGATCCGTCATGCTATGGCGTTAAAAGGTTTTAAACACGCCTAAGGTCGGGGGGAGTACCGTTTTGAGTGTCAACGCCCTCGTCCCTTGTCGGTGTCTTGCTCTTGGGTTCTAGTCTTGCTGATAGTGGCATTTTGCTCATTGAGTTCTCTTTCCAACTCTTTGATTTTTTTGTATTCGTCAGGGTATTTTTGATGGATTAAACTTTCGGCTTTTTGCCAGTGTTCATACGCCACACCACGCTTTTTGATTTCTTGGTGTTCGGTTTTGAGGTGGTCGTATTTGGCTTTGATCTCGTTATCGTGTTGGTGGACTAAATTTGCTAGTTCACCCTCCCATGCCTTGAGTTTAAAAGGATTGAATGGTTTGTTATTCCGATGGGTTTCAATTTGATCGAGTAGTTTTTTACTGGTTTCTATGTATTCACTCATTTGATTTATAATGGTTTTTAGTTCTTTTTCATGGATTTGTTGGGCTAAATCCTGAATTTTGGTTTTGAAAAGTTGAACGGCAATTTGCTTTTCACTGGTTGGAATATCTTGGAATATAGCGCTAGATTGCTCTGGTTTGCGTTCTAAGCGATTTTTGTTACCACTGTGTACATTCGCATCATCTTTCGTTTTTTCGTGGCTATTTGGTGATTCTGTGCGTAATTTGGCTATGGTTTTCTCTGTTGCAATAATTTCTTGCTCCAGTCCATTGATGATTTCTGCCAGTTTTTCGGTATTTTGTGCTTTGATCGCATCGTTTTTGAGGCTGATTTCGGTATTTATGCCCTGTCTGCGTAATTGGGTGATTTTACTGCCCTCGTGGACGGTGGCTTGTAGCCCATTGTCCTGATCGGCATAACTGCGGTGGTCTACTTCGGTCAAGTAACCTGCTCTCGCCAAGTGTTTGTTGGCTAGATCGGCAAAACTTTCTCTCCAAAATTCGACTTCCTGTTTGCCATTGTCGTTAAATTCCCTTGTCTTTTTTCCTAAATTTCCATGTTCATCAATGCTCCGAGTCGTAAACATAATGTGAGCATGATAATTACGCTTATCACTTCCGTTTGCTGTGTGTGGGGTATGAATTGCAGCATCCACAACAACGGCATGACGCTTTACGATGTCTTGGCATAATTCATTGAGCATTTGTTCACGTTGCTGTTGGTTGAGTTCATGCGGAAAAGCAATTTCAAACTCTCTAGCAAGTTGTGAATTTTTACGGTTTTCAACTTTCTCAACGATATTCCAAAGTTGGTTACGGTCTAATAGTTCAGGATTTGTATTTTCAGGGGCATAGATTTTTTTGAATTCTACGCCTGTTTTTTTTGTGTAGTCCTGTTCTTTCCCTTGTCTTTCATCTATCAATTTTTCACCTGAACGATAGGCAGAACAAGCAACGGCTGAACGTCCGTCACTTCTGCTTATGTTCTTCACTGAAAAATGATAAATCGCCATGATTTATTTTTGCCTTTTAAAATCTTTATATTTTCGGGGTAAAGGGGTGTCCCTTTTCGTACTTCCAAACTTAATGAAATTAGTTTGGGAAAGTGCGCCCTTTGGGAAAACCACGATAGCAGACAGTACCTTGAATTTCAATTCATGTATGCTTATGCTAACTGTGGTTTTTTAGGCTTTGGAATTACAATGAAAATGGAATCTTTAGAACAACAAATTGCTAAACAGGAAGAACGCTTAAAACAGCTTAAAGCTCAAAAGCAAGCTGTATTGGCTCGTGAAAAAAAGAAGCTATCTGACCAACAACGAAAAGATGATACTAGACGTAAAATTTTACTCGGTTCTTTAGCACTAAAAAAAATGGAAGATGAAGCAGAAAAAACAAAAATACTTGCTGAACTCAACGAGTATTTAACAGAAGATCGAGACAGAAGTTTGTTTGATTTATAATGGAAGTTTGGTATTGGCTATTTCTAGGAATAATCCATTAAATGGATTATCTTTATTAAGATTTTTAAGAGTAAGATGGCGATGTAGTTGGGTGTATCTGTCCCGTTCTTGATCTGTAAAATCATTCGCTAAAGAAAATATAAAGTCCACAAATCGAAGCCATTCATCACCTTTAAAAACATCCAGTAAGATTTGGTCGAGTTCAGAATCTTCTATCATTTAAAGTGCCGTTATTTAAAAAGGTTATCTCTTGATGCCATAGTGTTTGTCTAATGCTTTGATTGCAGCATCAATGCTTTTAATCTCGCCATTGTTGTATGCATCAAAAATGTACTGTGTATCGGGGTTTGGATGCAAATTATCTACAGCAAAGCTAGCTTGCGTTTGTGCATGTATTTCCTTTCTTTTCCTGATTTCATCTAGTTTATTGTTTTTCATAGCTTATCCTTGTTTTCTAAAGAAATATGAATCTTTTGAATACTTTATCGAAATCCATACTTAGTTCGTCACACATTTGTTCAAATTGCATGATCTCAACCCAAGCAATAAATTTTTCATCAATTACCTCAAATTTGCTTGATTCATTTATAACATCTCCAGAGCTTCCCCAAAAATCTGAAAAAAATCTAGCAAAACGTATTACTTCATCACACTCCCCATAATGGTATGCAATATAATAATAGTGGTGTACTACAAAGTTATTGAAAAAATTTTGTATGGCATAAAGTACTTGCAGTTGTTTAGAGTTCCATTCTTCAATTTTAGGAAATGGTAAGCCTCCTTTAGTTTCATCATCTTTATCAAAATATTGCAGTATTGGTCTTTTCATAGTTTAAAGCCTAAAGTTTTAGGATCGAAAGGATCATCACACGCCAACAAATATTCCATATATTGTCTAACATATTTTGATTCTTGTAATTGATTGATAAGTTTGAATTTAGCATCTTCATATTTTAGACAATCCGACCAATCACCAACGATTGCAGGGTTTTGATAAAGCTTATCTGCATATTTGATCGCTTGTGATTGTGACATGCCTTTAATTTCGTTGTCTGATACACCATTTACCCAATCAATTGTTTTGGGATCTCGCTCTATACCTTTTACTTTTGCCTTTTTTTCTTTGAATTTCAGCTCTAAATGCGTGAATTTACGCCCTGATTTAATTAACTCATAGCTAACTTTATAAGGTGTTTTTTCATTAATTTCATTAATTGCGGTGTCTATTACACGTTTTTTAAGATCTTTAGTTGCCTGATATTTCTCAAATAAAGCTAAAGAGTAACGTAGGTCTTCTAAACTAATTCTACAGTACCCAGTGGATTTAAATTGCATCATCATTTGGTAAAAACGGAAACTATAAACACTGCCAAAACCTGCAACATCATCAAGTAGGAATTGGGTGAAATTAGCCTTTAACTCACTGAGTAACGGTAAAATACGACTATCAAAAACAACCCTAGCCACAATATCTTCACTATGTCGCCCAAAAGGTAATGATTCTAGTAAATTATATTTTCTTAACCCATTGAGATAGTTTTTATAATCTTCAGGATTTGGGTATTTTAATTTTAATCGGGCATCCGCATTTTTATCGAAACGTAAAACTTCTGACAACCAATGAAATTCCAATACCCCTGCATTGGTTTCTATAAGTAAGGTTTTTTTCATTAAATCTTTAGTGGCATTCCGAATATCTCGTGTTGCCTGATCAGCATTAGCTCCCAGCCGAATAAAATCATCTCTTGTAATGTAATAGGCCTGTTTAGGGTCTATTGGTTCATTTTTAGGTATCTGCGCTAGGGCAGACAAAAGTAACCGCTGTTCACTTACACTTAAATTATATGACGCTTTAACGATGGAATTATCCATTACAACTAGATCGTTATTCACCCGACAATCTGTCCTTTTTATAATTAATTGGGACTTTTTTAGCATTGTCCCAAATGTAATTCAAGTATTAATTAAGACTTTTAAAATTTTGTCCTATTTCACCGACAATCCGTCCCCCTTTCACCGACAATCCGTCCCCCTTTCACCGACAATCCGTCCCCCTTTCACCGACAATCCGTCCCTTTTAATGCTCTAAGAGCATTGTGTGGTAAGGCTTTGAAGGGGGTCTAAAAACTATTTAAAAACTATTAAAAATAAAAAAAAGAGAAAAAATCAAAAAAACCTGTGGATAACTACTAATTTGGATAATTATCGGTTTAGAGGTAAAGATCAAAAACAGCCCTATGGCACTCGCTTCGCTCGTGGCATTTTGACCTCGTTTCACTCGGTCGGTGGGGCTGTTTTTTCTGTTCCTGGTAGCATTGATTCTGAAAAGCAAAAGCAAGAATGGATTCGCTTCGCTCATAGAGCCTTTTTGCTCGCTTCGCTCGATCTAGGGGCATAAGACAACATGGAAATATAGATTTTCTAGGTTTCAAAACACTAAAAAGCGGTTTTTCATGGGGGCTAGACGCAAATTTTGGTTGTTCGCTCGTAGACACTCGCTCTGGAAAAGGGCCTGCTGATCTACTTGAAGAACGCATCAAACAGTATGAAACTAAGGAAACGGCAATCAAGGAGTAACCCATGCCATTAATCGAGTTCTACGGTTTGTTGTTTGAATGGCATGACCAAAAAATGGAATTAGTCTATCGAGGGCGTGAAATTACTTTCGAGGAGGTGTGTAGTATT
>NZ_JAVXIY010000017.1:0-8653 GCF_036648155.1 Lactococcus sp. | reverse complement strand
TTTGCGGTAATCTAAGCGAGAGCTCTTACTCGCACTTGATTACCAACCATCTTCTTAAAATTCATTTGAATCTCCTTAAGATGTGAGCCCGACTGCTTTGAAGTTATGAAAATTGCCTTTTTTGGCTGACGCTTCAGCGACACTGCCAAAACGGACAGCGCAGTGAAACAAAGATGAGAAAATGTGGTTCTGTGCAAGGCATAGGTTCCATTTTGTCTATTTTCATCCACTTCAAGGAGGGTGAACTCAATTTGTTCTTATCCGCAAAGAAATAAGACTTTGCGGTAATCTAAGCGAGAGCTCTTACTCGCACTTGATTACCAACCATCTTCTTAAAATTCATTTGAATCTCCTTAAGATGTGAGCCCGACTGCTTTGAAGTTATGAAAATTGCCTTTTTTGGCTGACGCTTCAGCGACACTGCCAAAACGGACAGCGCAGTGAAACAAAGATGAGAAAATGTGGTTCTGTGCAAGGCATAGGTTCCATTTTGTCTATTTTCATCCACTTCAAGGAGGGTGAACTCAATTTGTTCTTATCCGCAAAGAAATAAGACTTTGCGGTAATCTAAGCGAGAGCTCTTACTCGCACTTGATTACCAACCATCTTCTTAAAATTCATTTGAATCTCCTTTTATCTAATGGTTAGAAGTCACTTCTCTAAAAATAGAAGTCACTCATTAAAATGTTTTTGTTCCAAAATCTGGAACGTCATGGAAACCTTTCCCATTTTTGTAGTTCTCAAATTTTCCTTGCAAAAATTGGTAAGCGTCTAAACGACTTTCATAGCGAATAGCAGCCTCTTTCGCTTCTTTTTTACCATCTTCTGTAGCAATTTTTTCAGCAGCTTTCATGGCAAGTTCAGAAATTTGAACTTGTTGGTCTACCCATTCTTGAAAATCTTTTAAAAAATTTTGTTCGTAAGTCATTTTTTCTCCTGTAAAATGTGAGCCCGACTGCTTAGGAGGGTAAACTCACTTCTTTTAAAAATATTAGTATCTTTATCTTTTGGGTTTTATTAAATCATAGCTTTGCTCAACCATTTTGCACACTTGCTCATCAGCGACATCTCCACCAAGTAGTACATCATTCCAATGTGTTTTATTCATATGAAAGGCTGGGTTGATATCTACAAAGAAATCTCGTAACTCTATTGAAATTTCTGGTTTTTGTTTAATGGCGATATTGACTCGTCCTTCTCGCTCCGAAATATAAGCAAAAGATTTTTTATTCTTTAAATGACGCATCACCACTGTCGGTTGCCCCGTCTCCATTTTAGCAAAAGGAGTATCCGCAAAAGTTGGACCAAGAGATAAGCAAAAATCAATCAATTCTTTTTTATTCATTTATTCTGCCTCCAACTTCTAGTTGGTAAGCAAAACGTTCGCCTTCAAACTGGACAAGCCCTCGTTTTACAAAACCTTCACGTTCAAAAACATGTTGCATCAGTTTATTGACTGGGTGTGTATCTAGGCGAAAATCTGAGTATCCTTTAGATAACATTAAAGTAAAAATATTTGAAAATAAATATCTCGTCAGCGATTGTCCACGAAATTCATTAGACAGAGCAATTCGATGAATAGTGACATAATCAAGATTTTGATTTGACCAAGTTCCGTCAGTAATTTGGCTATAAGCCGGTTCTTCACCTGTAATAATGGCACAATAACCTGCTATTTTATCATCAACTAATAAGACATAAGCCTGTTCTTTAGCAAAATCCTCTTCAATATCAAGAACTGCTGGATAAGCATTTTGCCATTGGTCACTCCCAGAAGCGGCCAAAAAAGCTCTCGCTTCTTCAATAATTTTCATAATTGCAAGCAAATCTTTAGGGCCAGCTTTTCTCATATATATCATATCAAACCTCGGATTTTTTCTATTTTATCATAAAAATAACTAATGACAGAACCGCCAGATTTTACTGACGGTCCCTTTTTATTGACAGTATTCATCAACTTTACTATTAAATCTCTTATCTGTCAGTAAATTGCGCCTTAACCAATCCTATTTTATTGACAGAAATCAGTAAATCTCACTTCTTTAGATATGATAAAACACTAGTCTAATGAAATTTCTGGATTTTCCTTAGTCACTAAAAGCACCTGAGCAGTTCCACCTAAATATTTTTCACTCAATTCGGCTAATTTTTGAGTCGCAGCTTCTAAAACATCCCCACGTTCTGGGTCAACAGACTCAATAATCAAAAAAGCATTTTTTGTGTGTTCTGTCAGCATTGTTCTTTGCCCATCTCGCCAGTTCCAAGAGCGACAAACCGCCCCTTCGTCATCAAGATAGCAGATTTCACCAGACAAAGCATTATCAGCTTCATCATCACCTAAAGCCAAAAAATGTTCGCCACCAACAGCTTTTGTCAGTCGCAAATTTCCTGCAAAGGTATCAATATCTTCACCACCAGCAGGCAACCCATAGTTCAAGCTGATACTATTGTAAATATCAACCAAAGGATTGATGGAACCTACAGCTTTTCCTTTATCTACTCGTTTAAGTAGATTTTCAATCGAACTTCTAGCCCCTTTTTTTGTTTTAAATTGTTGATAAGCTTTGCGCCAAACCGAGACTACAGGATTTTCGCTAAAAACAGCTGCACCAAGAAATTGCTCTGCATTTTCATTTGCTTCATCAAGATTTTTTTTGATTTCAGTACTTGATTCCATACTATTATCAATATTTTTGGCTAAAACAATTCCGATTTGAGTTTCAGGAAAAAGTTCCCAAAATTCAGGTTCAACAATAAATTTTTTCATTTTTTCTCTCATTTTTCCTAAAAATTACTGACGAAAATTTCTCCTCAAATAAATGAATTTATAGCCAAATAGCCATTCTGTCAGTAAATTTCTCAGTATTTACCATATTTTTGCGGACGACGTCCACGTTTTTTACCTTTAGCAAATGCTTCAGCTTTACGTTCTTCTTCCAAATGTTCAAATTTCACAATTTTTAAAGGTTCATCGCGTTTTGTCAATTTAACAACTGCTTCAGTCCGCGCTGTATGTGGGAACATATCCACTGATTGAATGTATTCTACTTTGTAATAATTGGCCAAAACCACTAAATCTTTTGCCAAAGTTGATACGTTACAGCTGACATAAACCATTTTTTCCGGTGGGAATTTAGTAATTGTTTCAAGCAAGGCATCATCAAGACCAGTACGTGGTGGGTCAACAATCATGGCAGTCGCTCTATGACCAGATTTGTTCCAGTTTGGAATAATTCGCTCAGCTTTACCAATTTCATAGTGGCAGTTTTTAAGACCCAAACGTTTAGCATTTTCACGCGCATCAAAGATTGATTCTGGTGTAATATCCATTCCGTGAACCGATTTGACTTTTTTGGCAACTGCAAAACCAATCGTCCCAACACCACAGTAAGCATCGATGACACGGTCATCTTTTTTAGGATTCAAAGCCTTAACTGCTTCACCATAAAGTACATTTGCTTGCTCAGAATTCAATTGATAGAAAGCACGAGGACTTAATTCAAACTCATAGTCCAAGACCCCTTCGGTAATTGTTTCTTTTTCATTGAACAAAACTTGTGTGCGTTCGCCATAGATTTCACTGGTTTTTCTTGGGTGGAAATTGACCGCAACCGTCACAATTTCTTCAAATTCTTCTGTCAGTGCTGACAACATTTTGTCAAATTTAACAAAAGAATTTTTTTGACGTTTTGAAGCTTCTTCACGTAATTCAGGCCAAACTTGACCGTCCAAAATAATTGGTGTTGAAGTCACAAAAATAATTTGTACTTCACCTGTTTTTTGTGAACGACGAACCATGACCGTACGAATTCCGCCGATTTTACGCTCATCATAAACTGGCAAATCAAATTTTTCAATCAAACGACAAATGTGATTGATAATCTCTTGGGTTTTCGGGTCTTGAACCAAACAGTTATCTAGGTTTACCAAGTGATGTGTTCCTTCTTGATAAAGTCCAGCAATTACCGTTCCATCATTCAAACGACGTACTTGGAACTGGAGCTTGTTACGATATCCAAGCGTATTTTCCATTCCCAAAGTCGCGCGCAATTCATAATTACGCCATCCTGCTGGTTTGTATTTTTCCAAAGCTTGACGCATAACATCCCGTTTGAATTCCAATTGCATTGGATAAGAAAGATGCATGATATGAGATTGACTCATTTCATGATAAGCTCTATCCTGCGGTTTCACACGATTTGGTGATTTTTCAATAATCTTAACCAATTTTGCGCGACTGAAATTTCTAGCATTTTCAGTAATTTCAACTAATACTTCTTCACCAGGAAGCGCATAAGGAATAAAGACAAGTCGTCCTGAAATGACACCAATCCCTTCACCATTTATCCCCATTCGCTCAATTTCGAGTTGAAGTTTCTGTCCTATTTTTAAATTTATCATTCGTTAATTATTTTCCCTCTAGTTCGTCAATTAATGACCATTTTCAATCCATTATAAAAAATCAGCAATAAAGGATTGTGTGATACACTATTATAACATTTCACAATTTCTTTTTGTAGTCTTTTTCCACTTGAATCTCAAAAGATTTAAAGATATCTTTTTTTATTTATCAATATTAATCTTCAAATAAAAAGCCTGACCCTGTCAGACCTTTTATTTTTCTATAATTATTGTTTTTTACGTTTAAATAGGATAGCAAGTGGTGAAGCAATCACCGCCATAATTCCTAGCAGAGTCAAAACAATTTGTGATTTTTGACTATCTCCGGTACTTGGGAGAATATCTTTTGTTTTATTCTCTTTTACAGCTTTAGCTGTTGGGGTTTTTGGTTGATTATCAGATGGTTTACTTGGCTTTTCTGGAAGAACTGGTGGCACAATGATTCCCGCAGGAACTTTATGATAAACAACTGTTTTTTCAATATCCGCTGTATCTACCGTAATTCCTGTCATTTCATCAATCTTAAGTTGACTTGCAATGTAATCTTTAATGATTGGTGAAAGAACTGCAGCAAATCTTCCGCCATTGTCAGCTGTCCAATCACTATAAGTTTTCTCTCCAGTTACTTTGTCAGTAGTAATTGTTCGACTAAAGACAATTGTTGCCTTATAGTTGTCAGCTGCCTTATCTCCATTATCATATACATAATGAATGACTTCATTAACTGATTTATTTTCAGTTTCAACTACTGTACCATGTTTTAATCTCACAACATAATGTTGAGGGTCATCAGCGAATTTAGTTCCATCTTCTGGATAATCACTAGAAACCAATTCGTAACCCTTATCTGTGTAAGATTTAATCGTATCAACCGTTGTATAGTTTGAAGAATCTCCAGTTCCGCCTGACAAATCTTTTGTAGATAACACTTTCCCAGTTGTTTCATCAATATAAGTTACATCAATCGTTCCTTGATTTCTTGTATAAGAAACCGTTACTGAAATATCTGCTGTATCAGAAGTGATTCCTGTCATTTCTGAGACTTTAAGTTGGTCAGCTGTATAACCTTTGAGTACTGGCGAAACGACTTCGGAAAAGCTGTCAGCATTGTCAGCCGCCCAGTCGCTATAAGTTTTTTCCCCAGTTACTTTGTCAGTACTTATTGTTCGACTAAATCCAAGAGTAGCAGTATGGTCCTCTGCTGCCTTATCTCCAGTGTCTTTATAAACATAATGAATCACCTGATTTACAGCTTTTTTGTCAGTTTCATTTGTTATACCATGTTTCAATTTCACGGTATAATGTTGTGCCTCATCAGTAAAGACTGCCCCGCCATCTGGATAATCACTTGAAACTAATTCGTAACCTTTATCTGTGTAAGATTTAATATCGTCAGCTGTTGTATAATTTGACGGATCATCCGTTCCACCAGACAAATCTTTTTTAGTCAGAACTTGACCTGTCGTTTCATCAATATAAGTGACATCAATCGTTCCTTGATTACGTTTATAGATTACTTTTTTCTCAATATCTGTCGTATCTGCTGTAACACCCGTTATTTCATCAATTTGAGCTTGGTCTGGTGTTTCACCTTTGATAACTGGTGAAACTACTTTAGCAAAACTATTACCATTTTCCGCTTGCCATTCTCCGTATGTTTTTTCACCCGTTACTTGATTCGTTGTTACCGTTCTTGTGAAATTCAGCGGTGTCGCTTTATAGTCCTCTGCAGCCTTAGTTCCATCTTCATAGACATAATGAATTGTTTCATTCACTTGTTTTTGTTCCGAACTTACAACTGATTTTTGTCTTAAATAAACTACATAACGCTGAGGAGTATCCGTAAATACTGCTCCTTGACTCGGATAATCATCAGAAACTAATTCATATCCTTTATCCGTGTAAGATTTAATATCAGCACCTGTTGTATAATTCGCAGGGTCATTAGTTCCACCAGACAAATCTTTCTTCGTCAAAACTTGCCCTGTCGTCTGATCAATGTAGGTTACATCAATCGTTCCTTGATTTCTTGTATAAACATAATTTACAGTTTGATCATTAACCGTATAGTTTCCTGCTTGTGCTGCTCCATTTGATGATTGATAAGTATATCCTGGAATATTTTTTTGCTCTGTCGTGTAAGCTGTTGTAAGGTCTCCACTTGTTGTTACTGACGGAGCAATCGTATTTCCTTGATCATCAACATAGTTAGCAATTACTGAACCTTGAGCAACCGTATAAGTAAACTCAACATTACGAAGTTGTTGTAAGTTCATATTGGCACCAGTTGACGCGGCAATTGAAAATGACATGGCCTGATTCGTTCCAACAAAAGCTGAAACGTCTTGTGTCCAAGATTGTGTTCCATAGGTAATCGACATCGTTTTAGTCGCACCAATATAAGTCATTTTAAAATCAACGAAATTATTATTTGTTGGTTGTGGAATCTCTTGAGAACCCGCAGCAATAGTTTTAGCCTGTCCATCTAAACCATTGACAAAGGCACCAAAAGCAAGCCCGCTCGCATATTGTGATGGGTCTGGCGTAAAACTTGGATCACTAAAATTATTATAATAAGTGTCAAGCTTGAAACCAAAAGCTCCTTTTACCCCACCAATACCGGCAGCTCCACCAGGTGCACCTACGACACTCGTATCCCCTGGATGAAAAAGGAAACCAACCCCATCAGCTCCACCCCTGTTTTGAGCCTTATTTCCTAAGTTAATCTTCCCGGTAAAAGTAAAGTTTTGTGACATGTCAACTTTGGTCATCAAAGTAACATTTCCCGCTTGGCTTCCTTTGTCAGGTGTCAAAGTTTGAGTATAAGTTGATAAATCATAATTAAACCCAGCTGCTGACCCATTTCTTTGGAAATAAGTTAAAAAGTTGGTTGGATATACAGTCACTTCTCTAGAAGTTGCTGCATAAACCTTTTGTATTTTAAAAACATCAGGCGAATGTGTTAGAACAACTCCACCACCAGCAAGAATCGTTAAGGTTCCCATGGTTAATAAAGCACTTGATTTTTTTTTCATTAGTTTGTCTCCGTCATAATTGTAGGTTATTTGTTATAATTTTACTACAAAAAAGGGCGGATATCGGATATTTTGTCTTGAAAATATTACATTAAGTCAAGACATCATTTATAAAAAATTAAAAAAACCTAGTTATATCAAGCCTAAGAAAAGATTTAGCGATAATTTTACAAAAACAATCATCTTTTACAAACAGGTTTATATACTACATTTTTTCATATAACTTATCAAATAGAAAAAAATTAGTCTCTTATCTTATTTTATGTCACATTTTTGTCGTTTGATTCGTCAGTGACAAATTCCAAAGATTTTCGTATATAATAAAGATATGGGAAAAATCACAGCAATAAAAAAATTAAAACGACTCTACCGTGTCGATCTCTCTGATCTAGATGAAGAAAAAATCTACCTCTGTGAAGATACAATCATCCATTTTATTATCACGATTGATAAAGAAGTTAGTGAGACTGATTTAGAGGATATTCTAGCATATGATCAGTTTGCTCAAGGGAAGTCCTTAGCCTTGTACTACATTTCATTTAAAATGCGTACGGGCGCTGAAGTAAGAAAATACCTACTAGAACATGACATCAATGATACTGACCAAATTGAACAAGTATTATCAGTACTTACAGAAAATAATCTAATTAATGACAAGTCCTATGCTGAAAATTTTATTGAAGGTAAGATTTCGATGGGAAGTACCGGCCCCTATCAAATTAAACAAAAATTACTGACCAAAGGAATTAGTAATGATGTCCTGTCCGAAGCCCTCAACGAAATTTATAGCGAAGAAAAACAGATTGATGTCGCTTATAAACTTGCTAGCAAATTATCCAGAACCTATGAAACCAGATTAACACTAAAACAACTAAAAGATAAAATCATCCAAAATTTAATGAATAAAGGTTTTTCTTACTCAGTTTCTTCCATCGCACTTGACTCTCTTGAATTAGAAGCGGATGAGGAAAATGAAATGGACCTTCTCTATTCAGAGCTTGATAAGGTTGCCAAACGTTACTCCAAAAATTATGAAGGATATGAGCGTAAGCAAAAAATTACCCAAGCCTTAGCTCGAAAAGGTTTTTCCTATGATGACATTAGTAGCGCATTACGTGATTACACATTCCCAGAATAAAGAAAACAGCCCTTAGGGGCTTTTAACTTATCGAGAAATAAGGAACCAAGAACACAAAAAAAAGGAGCCTTAGCTCCTT
>NZ_JAVXIY010000016.1:0-9451 GCF_036648155.1 Lactococcus sp. | reverse complement strand
ATCACTGGAACCAGAGACTTTAAGATATTCTATCGGGTATCAAGTCATGGCTAAATAATCAACTAGCAATTCGGGTATATTTAAAAGAACAAATGAATAACATGACGTTAATTTACAACGTTTCCAGATATCAGACAAAAAGCACTCAACTAGGAAAATTTTTGGGAGCAACTTGGCAATATCTGGATCCAATTGTACAATTGGGGATTTATTATTTTGTGTTCATTATAATGTTTAAGAGAAAAATTTCAGGTGGTATTCCTCCAGCACCATGGATGTTTGTTGGTCTAGGTAATTGGTTCTTTTATAGTATTTCCATTCAATCAGGTGCCGCATCTGTTCAATCACAACTATCTTTATTTACTCAGGTGAAATTTCCAATAAGTGTCTTGCCAACAATAGAAATGTTTAAAAGGTTTAATATTCTAATTTGGATGACTTTATTAGGGATTGTTCTTGCCATAAAACATGGATATTATCCGAGTCTCGAGTACTTACAATTATTTTATTATTTTTTAGCACTGTGTTTACTTGTTATGGGTTTATCTTTATTATTTTCAACAATTGTAGTCGTTTTTAGAGATTTTCTACACATTATCAATTATATTTTTAGATTCTTACTTTATGTTTCGGGAGCAGCACTCGATTTGACATTGATGGGTGCACTACCGCTCCCTCTTAGACAAGGATTACGGTTAGATCCATTCATCTATGTTATGGAAGGCTTTCGCGATGCAATTTTCCACCGTGCTTGGTTTTGGGAAAAACCGGGCTATGCTTTAATTTTTTGGTGCTTCACACTGGGATTATTGATTGTTGCCTCTCATCTCCACATGAAACTTCGTAATCAATTTATGGATTATGTTTAATTAAAGGTCAGGAAGAATGAATTCAAACAAATTAGAAGAAGAATTTGCTCAGTACAATTATCTGGAGGATACAAAATGGCAGTTGGAACTTCCGGCTCACAAGAAAACTACCTCTACCAGAGTTGTTGATAATCCCAAAGTTTCCGTGATTATTGCTAACTACAATAATGCACCTTATTTGGAAAAAATGTTAGATTCGCTAGTTCATCAAACGATTGGTCTGGACAAACTTCAATTACTTTTCATTGATGACAAATCCACCGATAATTCAGCAGAGGTAGTAGAAAAATATCTGCAAAAATATCCCAGTATTGAATTTTATCAACTCAAAGAAAATACAGGGGGCGCACATGGACCACGCAATGTTGGCATTTTAAATGCGCGTGGGGAATATCTTGTTTTCTTAGATGCGGATGATTGGTACGATGAAAATGCACTTCGATATATGTCGGAAACGCTTGATAAATCGGGTGATGACATGGGATTTTTCGGTATTGCACAAAGCATAAACGGCAAACTTAGTCTGAAAAGTAAAGCCTATTTCTTTGATGGAAATCGGGCAGGACGTGATATCCAAGAACTTCCTACTGCTTTTTATGAGTGGTTAGGGCCACAAGGAATTATGCTACGTAAAGACTTGGTTGATGAAAACAAGCTTCACTTTGTCAATCAACGTGTTGCTGATGATGTGACTTTCTTTTATCAGGCACTCCGTGCCGCAAAAACAATCAGTCAGGGCACAGAATTAACAAGCTATCTCAATCGTGATGCGGATAATATTTCTTTGAGTAAAAGTATCAATCGGACATTTATGATTTCATGGTTTCGGTCCTTAGGATTTATCAATCAAAAGTTTCCTGATGACTCTTCAAAAGAAAAATTTCTTTCTAGACGAATAGAATGGCTAATTTATGATTTCTTGTTACGTCGTGATATCGGTTATCGCTTTAGTAAAAAGCGAATTATTGACTTCAAAGAAAGTTTTGATAAGTATATTGGAAAATTGGCTTTTGACCCTTCTAAGCATTTCAGAACAGGTGCCAGAATTGTTGTTTGGCAGTACCTGATTGCTGATGACTATGATGCGATAGTGAAGTTTAATCACTGGCATTCTGTCAGGCATCTGGCAAAACGTTATTTAGGACTGACACAAAAAAAGGACAATCGTTATTATTTTCCGACGATAAATCCTAGAGTTCCAAAAGTCGCAATCAATATGCGTGCCGTTGCAAAAGATTACGTCAAAAATGAATTATTTTTAGAAATTTACACTCATGAAAAAATCAAAAATTTTGAAATGAGAAATCGTAAAAATCCTTTTGAAAGACGGCAACTCAATTATCAAAAACAGTCAGAATGCAATTATAGCCTTAATATTCCTGAGGATTTTGAAGTCAAAGATTGGGAAATTTTAATCATTTCCAGTCACTATCAAGAACATCGCATCGAAAAACTCGACAAAATCATGACAAAGGAGGATAAAGCTTCATGAAAAATGATAAAAAATTGGAATATGAGGAGTTTCATTATCCTCTGGATGAGATGTCATGGAAGACGGCCTTACCAACGGTGATGAAAACTTCTTCTGAAAAAATCACAGAAAATCCGAAAGTTTCTGTCATTATCGCTAATTATAATAACGCGCCTTACTTGGAACGAATGATGGAATCACTCGTTCATCAGACTTTGGGAATTGAGAATATCCAAGTTTTATTTGTGGATGACCGCTCAACTGACAACTCTTTGGAGCTGATAAAACCTTACTGTCAGTCTTATCCGAATATCGAGATTTATCTTTTAGATAAAAATACTGGTGGTGCGCATGGACCGCGTAATGTCGGACTACTTCACGCGCGCGGGGATTATCTTGTGATTTTGGACGCTGATGATTGGTATGCAGCTGACGGACTTGAAAACTTATATCAGCTACTCGAAAAATCTGGCGATGGCATGGCTTTTGGCGGAGTTGCCCGCAGCAAAAATGGTCAGCTTGATTTGCTATCACGCGCTTATATTGACGTTGATAATGAAATCAGCAACCGTCCGATTTCTGATTTACCTTATGATTTTTACAACTGGCTTGGGCCACAAGGGAATATGGTGCGCCACAGTCTGGTCAAAGAAAATAATCTGCATTTTATTGACCAAAGAGTAGCAGATGATGTGATTTTTTTCTACCAAGCCCTGCAGCTTTCACAAACAATTTCTCAAACTCAAAAGATAACCACCTATGTCAATCGTGATGATGATAATATCTCTTTGAGTAAAAATATCAATGAAACTTTTTTGCTCGGTTGGTTGCGCTCATTGAGTTATATGCTGACAAATTATCCAAATACCGAGAGTTTACAAAAATTTATCACGCGCCGTTTGGAATGGTTGCTGGTAGATTTTACTCTGCGTTGGGATACAAAATACGGTCTAAGTTTGGCCTCCTTGCGTCATTTTAGAGAGCTTTTGGCAGACTATTTGTCTGATTTGACATTTAATCCAGAAAAATACTTTAGTCTGGATATCTATTCTTATATTTGGCAATTTTTACAAGCAAAAGAAGATGAAAAACTACTGAAATTTGTCGCTTGGCATAGCTTACCAAGTATTGATAAACAACTTAAAAAAATTGATGGTCTCTATTATTTTGTACCAGAAGACCAAAACTTACCGTCAGTAAATTTGCCACTGATTAAAGGTAAAAAGGTACTGATTGATGATAAGGAAATCAAAATTCACTTTGATTATTATATTGCTGAAAAACCTGATTATATCGAGTTTCGTAATGACAGCGCCCTTGATACTAGCTTACGAAAGAAAGCACATAAACTTTCAGAAGTGAGTTATGAAACGCAAATGACGCGTGCCGAATATGAGCAGTTAAAAGCTGGCGACTACAAAGTCCACGTTGTCCTTAAAAATCAGACAGAATATCTGATAGCCATTGACCAACTCCAAACCTATTGTGGCGCTGACACGCTTCTGTCAGACAGAGAGGGTGTCCTTGCGCTCCATAAGATTGTGGATACAAGACTCTACCTTGCTTTCAAGGCACTTGACCCTACCTATTTAGGACAATTTATTCAAGTTGTTTCAACACTTGATGACGATGGCAACTTTGTATTTGAATTGCCTCATGGCGAAAAAATCTCTCGTGAAGAATACAATAATTCACTGATAGCATTTCCTCAGACTTACGATAGTCTTTCTGAAAGTGAACTTAGTCAAAAATACAGCTGTCAGGCAGGCATTTATCGATTGGTCAAAGAAATGATCCTTCATCAGGAAAATGAAACGACGGAGCTGACCTTAAAAGTGGGCACTGTCCTCACAGTTACTCACGTCAGATTTGATGCAAATGATGAAATGCTCCTTGTTACGTCACTCGGTCAGGTCAAATTTGACGCAAGTGCGCTCAAAGCAATTACAGAGCCAGTAGAAGTGGTAGCCCTGAAAAATATCTATTCATACTCTGAAGCTGACTTTAGTAAAGAAGCAAAGAAAAAACACTATCTACAAGGAACGACCTTAAAAGTAAGCAAACTTGATTTTTCAAAATCCTATCGTCCCAGACTTGTAACAGAAGACGGCAACTACATCACGGAAAATCCAAATTTTGTTGCTTTCACAGCAAATGGAAATACCGCTAGTAAACCACCGCTCTGGCAAGTCCTTGTCCCAAATAGGAGGTTAAAATGAAAAAAATATTTGATAATCTTCTCATAGAAAAATTCAACATTGACAATCAAACGCTCCATATCAAACTTCAAAAAGAGGTCAAATTTGACGCCCTCTATTGGTCAGAAAATGCCTTGACGCCAAGCATCAAAATCCAGCCTAAGCATTATCAACTAAAGGGTAAAAACCTGATGATTGACCTCAAAGATGACAAGCTGATTCCTTATATTCGTTATTATCTCGTCGCAAGTCAAAACGGTTTACCCTTAAGACTTTATGATGCCAGACACAGTGAGCAACCGCGCCTGCAACGCTATTATGACTTAGGAAAAACGCAAACAAATACCAGTTTGCACAAGATTGTCTATCTTAACGATTATGGAAATATCGGTATGAAATTTGTCCCACAGGTCATTTTGGATACTTATGACAGACACTTGCCGATTAATGTTGAACTAGTTGATTTGGCAACACAGATGTCGGCGATCGTTGCAAACCTCTCGCTCGACTGGAATCCAGACCGTTTAACCCTTTTAGAAAATATCAAACCGATGTTAATTCGACTAAACAGTCTGACGGATGAAAAAATTGAAGCAACAGATTTTTCTGTCAAATTTGACGCAAACGAAGCAAAAATTACAGCCAAATTTGACGAGTTGGCAGGATTAAAAATTAACGAAGATTACGCTTTTGGACTCGAAGTGACGAGTGAAAAAGAAAGTTATCAACTCCTTGCAACACGCACGAGTTTTAAACTTTTCCAAAAGTTTAATCCCTTCTACAAAGGGATTAATATTGTCCCAAGCAACTTCATAGACTTTACTTTCACAACAAATGCTGCTGTCACGCTTCAACATAAAAGTTTCTTGGGAAGCAAAGAAGACAGTCCAACATTGGAAAATTTCTTTGAAAGAAAGCAATTTTTGACAGCCAGCGAAAAAACACAGCTCAAAGAAAGTTACAAAGAATTAGAAAATACTTGGATAGCCAATGCAGCCTATCACAACTTTCTGACTAAGGAGGAAAATAATGACTGAGTATTTTGAAGTAAATTCCGAAAAAGATTTGAAGTCAATGGATACTTTTTTGGAAGATTGGGATTATTATGATGCGTTAAAAAAATTAGCTTTGAATAATAAGACAATTGTGGGCTATCGTAACCATCAATATACGGTTCAAAAAAATACTGAGATTGATTTGGGAATGGAGAAGTACAATAATATTCATTATAATATTGAATTTCCCATAGAAAATGAACAATATCTTTCCAACAAATTGATTGTATTTTTTATGCCTGCAGATCGAATGATTTCAACACAAGCTAAACTTCGAATGTTTAGTAATTCACCATGGGAATCGTTATCAAGTTCAATTGCTAAAAACACTTATATTTTAAGAATTGCTGATAGCAACTTAATTTCAGGCTCTTATTACCAAAATACGATTAATTTTCCAAATTATGAAACTAGCATTCAAGAACTCATTAAAAATACTGCTCATAAATATAATATTTCATCTAGAAGTATAGTGACGTATGGAAATTCAAGAGGGGGTACAGGAGCTCTTTATCATGGCTTGTTAGGCAACTATAAGGTCGTCGCAATCGATCCAGTTATTGATCGCAGAGCTTGGGTCGAGGTAAAGGATGTTCAACATATGTTTGACCTTATTGATTATAATTTCGCTCCGAAAATTAATAGGCTTTTAGAGGAAACAACCTTAATTCCCGATAAAATAAAAGTTCTCTGTTCGGATACTGCGTTTATTACTTACCCTTTTGCGAAACAATTAAATCTTTCAAAAATAAATCTCTTAAATTTGAACTTGAATATTCCTTATATGGTAGAGCCATTTACAAGCCATGCGGCACTTATTGGGAAGACTGTACCTTTACAGCTTTCTTTAATTAATCAATTTCTTTATGAGGAAGATATGAGTATTGAAAAAAGTCTTATTTTATTTAATATTGATGATTGGGATGTTCTATTACCTTGGACTTCGCCATATTTCACAATGCACTTTAAAGATTATGGAATAGAAGTCATTAGAAATTCAAAGATTGTAGGTCAGGATAATATCTGGTTGAATTTCATGATTAAGTCAAGAATGATTATCAATAAAAAATATATTATCGAAATAATAACTGATGAATCTACCTTGTCGTTAGAAAATAGCTTATTTATTCATTCAGAAAATAAATTTAAAAATATTGATTTAAAAAGAACAGATGAGAATGGTGAAGTTGTATGGAAAAGCAAATTTACTGCAGATTATTCTTTTGAATTTTTAGGGTTAAGTGCGGAAGCAGTCGCTAGAAATCATTCAATAGTTATACGGTCTATTAAAATATTTTGTGAAGATAGATAATTTCAAGATTATAAATGATAGAAGGAAAACAATGAATAAAAAATTAGTCAATTGCATTATTCCAGTTTACAATGTTGGACGATATTTAGTGGATGCTATTGATAGCATTACTCACCAAACGATTGGGTTTGACAATATTAATTTAGTAATTATAAATGATGGAAGCACAGATAACTCACAAGAAGTGATAGAGAGTTTACGATTTTTGTATCCAAGCATCGTTGTCATTAATCAAGAAAATCAGGGAGTATCTGCTGCACGAAATGCGGGTCTAGATTTTTGTTTTGAAAATTTTTCAGCACCTTATACTTGTTTTATTGATGGGGATGATAAATATGATCCAAACCATTTGGAAATTTTGATTGATTTCTTTAAACAGTATGAAAAAATAGATGAAGATTCCGAATTACAGGATGAACAAGTTATTCCTGATGCGGTATTTATTCCAATTCGCACTTTTGAAAAACAAGAAGGACTTCATTATTCTTATAAAGCTGTGGATAGAGGGAAAAGTGGGATTCTTGATATGAGCAAGTCTTTTGCTTTCTTTTCCCACGTTAATTCTGGACTATTTATCTCTCAAGCTTTGGAAGTGGTGCGTTTCAATGAGGAAATGACCATCTCTGAAGATGCTGATTTTATTTTGAAAATCATTAATAAAAAGCATGTTGTGGGTTGGTATAATAATAATCTTTATTATTATCTTCGTAAAAGGTTGGATGAATCAAGTACCATTGATAATGCAGAAAAAAATTCAGATTTTTATGAACGTATTTCTTATTATAAGCAAGAATTTGAAGCTTTTATTGAGAATCAAGGACATGTCCCCCGAGAAAACCAAGTAAGTCGCTTGTATGATTTGCATTGGTTTAAATCAAATGAGCCAAGCAATAATGAAAATAATTTAGATCTAGATGAAGCATTAGAAAATATTAAATATATCCTGCAACAAGTTGATGACGATTTGCTTGAACAAAAGTATATTCCATACTGATATCAAATTTATTTTAAGTCTTTAAAATATGGACGGATATATTTGAGAAATGCTGTTAATGAGATAGAACCACGTTTTCAGATTGCTGATGAAGTGATTGAAAATCTTGGTGGGAATGCACAAATTAATTGGATAAATCAAAGAGAAAAACAACTACAAATTAGAGGTTTTTATGTTAGACCAATGATTAATGAAGTGAAATTAGTTGCTAAATATAGAGGAGAATTCATTGAAGGGGTTCTCAATAAATCTAAACATGATGACTTGAAATATTATTTAGGGCGAGAAATATTTCCTGCTATTGATTTTGAATTTGATATTAACTTGGTAGGGATGCTTAATCAGGAACTTCAAAGTATTGAGTTTTATTTTAAATATCAAGATGAGTATGCGGCTGCTCATTTAGTACATGGTTGGAACTCAAGGTTTTATTGGAAGAATGATTTCTTTGTTGGAGAAGAAGCTATCATTAAAAAATCATGGTCTAGTCACGCGCTTGTAGTCGAAAAGTTGACCAAACATAGTTTAAATAATACTGTCCTTGGTCGAAAGAAAAACTATAAAGATGATTTTTTATTTGAACGATATATCGAATATTTTGAAAGTTATCGAAACAAAAGAATTTGGCTTTTTATAGACCGTCCAACAACAATCGGGGATAATGCAGAAGCTTTATTTAGATATTGTGCGAATAGAGAAGATGGTATTGAAAAATTTATGATTATTCCTGATGAAACTTATTATCAAAACTTTGAAGGAGTAAGTGCTAATATCATCATTTATGGTTCCTTTGAATATAAATTTTTATTGCTGTTTGCTGAAAAAGTGATTTCATCAACAACTTTTTGGGAATGGGTAAATATTGACACTAATATTCCTAAATATGAATTTAAATTGATTGTTCAGGCACTCTCAAATGCTCAAGAAGTCTTTTTGCAACATGGAATCATCAGAAAAACTTCATTTTCAGATTGGTATTTGAATAGCTCAAGCAAAAATTTTGATTTTATGGTCACATCTACAGAAAAAGAATATGAATTGATGCGTTCGGAAGAAACAGGCTTTAAAGAAAAGCAAGTTCAGCTGACAGGGTTGCCAAGATTTGATTTTTTGAAGAATCATCCAGAAAATATTATAACTTTTTTGCCTACTTGGCGCATTCAATATTCTAAAGATGATGGTTCTTATGACGAAAATTTTAGGGAGTCTGATTTCTTTAGATCAATCAATCAATTTTTAAACGATGAAAAGTTACTTGAATTACTTAGAAAAAATAATTTCCGTTTTATTTTTAAAGCTCATCCAAAATTCTTTGTTCAAATTGAAGATTTTGATATTCCAGAAGAAATAGAGATTGTAAGTACAGAGCTTTCTTATAATGAAATTTACGAGAAATCAGCAATTCTAATTACTGATTACTCCTCTGCTGTGGTGGATTTTGCTTATTTGAAAAAACCTATTATTTATTATCATTCTACCCGAATTGCTAGTTGATTATTTAGCCATGACTTGATACCCGATAGAATATCTTAAAGTCTCTGGTTCCAGTGAT
>NZ_JAVXIY010000015.1:0-15304 GCF_036648155.1 Lactococcus sp. | reverse complement strand
ATGGTCCGTTGGTCAAGGGGTTAAGACACCGCCTTTTCACGGCGGTAACACGGGTTCGAATCCCGTACGGACTATATTATTAAAACTCGGGAAACCGAGTTTTATGTTATTGCGGATTAGCTCAGTTGGTAGTAGCGCATGACTGTTAATCATGATGTCGTCAGTTCGAGTCTGACATCCGCAGTTTTTTAGAGAGACTTTGAGGTCTCTCTTTTTATTATATTTAAGAAAATAATTGATTTTTTTTGATATAATTTGATAAACGGAGAAATTAGATAAAATGCGAAAACGATATACAACTTGGAATGAATATTTAAGAAAAAATTTTGGTGAAAAAATATTTAAAGTTCCTATTGATGCTGGTTTTGATTGTCCTAATCGTGATGGTACTGTAGCACATGGTGGTTGTACTTTTTGTACGGTTTCTGGCTCAGGTGATATGATTCTCGAACCAGAAGCACCAATTGCGGATCAATTTTCGGCTGAAGTGACCCAATTTCATAAAAAATGGCCTGGCGTTAAGAAATATATTGTTTATTTTCAAAATTTCACTAATACACATGCCCCTGTCGAAGTGTTACGTGAACGATTCGAACAAGCAGTAAATCAACCAGATGTTATCGGAATTTCAATTGGGACACGTCCAGATTGTTTACCGGATGATGTTGTAGAATATTTAGCAGAGCTTAACCGTCGGATGGAAGTTTGGATTGATTTAGGATTGCAGACCACCTATGAAGAAACTTCTGATATGATTAATCGTGCTCATGATTATGAAACTTACGTGGATGCTGTGAGACGTTTACGTGTTCATGGGATTAATGTGTGTACACATTTAATTAACGGATTACCAGGTGAAACGACAGAAATGATGTTGGAAAATGTACGCCGTATGGTTTTAGACTCTGATATTCAAGGGGTGAAACTACACTTACTCCATTTAATGAAGCAGACTCGCTTGCAGCGTGATTATCATGAGGGAAAATTACAGCTGATGTCACAAGAGGAATATGTGCAGGTGATCTGTGATCAGCTGGAATTGATTCCCAAGGAAATTGTCATTCATCGATTGACTGGGGATGCTCCACGTGATTTGATTATTGGACCAATGTGGTCTTTGAAAAAATGGGAAGTATTGAATAGTATTGATGCCGAAATGGAACGACGCGGTAGTATTCAAGGCTGTAAAGATGTTCGTAAAAGCGGTCTAATTACTTTTTAAATTACAAGAGATGAATTTTTATTCATCTCTTTTTGCAAAGTTTGATACAATAATAGTAAGAAGATGGAAAATATAAATGACAAACTTATCGGTAATCTCTTAAATTGGTATATAAAAATAATTAGAAAGTGATGAGTAAATAGATGTTAAAACAGATAGAAATGGCCCACTGGATGTTGAAAGACATCATAAATGTTGATGATGTTGTGGTAGATGCAACGATGGGGAATGGCTATGATACGCTTTTTTTAGCAGAATTAGGAGCTAAGGTATATGCTTTTGATGTACAAGAGGCAGCCCTAGAAGCAACAGAAAAGCGTTTAGAAAACAAAGCAATAAAGAAGACGCAAATCGTGAAAAAAGCTTCTCCAGTTGACCAGTCTAGCCTACCACCAAAGGAACAGGCTTTCAATGGAGTTTCTATGAGAGAGCCGTCAGTAGACTTGATTTTGGCTGGGCATGAAGAACTGATTAATTACGTTCAAAGTCCGGTTAAAGCTGCTATCTTTAACCTTGGTTATCTACCTAAAACGGATAAAAATATAGTTACAAGGGCAGAAACGACTCTGTCAGCATTATCGTCCCTGACAGATTTACTGGTTGTGGGTGGTAGGATTGCGCTTGTTATTTATTACGGTCATGAAGGAGGAGAGGAAGAAAAAAATGCTGTCATTAATTGGGCTTCAACTTTGCCACAAAAGGACTGGGAAGTGACTTCTTATGCACCTCTTAATCAAATTCATACTCCACCAATTCTAGTACTTATTGAAAAAAGAAAATGAATTTAAATGAACAGTTATGAATTTTGTGTATTCTTTTATCTCTTGTTTTTTCCAAAAAAAAGAGTAAAATAGAGAAATGCTTAATTTTTAAGTAAAAAAACTATTTTAAAGAGGTAAATATAAACATGCAAGGAGTTCTTCTCGCGCTTGTTCCAATGTTTGCTTGGGGTTCTATCGGATTTGTAGCTAACAAATTTGGTGGAGATGCTAAACAACAAACACTTGGAATGACATTAGGCGCTTTTGTTTTTGCACTTATTGTTTTCTTATTCCGTATGCCAACATTGACATGGCAAATTTTCTTAATTGGATTTATTGGTGGTTTACTTTGGGCGATTGGTCAATTTGGTCAGTTTAATTCAATGAAATACATGGGTGTTTCTGTAGCAAGTCCACTTTCTTCAGGAAGCCAATTAGTCATTGGGGGGTTAATTGGTGTATTTGCTTTCCATGAATGGACAAAACAAATTCAATTTATTCTCGGATTTATTGCGATGGCTGTCTTAGTGGTTGGTTTCTATTTTTCTGCTAAACGTGACCCTGAAAATGCTGTTGTTGAAGAAGGACGTAATTATACTAAAGGTTTGACGGCTTTAACTTACTCAACTTTGGGTTATGTTGTTTATGTTATTTTGTTTAATAACTTGTCAGCACTTTGGTTCAATGTTCATTTTGATACATTGACAATCATTTTACCAATGTCAGTTGGGATGATTTTTGGAGCGCTTGTAATGGGTCGTTTCAAAATTAAAATGGAAAAATATGTTTATCAAAACATGATTGTTGGTGCAATGTGGGGCGTAGGTAATATCTTTATGCTCATGGCTGCTAGTACGGCTGGTAATGCCATTGCCTTCTCATTCTCACAATTGGGTGTTATCATTTCCACTATTGGAGGAATTCTTTTCCTTGGTGAAAAGAAAACCAAAAAAGAATTGGTTTATGTGGGAATCGGTATTGTTTTGTTCGTAGCAGGAGCAATTCTACTTGCGATTGTAAAATCTAAAGGTTAATAAAAAAAGCTGTCAGTAAATAGACAGCTTTTTTATTCGTCAATTTTACTGACCAATTTTTCTGTCAGTAAAATTTTAGAGTTTTTCATTAACAAAATTAACAAAATGATTCCAAAAAACTTTTGGAGCACTACTACGTGGGACTGTTTTTTTAGCAACTAAAGGAATCTTCTCTGCTGTACAATTTGGAAGATAGCCTAAACTATCTTTCACTGTAGTAGAAAGAGTGACTAATTTTTGATTTTTAGTGATTGTTGCTTCAACTGTGGCATTCTTTTTCTTATCGAACTTGATGACTAATGGTTTCGTGTCAGCACTACCATCTGTAGCGTAGGGAACAACAGGGGTGACGTTTTGTGGCGCAACAAGTTGAACTGATTTTTCTTTTCCATCAGTCACAGCAATTTCTTTAAAATCATCTAAGGATTGATTTTTTTGCACAAGACTGGTTGTACGCCAATGCCCATAAACATAGTTCATCAGCTGATTTGTTAGGGTAAACGGTGTTGAGTTATCAGCGGCAGGATCTGTGGCTTCTAAAACAACTGTGATAATTCTGAAACCATTTTGATTGGTTGTTCCAGCAAAACAGTCAATTTGGAAACTAGTTGACCCCGTTTTTAAACCATCTACACCAGTTCTTGAAGTAGAAAATCCACTAAGCATTTGGTTGGTATTGGTTAAAGTCATTTTTTCTTCATTACCTGTATCAAAAGGAATTTCTGTTTTCTTAGTAATTTGAAGAACTTCTGGAAAATCTTGAATTAAGTGATAACTGAGTGTTGCAACGGCTTTTGCACTCATTGTATTTGTTGCTGAGGCGCCAGACCCTGGATAAATATGACCATTCAAATCATCATTTGGTAAGCCGGAAGCATTGACGAGATGGCTGTCAGTAATTCCCCAATCTTTCATTTGTTTTGTCATCATATCAACAAATTTTGGTTCTGAGCCAGCAATTTTTTCAGCTAGAGCGACAGCAGCGGAATTTGCGGATGGAAGAAGCAACGCATTCAATAAATCTTTGACAGTATACTGACCATTTTGAGCTAGCGGAATGTTGGAAGCATTAGAATTTTGAGTTAATTCATAAGCATAGTCTGAAATAGGAACCTTAGTAGTCCAAGTTAATTTATTCTCAGCTACATTTTTGTAAACTAAATAAGCTGTCAGTAATTTTGTGATAGAAGCAATTCGTGTGCTTGCATCGTCAGCATTTTGCGCGTATAAAATTTTACCACTTGAGGCGTCAATAGCAATTGCTGATTTTGCAGCAACTGTAAAGTTATTTGTTGTAGTAGTATCAGCACTGACAGCAAAGCCCGAAAGGACTGATAAACTCATCAGTAAAGTACAAAAAATAATTGCAATTTTTTTCATGATTTGATTATAACATAGTGACTTAAGAGATACAAATAGCCCTCAAATAATGTCTCAGCACTTTTTAAACCCACAAGTAAAAAGTTAGAAAAACTCTAGCAAATTTTTGTCAGAAAAAAGGTAATCTCAATTATCTAGAATATGCATTTTATTTTGTAGGCAATTTGGTTATTCCTGAAAATTGAAGCAGACACCTAACCACAGGGGCATATTTTACCTATTTTGTGATAAAATTAGACTAGGACAAACTCGCGTGGATCATCCACATTTTTAAAATGTTTATGAAAATTTATTATAAAAGGAGAAAAATTTGAATTGATTTTAAAACATGAGGAAATTGTTTTAGTTCTAAAAGAAAAAGTAATTTAGGACTAGGGGAAAAAATAAATATTAGTGTCTTAGTTTTTATCAACTGCAATAAATTTTAAAAAAGGAATCTCAAATTATGAGAGAAGTACCATTTTGGCCGATAATAATCTTTTTTGCGTTTTTTATACTTTGTTTAAAAAAAGGATATGAACCTAAAAAAGAAGAGCTACTTGAATAAATTCGGATAAGTAAGCCCTAAGGGGAATTTTTTGCTTAGTCTTTAATTTTAGAAAGACGAAAATTGTTAGTATGCTCAAAAATAAGAATGTTATTCCAAGTCTTAATTCTATTAAACGAATAATTTAGGAGTCAAAGGCAAGTGACCGATAATATTTTATAAGTCATTGGAAGAATCTATTTAAAATAAGAACTTTAGCTGCTTTAATGTATTCTTTTTTCCCCACCCTGTACTTGAAAGTACACCTTATCTCCATTTTTAGAAAGGAGTTTATGAATAAAGACAGACTGTCTATTATCATAGAAATAATTTTTATTTTACTACTCATTGTTTATGCTATTCATCAGCTAGACTATTAAACATTCATGGAGGGATATATCATGAAAAAAGACGAAATCATCGAACTATCAGACGGACAAATTGCAACAATTATTACTGGAGATGAATCTAGCATTTTAAATAATAGTTATATTGTTAAACTTGAAAATGGAGAGGTTAGAGTGGTTGACAGAAAAACCTTGACTCTAGCGGCAACTAAATAACTCAAAATATAGGCTTAATCGCTTTTTACAACTATTCTAAAAAATAGATTGACAATCGCTATAAAAAATGATATTATATTAAACGGTACTTTTTACTTTGGACTCTCAGGAGAACTTGTATAAGTTGCTAAACTTCTTGTCAGAACTTGGCTTAAGCGACCATATACTGACCCCAAAAATTGATAAAAGAAATTGAGTTCGATTTCCCATATTCTAGGAAAATAGACAACTGTTTCCAAGGAACTTCGTTCCTCTCCAACGTTTTCTAATTTTCTACGAATATAAACGGTCAATCTCACATCTTAATCATCCAATAAAAAGAAAGGAATGCTTTTGTATTTCTCATCGCTTCGCAGAAATGTGGAAAAATATAAAAAGCAGACAGTAAAATGCCTACAATTAACCAATTGGTACGCAAACCACGTCGTGCTCAAGTGACTAAATCTAAATCACCAGCAATGAACGTTGGCTACAACAGCCGTAAAAAAGTACAAACTAAACTTGCAAGCCCACAAAAACGTGGAGTAGCAACTCGTGTTGGTACTATGACTCCTAAAAAACCTAACTCAGCGCTTCGTAAATTCGCGCGTGTACGTCTTTCAAACCTTATGGAAGTAACAGCGTACATCCCAGGTATCGGACACAACCTCCAAGAACACAGTGTTGTACTTCTTCGTGGTGGACGTGTAAAAGACCTTCCAGGGGTACGTTACCATATCGTTCGTGGTGCACTTGATACAGCAGGTGTCGCTGACCGTAAACAAAGCCGTTCTAAATACGGTGCTAAAAAACCAAAAGCTTAAGAAGGGAGATAAGTAAGAATGCGTAAAAATCGTGCCCCAAAACGTGAAGTTTTGGCAGACCCAATGTACAACTCAATAGTAGTAACACGTCTTATCAACCGCGTTATGCTTGATGGTAAACGCGGTGTTTCGGCTCAAATCGTTTACGGAGCCTTCAAACAAATTGAAGAAGCTACTGGAAACAACCCACTTGAAGTCTTTGAATCTGCTATGGAAAATATCATGCCAGTTCTTGAAGTTCGCGCTCGTCGTGTCGGTGGTTCTAACTATCAAGTCCCAGTTGAAGTTCGTCCAGAACGTCGTACAACTCTTGGTCTTCGTTGGTTGGTAACAATCGCTCGTAACCGTGGTGAACACACGATGCAAGATCGTTTGGCTAAAGAAATCTTGGATGCAGCTAACAACACAGGTGCAGCAGTCAAAAAACGTGAAGATACTCACAAAATGGCTGAAGCTAACCGTGCGTTCGCTCACTTCCGCTGGTAAAATCGTAATTGCGTCATGGCTACTTCGTCGAAAGAACCCTCGCGTATTTTGGTACGCTTCGGAACCTTTGTCCTCGTATCCATTTAGCAATTCCAATTTTACAATCTAAAAAAGATTGCGAAAACATCGAATTGATGTAAAAACGAACATTACCGGGCTTGGGCTCCTCGCCTGCTCGGTTTTGTTTTAATTTTTTAACATAAATTTGATACAATAAAACTAATGAGAAATTCTCATGACTAAAATCAAATAGGAGAACAAAATGGCTCGCGAATTTTCACTTGCTAATACACGTAATATCGGTATCATGGCCCACGTCGATGCTGGTAAAACAACAACAACTGAACGTGTTCTTTACTACACTGGTAAAATCCATAAAATCGGTGAAACTCACGAAGGTGCATCACAAATGGACTGGATGGAGCAAGAACAAGAACGTGGTATCACAATCACATCTGCAGCAACAACTGCAGAATGGAAAGGTAACCGCGTAAACATCATCGACACACCAGGTCACGTGGACTTCACAATCGAAGTACAACGTTCACTCCGTGTTCTTGATGGTGCTGTTACCGTTCTTGATGCTCAATCAGGTGTTGAACCACAAACAGAAACTGTATGGCGTCAAGCGACTGAATACGGTGTTCCACGTATCGTTTTTGCTAACAAAATGGACAAAATCGGTGCTGATTTCTACTACTCACTTTCTACTTTGGGAGATCGTTTGGGTGCTAATGCTCATCCAATCCAAATTCCAATCGGTGCAGAAGATGACTTCATCGGTATCATTGACTTGGTAACTATGAAATCTGAAATCTATACTAACGACCTTGGTACAGATATTAAAGAAACTGTTGTAGGTTCAGACGAATTTAACGCTGAATTGGCATCTTTGGATTTCAATGCAGAAGAATACACAGAACTTGCAAACGAATGGCGTGAAAAACTCATCGAAGCAATTGCTGATTTCGATGAAGATATCATGGAAAAATATTTTGCTGGTGAAGAAATTCCTGAAGCAGAACTCAAAGCAGCTATCCGTAAAGCAACAATCAATGTTGACTTCTACCCAATGCTCGCTGGTTCTGCCTTCAAGAACAAAGGTGTTCAAATGATGCTTGATGCAGTTATTGACTACCTTCCAAGCCCACTTGATATCCCTGCCATCAAAGGTGTTAACCCAGATACAGACGAAGAAGACGAACGCCCAGCTTCAGATGAAGAACCATTTGCAGCGCTTGCTTTCAAAATCATGACTGACCCATTTGTTGGACGTCTTTCATTCTTCCGCGTTTACTCAGGTACACTTGATGCTGGTTCATACGTTTTGAATACTTCAAAAGGTAAACGTGAACGTATCGGACGTATCCTTCAAATGCACGCTAACACTCGTAAAGAAATCCAAACAGTTTACGCTGGGGATATCGCTGCTGCTGTTGGTTTGAAAAATACAACAACTGGTGACTCATTGACAGATGAAAAAGCTAAAATCATCCTTGAATCAATTGAAGTTCCAGAACCAGTTATCCAATTGATGGTTGAACCTAAAACTAAAGCTGACCAAGATAAGATGGGTGTTGCCCTCCAAAAATTGGCTGAAGAAGATCCAACTTTCCGTGTTGAAACAAACCCAGAAACTGGTGAAACAGTTATCTCTGGTATGGGTGAACTTCACTTGGACGTTCTTGTTGACCGTATGAAACGTGAATTCAAAGTTGAAGCAAACGTTGGTGCGCCTCAAGTTGCTTACCGTGAAACATTCCGCGCTGGAACTTCAGCACGTGGATTCTTCAAACGTCAATCAGGTGGTAAAGGTCAATACGGTGACGTATGGATCGAATTCACACCTAATGAAGAAGGTGCTGGATTTGAATTTGAAAATGCTATCGTCGGTGGTGTCGTTCCTCGTGAATTCGTACCAGCCGTTGAAAAAGGTTTGGTAGAAACTATGGCTAACGGTGTCCTTGCTGGATACCCAATGGTTGACATTAAAGCTAAACTTTATGATGGTTCTTACCATGATGTCGATTCATCAGAAACTGCCTTCAAGGTTGCCGCTTCTCTTGCAATGAAAGAAGCTGCTAAAACTGCGAAACCTGCAATTCTTGAACCAATGATGAAAGTTACAATCACTGTTCCTGAAGAAAACCTTGGAGATATCATGGGTCACGTGACTGCTCGTCGTGGTCAAGTTAACTCAATGGAAGCTCACGGTAAATCACAAATCGTTAATGCTTTCGTTCCACTTGCTGAAATGTTCGGTTACGCAACTACTCTCCGTTCATCTACACAAGGACGTGGTACTTTCATGATGGTATTTGACCACTATTCAGACGTACCTAAATCAGTACAAGAAGAAATTATTGCTAAAAATGGTCGTAACGCTGACTAAGCTTTAATTTTAAAATATGAAATAACCTGTCAGTAATGATAGGTTATTTTTTTACTGACAAGATTTTTTTTGGTTTAGTTTCATTTTATCCTGATTTAATGAATCATTAAGTCAAGGAAGCTATAATGTATTTATTCCCAAAAAATTTTTTTCATAATTTTACTCCTAAAAGTGAGAAAGCAGTTTCTAAGTGATGCTGCTTTTTTTATTTACTTTTAAAATTAAAAATTACTGACAGAAAAATATTTTATGAATCTGGAAGCTGTCAGTAAATTGTTTCATGTGAAACTTGAATGTTCGGAAATACCATGCTATAATAAGCTTATCAAATAGGAGATGAGATAATAAATGAAAAGAAACGAACGTTTAGTTGATTTTACAAATTTTTTAATTAATCATCCCAATCAAATGCTAAATTTAAATGAACTGAGTAAACATTATGAGGTAGCCAAATCCTCTATTTCAGAAGATTTAGTATTTATCAAACGTGTTTTTGAAAACCAAGGAGTAGGTCTGGTTGAAACATTTCCAGGTAGCCTTGGAGGAGTTCGGTTTACACCTTACATTACTGACGAACGTTCGTTGGAAATGAGTCAGGAAATTGCTGAACTTTTACGTGAAGAAAATCGAATTTTACCTGGGGGATATATTTATCTGTCAGATATTTTAGGCACTCCATCAAATCTTCGTAAAATTGGTCAAATTATTGCTCATGAGTATCATGAAAAGCAAGTTGATGTTGTCATGACCATTGCAACAAAAGGAATTCCAATCGCTCAGTCGGTTGCTGAGATTTTAGATGTTCCCTTCGTAATTGTTCGTCGTGACCCTAAAGTGACCGAAGGAGCAACGCTCAATGTAAATTATATGTCGGGTTCAAGTTCTCGTGTTGAAAATATGACCTTATCCAAACGGAGTCTTTCAATCGGTCAAAATGTTTTGATTGTTGACGACTTCATGAAAGGCGCAGGAACAATCAATGGAATGAGAAGTCTTGTTCATGAATTTGATTGTTTACTTGCCGGTGTTGCCGTTTTTCTTGAAGGACCATTTAAAGGTGAACGATTGATTGATGATTATAAATCAATCTTGAAAGTTGACCGCATTGATATTGCCAATCGTTCAATTGATGTTCAATTGGGAAATATATTTAATGACAAATAAAAAAAGTTACTGGCAGACATTCTGTCAGTAACTTTTTTGCTTATTTACTTAAAAGAAAGAAATTTTATTGAGTGGCCAAACTCGTAATTTGGCTTCACCAATAATCGCTGAACGTTTGAAACTTCCAACTGCTCGGCTATCTTGAGAGACAACACGATTATCTCCCATCAAGAAGTATTGTCCGTCAGGGACTTTGACTGTAAAGGTTGGATTACCAGTACTATCCGTTGTAAAAGCTTTGGTGCTCTGAGCTAAGCTTACAAATAAACTACGATTTTGATCAGTTAATGCTTTTGTCAAAGGATAGTTCCCGTAAGTTTTTTCCAATTGACCATCAGCCAATTGTTTTTGGTAGTCTTTGAGATAGTTTTCTGGATAAACCTTATTATTGATAGTAAGTTGGTCATGGTCGAATTTTATAGTGTCGCCAGGCATTCCAATGACACGTTTGACAATATCTTTGGTTGAACCATCAGCCGCGTTTTCTTTGGCAACTACAATATCAAAACGATTAATTTTTGTCGTTCTAACAATTACGAGTCTTTCTTTATCGGCTAAAGTAGGGTCCATTGAATGGCCATCAACGACAACTAGTGACCAAATAAAGACGCGCGAGAGAAGGACAGCGGCGATTATAAAGATAAATAATCCCCATTCTTTTAAAAATTTCATTATATTATTACTTTCTATAATTGAGCGATTTTCATCGCTTTTTGTGTATTGGCAAAATGTAATTTAGCTAAGTGATTCAGAGCATCAATCCCTTGACTCTTAATGATTTGAGCCGCAACTTTGTCAGACAAATTTCCTGCGCCACTGGGTAAAGTAAAGCCAGATTCTTTTGATAACTTTTTGAGATTTTCCAAAAACTTATAACGAGAAATAATTGAACTAACTGCAACAGCTAAAAATTGATCTTCAGCTTTTGTCAGTAAAGTTACGTTTGTCAGTGGGTGATTTTTTTCTGCGCTAACATATTTTTTATAATTTGCTTCGGTTGTGAAAGCATCGATAACAATACTTTCAGGCTGGCTACCGAGTTGCTTTTCAAGGAGATAAATTGCTTGATTATGTAAGGCAACCTTGATGCTGACAGCATTATAACCCGAAGCAATCACTTCGTTATACTTCTCAGGCTCAACAACCAAGGCAACATGAGGAATCTCCTCTATCAATTTTGGGGCAATCTGACAAATTTTTTCGTCAGTTAATTTTTTAGAATCAGCGACACCCATTTCTTTTAAAAATTTCAAATGATTATCACTGACAAAACTTGCAGTAACCATTAAGCCACCAAAATATGAACCATTTCCTACCTCGTCAGTCCCAATAAGATTAGTTTGCTTTTTAGGAACAACTTGAGCAACATGTCCAAATTCACTAGCAATTTTTCCGGCATCACTTCCTTGAAAGACTACTTTTCCAGACGTATAAACAGAAATAGAAGTTTTTCCAACTTTAGCAAAAAAGCGAATATAAGGATTTTTAGAAGTTTGCTCGTAAGATTTATATTTTTCAGAGAGTTGCTGACAGGCATTAGAGCTTAATTTTAGGACAATATTCATAAGATTATTCTACCATAAATAAGAGGTTCGCGAATAAGAATCCAACTATTTGTTTAAAATAATTTCTTATTAGAATCTATTATACCAAACATGTGATAAAATAATGAAAAAAATCTCCATATTTGACTATGGAGTGGATGAAAAATCTAATCTTTTTTTTCTCTTAAACTTCCATCTTGCATTAAGTAAACTTTATCGCAAAAATCCACCAAACGTAAATCATGAGTGACCATGATTGTTGCCTTATTTTTTTCTTTCGCTTCTTTTGCCAATATTTTAACGACTTCGTAAGCTTTTTCAGTATCTAAACTTGCAGTCGGCTCATCTGCCAAGACAATGGAGGGGTCATTGTAAAGCGCGCGTACAATCGCAACTCTTTGACGCTCTCCACCAGAAAGCTCATCAGGATATTTATCAATTAATTTGTCTAGACCTAGGCGACTAAGCAACTCTAGACCAGATTTATTATTTTTTCCTTTAGTGATTTTATCGACCAGTTCAAGCTGTTTTTTGACAGTAAGAAATGGAACAAGATTAGAGGCTTGCAAAATAAAACCAATTTCCTCAAAACGAACTTTAGCGCGTGCTTTTTCTTTCTTTTCGCTTAAAGTCTGACCGTTAATCCAAATTTCTCCAGAAGAAGGACTTTGCAATCCACCGGCAATAGTAAGAAGAGTGCTCTTACCAGAGCCGGAAGGACCGATGATTGCAACAAATTCTCCCTTATCTACTGAAAAATTGGTTTCTTTCAATGCTTCAATTGTTTCGTCGCCATCTTTAAAATTCTTTTTGACATTTTTTAACTCAATTGCTTTCATTCTATTTCCTCCTACCTACCCGATTGCTTTCAAGGGATCAATCTTGACAATTGTCCTTACAGAGAACAAAGCGCCAATAATTGCGACTAAAACCATTAAGAGGGCGATGACACCAAAGAAAAGAAGGTTTGTTTGAAAAGGAACTGCCTCAGGTAAAATCAAAGCAGAAGCAATCGTTGCTAATAAACCTATAATCACTCCACTAACAGCTAAAATAAAAGTCTGGGCAATGACTGAATTGGCAATAAAACGGCTAGAAATTCCTTGAGCTTTCATTACTCCGAAAATTGCTATCTTTTGCATGGTCAGAACATAAATAAAGATTCCAATGACTACTGCAGCAATCACGACTAAAAAGCCAATCATGAAACCAAAAGTCAAAACTTGAGCACTATAACCTGGGAGCTTATCTATAAATTTACTGATGGATAATTTTTGAAGACCTTTAGGTTGCTGACTCACTTTCCCACGCGTAACAATAGCGTTATAAGTAGTTTTAGGTTGAAAACTAGAATTGGCACCGTAACGGACAGTTTGGAAAGTCTCCATAGAAGTATAAAGCACAGGAGAAATATTAAACTTAGCGTTATCTGTAAAACCTACAATCAGCAAAGGCTCGTTGTTGGTTGCCAGTTTCACTCTATCTCCTATTTTATAATGATATTGTTTTTTCAAGCTAATATCAGCGACCACCTCGCCACTGCTTTTAAAGGATTTTCCTTCGATAACTTTTGGATTTAAAAACTCCTTTGAATTTATACCAAAAAAGCTAACGTTTTGCTTCTTATTTTCGTCAGTAGCATCATAAATGATACCAGCAGTTTGGGCGAGGGCCGCTTTTTCTTTAGCGGCCAGTTCATTGGCGAGATCAGGTTCAATCATTGACATATTGAGAGAATCATTTGCTTTCTCAGATAAAAAAATATCGGAGGCATTCCATTTATCAACAGCCATTCGATTTTCTTGAGCAAGTCCGTAGGCCAGGCCAGTTAGGAAAAATACAAGATAGGCAATCAAAAACATAACCCCAATCACAAGGGCATACCTCAATTTTGAATGTCTGATTTCATTAATCGCTAAAAACATACTATTCTCCTCTTTTCTAAAATAAATATACACTTTTTCTAAATCAACTGAATAAAAAATTAAAAAAGCTCTATTTAATATTGTATTTTATAAATCTATCTATTAAAAAAAGTGTATCACACTTCAAATAAAACTACTATTAGATTGCTTAAGTCTTCTAATATCAATGGAATAAATATTCAACAGCAAAATTTTAATAACAAAAAAATTAAGAGCTCTAAAAGTAATTAAAAGATAAAGCGTTAGAAGCAAAAAAGCCTTGACAAAGCGAGGCGGAATATGATATGATGATAAACGGTATTGTTTACCCCATTTTTGTGGCCCCGGAAACCCAAAAATACTTTGCAGGACTCTTACACCTGCTGTAAACAAATTCTAGTAAAAGGAAAATAACCAAAATGATGAAAACTACATTCATGGCTAACGCTCAAAACGTTGACCGTAAATGGTACGTCGTCGATGCAACTGATGTTCCTCTTGGACGTCTTTCTGCAGTTGTCGCAAGCGTACTCCGCGGAAAAAACAAACCAACATACACACCACATACTGATACAGGTGATTTCGTAATCGTTGTTAACGCTGAAAAAATCAAATTGACTGGTAAAAAAGCAACTGATAAAGTATACTACTCACACTCACTTCACCCAGGTGGATTGAAATCAGTTACTGCTGGTGAACTCCGTGAAAAGAATGCTGTACGTTTGATTGAAAAATCAGTAAAAGGTATGCTTCCACACAACACACTTGGACGTGCTCAAGGCATGAAACTTAAAGTGTTTGTTGGCGCAGAACACACACATACAGCTCAAAAACCTGAAGTCCTTGACATCACAGGTTTGATCTAATCAGGAAGGAACGAACATAATGGCACAAGTACAATATGCCGGCACAGGCCGTCGTAAAAATGCAGTAGCACGCGTACGTCTCGTACCTGGTACTGGTAAAATCACAGTTAACGGACGCGAAGTAGAAAGCTACATCCCACACGCAGACATGCGTCTTGTTATCAACCAACCATTTGCAGCTACACAAACAGAAGGTAGCTACGACACTCTCGTAAACGTAAATGGTGGTGGTGTATCTGGTCAAGCAGGAGCTATCCGTCACGGTATCGCTCGTGCATTGCTCCAAGTAGACCCAGACTTCCGTAGTGCTTTGAAACGCGCTGGACTTCTTACACGTGACGCTCGTATGGTTGAACGTAAAAAACCAGGTCTCAAAAAAGCCCGCAAAGCATCACAATTCTCAAAACGTTAATATTATTCATATATCAATGTTTAAAACACTCTCAAATTGGGAGTGTTTTTTATTATTTAATTTAAACTATAATGTAGAGAAATTACTATATTTCCTATTTTATTAAAAAAAACACTAACCAAAGAAGCACGTAATATCAGGGTTTAAGAGACAATAAGAAAAAAAGATTGAAAAAGTGACAGTTAATTCTTGACAGGAAGAGATAGGTTTGATAGAATATAATAGTTGTCGCGAGAGACGAGCGTCG
>NZ_JAVXIY010000014.1:0-32798 GCF_036648155.1 Lactococcus sp. | reverse complement strand
TTTTGTTCGTTTTAACCTGCTTCTGTATCCGTTTTAACTTAAGCTATCACTCGCTTGGGCCTTTTCTTATTATTTTTTAAAAAAAGAGCTCCCCTATCAAAGATAAGGGAGCTCTTTTTAATCATCATCTCGAGAAAATAGTATATTTTTGATTTTTTCTCGTAGCCGATAGCGTTCCATTCGCGTGAGTTCTTCTCCTCTCATTTGACGCACAAGTAATTCCTGATAGTGGGCGCTCAATCCTTCATAAACTTCTGCTAAAAGATGATTGAACACAAGCTCGCTTTCAGGGGTACTTCCTCCTGCATCTATCCAGTCCGAACATTCATAAATGTCTAAACCTACAAAATGGTCATGAAGCCGTTTTTTGGCGTAGCTATGGCGTAGTTCATCAATCAAACGTTGATGATATTTTACTTTGAACTTTGTATAAATATTAGTGGATGGGTGATTTTCTTCTAAAAGGTGATGCAAAATAATCATTCCTTCTTGATAATAATCCTCTATGTCCCATGCTTTGATTCGAATTTGTTTCATCAATTTTCTGATGATTGGTTTCATTCCAGAAAATAAACCTTCGAATTCATTTTCTTCCATGTAATATGTCATTGATATTCCTCTTTTTCATAATTTATTATAAGTGATTAAAGAAATTATGGAGGAGAATGACTGTCTAATAAGCCGTCAGGGGGGAATTCTATTATAATGTTGAATCTTCATTTTTGCCCTTTCCAAGACATGAATATATCTTTATGTTTCATTATAATAATTTTTATTTGTTTTACCTAACATCATTATACAGAAAATTCTGAAATTATCAAACTATTTTTTTAAAAATAAAATAAAAAAAGCAAGGAAATCAATCCTTGCTTTTTATAAATAATCTGGCGTAGGTTTATTTTTGAAATAAACTCCGGAAATTCTTGAAGCGGCACCAGGTTCAACTATTTCTAAAGTCTTAGAAATTTCATCGAATGAACCATCATAATCGCGACTGTTTTCAAAAAGTTGAAGTGCTTTTGAAATGCCTTGTGCAACTTGTTCATTAGACGCTTTATAACGATTAGCATATTGAATAAGTTGTTCTGCCAATACTGCATGGTCTGTCAAATTAGTTGTTGCTTCTTTCAAAACATGCATATCTTCGGTACTCACATCAACAAGATGGTTAATTGTATCAATATTAATTCTTACACGTCCCAACTCTTTGAAAAGATTTTGCACTCGATCTCCGGTCATAAAGAATAAATCAAGATAATCTTTAGGAAGTCCTGGCAAATTACATTTTTCAACATAACGTTTAATAGTACGAAGTTCAGAATCAAAACGTTCTGCAATTTCTTGTGCTGCTCTTTCTTCATCTCTGAGTCCTGAAAGAGTCTCGCTAATTTTGATTTGATTTTTTTCAATATCTTCTAAAGCATTGACAACAGAGTTCACGCGACGTGAAAGGCTTGAATAAGGAATTGCTTTAGCTTCAATGTTTGAGATAATTTCATCAACATCTGCATCCAATGACTCTAAATGTTCTTGATATCCTCTCACATAACCTTTTTCATTTCCTGAAAGGATGTAAGCTTGAGTCACATGATCAATTTCAAGAAGAAGATTTTTGTTATTCACTCTAATATGTTCAATATATTCTTTAAGAACCGATGAACGTTTTTCGACATTTCGACGTGCAGTATATTCTCTTTCAAAAATAGAATAGAGCTCTTCTACTTGTTCTTGAATCAAGCCAAGCTCCGCTTCAACCCGGTCAAGTTCAAATTGCTCTAAAAGTGATCTGCTTTCTTCAAGATGGAGTTGTAAATTATCCATTCTCTCTTTGAGGTCAACGTTTTCTGGGAGAATATAATCTTCTGCAACAAACTTATCGCTTGCTTCTTGTAATTCTTCCAGACGTTTTGGCACATCTTTTTCAATTGTTTTAATGAATGATGGGATTTGCTCAGTTATCGCACGCAAGGCAATTGTATGCTCTTCGGCTGTTTCTAAAACTTCAGCTGCTTCAATCGGGTCACCAGTTGAGTTCAACGTTACAAATTGAGAGAACTCTGTCTCAATATTAGCAAGATGTTTTTCAAGTTCAGTGATGACAGTCCCATACAAATCCGCATTGTCAGCAATATCACTGCGTAGACTATCATACAAATCAAGAGACTCTTGGATCTTGTTTGAATTTCGTTTTTCTTGCTCAACAAGTTGGGCAACACCTTGGCGAATTCCTTCAACATCTCCTTCCATCAAATCAATCTGCGCTTCACTATCTGCTACAGATTCCCGAGCGCGGAAAAAATGAAATGAGTCATTTAATTGTTCAGCTTCAAAAATGTGTTCTTCCAGATCAGCAAAAGAATTCGATGATAGATCAAGCCATTTCTGATTCCATTCGCGAAAAATTGTTTGAGATTGTCCAACAAGATGCATTTTCTTAACAGAATCAATCTCTTCTTGAACGGGTAAATCGAAAAGGGATTCCTTCCGTTCTTCAAGGGCTAATATACGATCCTCCGTTTTCTTTCGCATTAATATCGCAAAAACGTAGAAGGCTACGAGAATAACTAATAGGACAACAATGAGGATAATGACAGTACTTGACATGCTTTACTCCATAAAATGATTTAATTACTTGAAATAGTTTAATTACTTAGATTATATAGATTTTAATTAAATAGAAAATCTCAAATATAATTATAGCATATTGCGTCAAAGAAATATACTATTTTCTTAGTTTTCTAGTCGAAAATCTATTTTTATTTTTCAAATAAAAAAACAACCACTGTATAGGTTGTCTTTTATTAAATTAAAGTCCTGCTTTTGCTGCTTCAACTTCAGCTGCGAAGTCTGTTTCAGCTTTTTCAATTCCTTCACCAACTTCAAAACGCGTGAATGCAATTGCTTTAGCACCTTTAGATTCAAGGAAAGCTTCAACAGTTTTGCTATCATCCATGATGTAAAGTTGTGCAAGAAGAGCAAATTGTTGGTCAACTTTTGTGTTGTCAACGATAAATTTAGCCATTTTACCTGGAAGGATTTTGTCCCAGATTTTTTCTGGTTTGCCTTCAGCTTTAAGTTCTTCTTCAAATGAAGCTTTTGCTGCTGCAAGAACTTCTTCTGTCAATTGGCTCTTAGAACCATATTCATGATGTGGAAGTTCTGGTTTGTTAACGAGTACACGGCTAGCGTTGTCTTCATCAATTTTGTGGTTCATTTGTGCTAATTCAGCTTTTACAAATTCTGAATCAAGTTCATCAGCAGAAAGAACTGTTGGGTTCATAGCGGCAATGTGCATTGATACTTGTTTAGCAAGTGTTTCGTCAGCGCCTTCGATAACTGAAATAACCCCAATTTTACCACCATTATGTTGGTATGCACCAAAGTGTTGCTCATCAGTTTTTTCAATTACTACAAAACGACGGAAAGTGATTTTTTCTCCGATTGTTGCAGTTGCTTGAACAAGTTCTTGTTCAAGAGTTACGCCTGAAGCTGTTTTGATAGCCAACGCTTCTTCATTGTTTGCTGGTTTGCTAGCTGCAAGAAGTTCTGCAGTTTCTTTAACCAAAGCAACAAATTGGTCATTTTTCGCAACAAAGTCTGTTTCTGAATTCAACTCAACAAGTGCTGCAACATTTCCATTTACAGCAATTCCTGTAAGTCCTTCAGCGGCAACGCGGTCAGCTTTTTTAGCTGCTTTAGCGATTCCTTTTTCACGAAGAAGTTCTGCTGCTGCTTCCATATTTCCGTCAGTTTCTACGAGCGCACGTTTAGCGTCCATAATTCCTGCACCAGTTTTTTCACGTAATTCTTTTACTTGAGCTGCTGTTACTGCCATTTTGTAAATCTCCTATGTGTTTATTCTGTCAATATTGACAGTAGTTTTATTTAAAAAAACAGGTGAGGCGTAAGGCCTCGCCTGTTGTAGTTACTTAATTTAGTATAAGTTGAAGTTAAAATTATTTACCTTCAACGATTTCAGCAAGTTCTTCAAGTGATTCTTCTGAAGCTGCTTCTTCTGCAACGAAATCTTCCGCTGCATCTTCACCTTGACGTCCTTCAATGATAGCATCTGCCATTTTAGCTGTAATCAATTTAACAGCACGGATAGCATCATCATTTGCAGGAATAACTACGTCGATTGGTTCTGGATCTGCATTTGTATCAACCATTGCTACAACTGGGATCCCCAAAGTTTTAGCTTCTTTTACTGCGATTTGTTCAGCATGTGGGTCAACGATGTACATAACATCTGGAATACGAGGCATATCAGCGATACCACCGATGAATTTTTCAAGGCGTTCGCGTTCTTTGTTAAGAAGAACTACTTCTTTCTTAGGTAATACTTCGAAAGTTCCTTCTTCTTCCATTTTGTTGATTTCTTTAAGGCGTGTCACACGTGTTTGGATTGTATTCCAGTTAGTGAGCATACCACCCAACCAACGGTGGTTTACGTAGTATTGACCAGCGCGGAGAGCTTCTTCTTTTACTGCTTCAGCAGCTTGTTTTTTAGTACCAACAAAAAGAACTACTGCGCCTTCTTGTGAAGCGTTTTTTACATAGTTGTAAGCATCGTCAACAAGTTTTACAGTTTTTTGAAGGTCAATAACGTGGATACCATTACGTTCTGTGAAGATGTATGGTTTCATTTTAGGGTTCCAACGACGAGTTTGGTGACCGAAGTGAACACCAGCTTCAAGAAGTTGTTTCATTGAAATAACTGACATGTTAATGTCTCCTTTTAAAATAGTTTTTCCTCTTTCATCTGTCATCCGCAGCCGCAATACTTGCGTACACTACGACTTTGTCGAGACGAAATGCGAGATGGTTGCATAGCAACTCTTTCATTATACATTGTTTAAGCTACTTTTGCAAGCATCTATTCATTTATTTCTTTTATCAATATGAGTAAAAGAAAGCTCTCCTACTCCACTTTCTTTTTATTCTGTTTTTTATATCTCAATGTTGTCTGACAAATTTAACGAATATTTTTGCCTATATAATCCCCTTAAGGGAGTTTTTTACATCTTTTTCTAAGAATAAAATTAATATTTTTGCTGAAAACGCTTTTTTTGTGATAAAATAATTATAGTAAATAAAATAGTTTGTGAGGAGATAAATATGAAAGAAAAAATCCTTTTAGGCGGTTATACTAAACGTGTATCCAAAGGCGTTTACAGTGTTCTATTAGATAGCAAGAAAGCTGAATTGTCGGCTTTAACTGAAGTTGCAGCGGTTCAAAATCCAACTTATATCACTCTTGATCAAAAAGGGCACCTCTACACTTGTGCTGCTGATGGAAATGGTGGTGGAATTGCTGCCTTTGATTTTGATGGTCAAAATACAACTCACCTAGGGAATGTAACGAGTACTGGAGCCCCTTTGTGTTATGTGGCTGTTGATGAAGCACGTCAACTCGTTTATGGTGCTAACTATCACTTGGGTGAAGTTCGTGTGTACAAAATTCAAGCTGATGGTTCCCTTAGATTAACCGATACAGTTAAACATAATGGTTCTGGTCCTCGACCTGAGCAAGCAAGTTCTCATGTCCATTACTCTGATTTAACTCCAGATGGTCGTCTTGTTACTTGTGATTTAGGTACAGATGAAGTGACTGTTTACGATGTTATTGGTGAAGGTAAACTCAATATCGTTACGATTTATCGTGCCGAAAAAGGAATGGGAGCTCGTCACATCAGCTTCCATCCTAATGGAAAAATTGCTTATCTCGTCGGAGAATTAAATTCAACTATTGAAGTTCTAAGCTATAATGAAGAAAAAGGACGATTCGCTCGTCTTCAAACAATCAGTACTTTACCTGAAGACTATCACGGAGCCAATGGGGTAGCTGCTATTCGAATTTCTTCTGATGGTAAGTTCCTCTATGCTTCTAATCGTGGTCACGACTCTTTAGCAATTTACAAGGTAAGTCCTCTCGGAACAAAATTAGAATCTATTGGTTGGACAAAGACTGAAGGTCATATTCCACGCGATTTTAATTTTAATAAAACCGAAGATTATATCATTGTCGCTCATCAAGAATCTGATAATTTAACTCTTTTCTTGAGAGATAAAAATACAGGGTCATTAACGTTAGAACAAAAAGACTTTTACGCTCCTGAAATTACTTGTGTTTTACCTTTGTAAAAACTAAACTTTAGTAAATCTTGCTTTTGTTTTTTCACAAAGTTTTACTAAATCAGACAAAAAAATATTGCCAAATCTTTAAAAGGATTTGGCAATATTTTTTTGTCTGAAACCCTTACTTATAAAGCGATTTCTAAAAGTTTGATGAGTTTTTTTGTAAATTTCATCACAATATCGCTTGACTTCTTTAAAAAACTTTGTTAAACTATTCACGTAAAAGAAAGTGAACGAAATCACAAAGGAGAACGTACACATATGGCAACTAAAAAAGCCGCTCCAGCTGCAAAGAAAGTTTTAAGCGCTGAAGAAAAAGTCGCAAAATTCCAAGAAGCTGTCGCTTATACTGATCAATTAGTCAAAAAAGCTCAAGCTGCAGTTCTTAAATTTGAAGGATACACACAAACTCAAGTTGATACTATTGTTGCTGCAATGGCTCTTGCAGCAAGCAAACATTCTCTGGAACTCGCTCACGAAGCCGTTAATGAAACTGGCCGTGGAGTTGTTGAGGACAAAGATACAAAAAACCATTTTGCTTCTGAATCTGTTTATAATGCAATCAAAAATGATAAAACAGTTGGCGTTATCGCTGAAAACAAAGTTGCTGGTTCTGTTGAAATCGCAAGCCCCCTTGGAGTACTTGCTGGTATTGTCCCAACAACTAATCCAACATCAACAGCCATCTTTAAATCTTTATTGGCTGCAAAGACTCGTAATGCTATTGTCTTTGCCTTTCACCCACAAGCACAAAAATGCTCAAGCCATGCAGCTAAAATTGTTTATGATGCTGCGATTGAAGCTGGTGCACCTGAAGACTTCATTCAATGGATTGAAGTACCCAGTCTTGATATGACGACTGCTTTGATTCAAAATAGAGGAATTGCTACAATTCTTGCAACTGGTGGTCCAGGTATGGTCAATGCTGCGCTTAAGTCTGGTAATCCTTCACTTGGTGTAGGTGCTGGTAACGGTGCAGTGTACGTTGATGCAACTGCAAATATCGATCGTGCTGTTGAAGATCTCTTGCTTTCAAAACGTTTTGATAACGGAATGATTTGTGCGACTGAAAACTCTGCAGTTATTGATGCATCAATCTATGATGAATTTGTCGCTAAAATGCAAGCACAAGGCGCTTATATGGTTCCTAAAAAAGATTACAAGGCAATTGAAAGTTTTGTTTTCGTTGAACGTGCTGGTGAAGGTTTTGGTGTAACTGGTCCTGTTGCTGGTCGTTCTGGTCAATGGATTGCTGAACAAGCTGGTGTTAACGTCCCTAAAGATAAAGATGTTCTTCTTTTTGAACTTGATAAGAAAAATATTGGGGAAGCTCTTTCTTCTGAAAAACTTTCTCCTTTGCTTTCAATCTACAAATCAGAAACACGTGAAGAAGGAATTGAAATTGTCCGTAGCTTACTTGCTTACCAAGGAGCTGGTCACAACGCTGCCATTCAAATCGGTGCAATGGACGACCCATTTGTCAAAGAATACGGAATTAAAGTCGAAGCTTCTCGTATCCTCGTTAACCAACCTGACTCTATCGGTGGGGTCGGAGATATTTATACTGATGCAATGCGTCCATCACTGACGCTCGGAACTGGTTCATGGGGGAAAAATTCACTTTCACACAATTTGAGTACATACGATCTATTGAATGTTAAAACAGTGGCTAAACGTCGTAATCGCCCTCAATGGGTTCGTTTGCCAAAAGAAATTTACTACGAAAAAAATGCAATTTCTTACTTACAAGAATTGCCACACGTCCACAAAGCTTTCATTGTTGCCGACCCTGGTATGGTTAAATTCGGTTTCGTTGATAAAGTTTTGGAACAACTTGCTATCCGCCCAACTCAAGTTGAAACAAGCATTTATGGCTCAGTCCAACCTGACCCAACTTTGAGTGAAGCCATTGCAATCGCTCGTCAAATGAAACAATTTGAACCTGACACTGTCATCTGTCTTGGTGGTGGTTCTGCCCTTGATGCTGGTAAGATTGGTCGTTTGATTTATGAATATGATGCTCGTGGTGAGGCTGACCTTTCCGATGACGCAAGTTTGAAAGAGCTCTTCCAAGAGTTAGCTCAAAAATTTGTTGATATTCGTAAACGTATTATCAAATTCTACCACCCACACAAAGCACAAATGGTTGCTATCCCTACTACTTCTGGTACTGGTTCTGAAGTGACTCCATTTGCGGTTATCACTGATGATGAAACTCACGTTAAATATCCACTTGCTGATTACCAACTGACACCACAAGTTGCCATTGTTGACCCCGAGTTTGTTATGACTGTACCAAAACGTACTGTTTCTTGGTCTGGTATTGATGCCATGTCACACGCGCTTGAATCTTATGTTTCTGTCATGTCTTCTGACTATACAAAACCAATTTCACTTCAAGCCATCAAACTTATCTTTGAAAACTTGACTGAGTCTTATCACTATGACCCAGCTCATCCAACCAAAGAAGGTCAAAAAGCTCGCGAAAACATGCACAATGCTGCAACACTCGCTGGTATGGCCTTCGCCAATGCTTTCCTTGGTATTAACCACTCACTTGCTCATAAAATTGGTGGTGAATTTGGACTTCCTCATGGTCTTGCCATTGCTATCGCTATGCCACATGTCATTAAATTTAACGCTGTAACAGGAAACGTTAAACGTACCCCTTACCCACGTTATGAAACTTATCGTGCGCAAGAAGACTACGCTGAAATTTCACGCTTCATGGGATTTGCTGGCAAAGAAGATTCAGATGAAAAAGCGGTCAAAGCTTTGGTTGCTGAACTTAAAAAATTGACTGATAGCATTGATATTAATATCACCCTTTCAGGAAATGGTGTAGATAAAGCTCATCTTGAACGTGAGCTTGATAAATTGGCTGACCTTGTTTACGATGACCAATGTACACCTGCTAATCCACGTCAACCAAGAATTGATGAGATTAAACAACTCTTGTTAGACCAATACTAATAATCTATTGATAAAAATAATTAAAACGCTCTGATGAATTCGTCAGAGCGTTTTTTATTATAGCTTATACAACTATCAAAAGGTATAAATCAATTTCGATATAGGCTCTTTTCACTCCATTGATTTATATTTATATAAAAATCAATAATTAATTAGCGATAGAAGTCGAGTTCATGCATGCTAATAATGAAATTGTTTTAAATTCTGGTTTTTCTTTATGTTCTTTGCGAACATCTTTCACAGTTTCTTTGTTCATGAAAATTCCTCCTTATTATGGTACTATTTTGAGCCCAAATAGTTATATAAGAATCCTAAACTTCGGATATCTTATCAAAGATTAATTAATAATAAAATAAATTAGGGGTTCTTCTATTCCCAACAGAGCATCATTATCTACGAAGCCTAATGGACAACCGTATATATCTTTTTCTGAAAGTAGTAGTTGAAAATTTTGCAGAAAAGCACCACATTCGATTGAAGCATACCTTATCCCACAATTACCATATTTGCCAAAATATTTATCGTAATCATATGTCACAGCAATAAGAATTGAACTTGAAGAAAAATATTTATCATCATAAAAACAAGTTTTTTTAATTTGATTTATCTCGAATTTCTCTGTACTTATCTCCCCTTTAGAGTTAAATATTTTTTTATTGTTCTTATAAAAAAGTAAAACTTTCAAACCATATATAGCTCCGGCAGAAGGAACGCTATGTTTCTCAAAATTATAGTAGGATTTTTTTACTATTTCTATTACACTTTCAACATTTACACCAATATTATGAAATTTATTTGATTTTCTTAGTTGAATAAGCTCTTCAAGATTCTTCAACGATTTTCTCCTTGATTAACTCTTTCAGGAATTCATCTTCCTCATCTGTCCACTCTCTATCACTTTCTTGTTCAAGAACTGCCAATAAAATATCAAAACCTGTATCGTTGAATTGTGTTAATTCCGCCCTTGAGAAATTGAAGACCGCTTTATCTGTTTTTCTGAGCGTAAATAATGGGTTTAATCTATACTTCATTTGTTTGTTCTCCATTTTTCTAATATATATTTTTTATATTCTACAGCTGGTTCAGAAGTGGAAATGTTCCCAATAACATCTCCTGTTTCTTCAATTGCTAGATCCCCGTTTGCATATATTGTCAGGGAGGGATATTCCGATACATAATTTAATGTTTCTTGAACTGGCGAATAGCGAATATAAATCCCATCAGTATTATATTGTTTTACAAAGATTTTTAACTCTTCTTTTTGAATTTCCGTTAATTTATATACTTGATTTTCTCCATCATAAGTTGAAAGTTTCAACAGTTCGGCTCCTGCTTCTTTAGCATAAGTCGCAATTTTACTAAGCTCTCCAATGTTTTTCCGAGTGATACAAGTTGCAAAACCATATAATATCCCCAATTCTTTTAAATATTTTACAGTTTTTTCAACTTTTCTAAGACGCCCGTTTTCTTTGTAGTTATCCAATTTTGAATATCGCAAACTATCAATGCCTATCTGTAAATATCGAACCCCTGCTGATTTTAACTGATACAAATACTCATAGGATACATCAACTGCATTAGTCGCTATAATTGGATAATTCTTATGTTCTGATAGTAATTGGACAAAATTAATAAGACTTGGGTGTAGAATTGGGTCTCCCCCACAAATAGCAACTAAGGGTACTTTATATTTTTCTAAATAATAAGCTATTTTTTCTAAATCCTCTTTTGAGATCTCCTTTGTATTTAACATCTTCATTTATTTAAGGAAGCAGTAATCACATTCGTAATGACAATGATTAGTTAAATATATATACACCTTAATTGGTAAAAAAAGTTCGTCATCTCTAAACATATTTTTTCCCCTTTCCAAGGATACCTAAAGCTATAATAATTAGTCCAAAAATTGCACTAATATATAAATAGGTCATCAAATAGTTATTAACTCCCCCTTGAACAACTCCCATTAAGAAGAAAGAAGCAGATAGTAAAAGCTGGGCTATCGTAGAATAAAGAGAAAAAACAGTTGTTTTATCGTTTCTATCCTTAATCGAGGTGTTGATAAAATAAGAGGAGAGACCTTCTGAAAATAGTCTGATAATCTGCATACTTGAAAATATTATCGCTACAATCAAAAAACGAAAAAGATTTCCTGGTATAAAATGTTCAATTACCAATACCCCTTGAAAAGTAAGAACCGCAAAAGAAACAAGAAGTAATGCTGAAAATTTGAACAGCGATACTTTCTTTTTCAAAACTCTCAAAAGAACGAATATCGATAGGTTCACTATCATAATAAGTAGGCCATAATAATAAAGAGGAATACCTAATGAAGTCATAACCGGTTGATATAAAGAGAATGTCCCCCTTGAAATACAAAATAGAAGTGCAAGCGAGAACAAGAGAAATAACAATTTATAATTTAAGGACTTTACTTTCATTTTTATTTTTGTCATTTCTTTATGTCTAGCTTCAGAACACATGAAAATAGCAGATAATAATTTGATGATTTTTATCGATAAATCTAATATAAGTGGCAAAATCACTAAATAGGAAAATAAAACCGTAGAAATAAATCCAGAAATTGCTGCTATAATCGCTCCTATGGAAAAATATGAGGCGGATTTCTCCATAAAATCTTTTTCAGCTTTTCCTTCCCTCTTAAACATATTAAATATTAACACTTCAAAATTACCACTCGCTAAAGCCAACATGCCTGTTCTTATAATTTCTATGATTAAAACTGGAATAAATAAAGAGCCTTTTATCAAACTAGGAAGAAAAAGTAAAGTTATAAGACACACAATTTCCGCACCATTTCCTAATACTAACATTAATTTCCTATCGAATTTATCGGATAAGTAACCTGTTGGAATCTGAACTAACAACGAAATTAACAAACATAAGCCCATAATACTTGAAAAATCTGAAAAAGAAAGCTTTAAATACACACTGAAAAATATAACCTCTACAACCGTTATAAATGCATCATCAAAAAGTATTCTATTTATGAATAAAATTTTCTGACCATTGAAAAATTGAGTCATTGGTAACCCCCACATTCCTCAAACAGCGGACATAAGTTACACGAGGTTGATTTTCGATATTTTCCCGCTCTCCATATATTAAAAATCGAACTTGTTTCCCATATGTAATCAAAACTTGAACCATCGTTACCTAATTTTTCAATAGATTTTTGGGTTTGAGATACTACAGGACAGGCTGAAAGTGTCAAGTCACTATTTATAACGCAGGCAGCTGTTCCAGCACCACAACCTAAAGTTTCAACGGTATTTTCTTCTTTTAGATATGTCGTGACAATTAAATTATCTGGTATCTTTAAATCTGAGCACGCTCGAACTAAACTTTCATAATCCATGAATAGGAGCTCTTTTTCTAATAATCCCGTTCCCATGGGCATAAACGGCATTAATCGCAATTCTCTACATCCTAATGTGGCACACATATCAATCATTTGTTAAATGGTAGAATTATTTTCTTTTGTCACGACCATAGCAAGCCGTATAGGGACATTCTCTTTTACTAATAGTGCTACACTTTTGATTGCACTTTCAAATGTTCCTTTCCCTCTGACTGCGTCATTGATTAACTTTTGGGGAGACTCTAAAGAAATTTGAACCTCTTTTAAATATTGAGATTTAGAAAGTATTCTAATTAACTCTTCATTTCTAAATAGTTTTTGACCATTAGTTGAAAATGAGTAAGAAATTCTCAACTTTTCTAGTTGAGTAACAATATATTCAAAGTACTCACATTCTGTCGGTTCACCGCCCAATAGAGAAACATGGGTAAATTCTTTATCCTGTATAATATCTAGGACATGATTTATTTCATCAAGCTCCAACTCTTTTCCTTGATAATCTTCCAAATAACAAAATTTACACCTTAAATTACATTTGTTGGTAAGCATCCAAGTCAGGAACAGTGGATTTTTTAGGTAATTAATCATCTTACTTCTCCAATCTATAAAAAGATACAGATAATTTTTATTATCTGTATCTTAACATATAAAATTGGGTGGAAATTTTCTTTTGGAATATATGCCAAAGCCCTATAATTTTTCAATTTCTTCAAAAAGTGCTTTTGCTTCTAGTGGGAAACCATAATCTGCAAGAGTCTGCGCGTGTTTTTTCATTTTTTCAATAGCACCATTTTGTTTTTGCAATACTTTATAATGAGCTCTATGATATTCAAACAGGATTTTTTCATAGAAAAAATCAATGCTTATCCCTATTTCTTCTAAATGATTGATGTATTTAAAAGCTTGTATCAAATTTTCTCGACGTAACCACGTATCAATAAGATTTAAAAATGTTCTTATTATTATCTGTTGATTGATATGAATTGAGTGATAATAATTTGTTTTTCCTAAAATTTGCATTCCGTAATACTCTAAAGCATTATCATCAAAATAGCGAAGACAATTCCCGAAAATCCATATCTCATAACGTCCCCATTCACTGACAGATTCAAGGTACTTCATCAAAAAAGCAGTATCTTCCTTAAAAATCTTAGAATTTTGTGCCATTGCTAAGTTGATTTTAACCACTGTTTTATTAATCTTATAAAATTTATTATCAGGTTTCTGCTGGCATTTTTCTTTCCAAAAATCATAAATTTCTTTGATTTTTTCGACATTTTTTTGAGCATAAGCAATAGTTAAGTTGTGACGATAGTTGTATTCGTCGGATTGTTCATACTCGTTATAAAGGTTTTGAAATTCGTCTAAATAGACATTTGAGTTTTCTAAGACGGTAAATAATTTACCTACAGTAATTCCTGTTTCGCCCTTTTCAAATTTTGCAAGTTGTGATTCTGAAAAAGAGCCACCCGTCATCTCTTTTAATTTTAGATGTTTTGTTTTTCTTATAAAAGCGATTATTTTTCCAGTTTTTAAATTTTTTTCCATTTTAGTTTTCCTTTGGCATATATTCCGAATTTATTAAATTATTTGAAATTATTATACAACTTTGCCTTTGGCTTGTAAACTAGATAAAAAAATTACTGACAGCTTTCTGTCAGTAATTTTTATTTTTCTAAATAAGTTAAAGCGTCTTGAATAGTCTTGACGGGAACAATTTTCATCTTCGTTTTTAATTTTTTAGCGGCTGCTTTGGCTCCAAGATAGTTATTGCTGCTTTCTTTTTTGGTGCCTGAGTCAGAAACTAAGAAAACTTTTGCGCCTTCTTTGCTAGCAGTAGCTACTTTTTTATCAACCCCACCGATTTGGCCAATGCTTCCATCATGTTCAATCGTTCCAGTTCCTGCTATTTCGCGACCACCACGTAAATCTTTACCTGTCAACTGACTGTAAATCTCTAGTGTAAACATCATTCCGGCAGATGGTCCACCGATTGAACCTGCATTGACTGTAACTTTTGGGTCTGTGACTACTTCAGTATGGTCAACTAGTCCAATTCCGATTCCAGTTTTTCCATTAGCGATTTTGATATATTTTCCAGTAGACTTGTGTTTACTGCCATCAATCCGTGTATATTCAATAGTAACTGAATCACCGACTTTTTGCTTCGAAACGTAAGCAATCATGTCTGCACTTGATTTAAATTCTTCCCCATTGACTGCTGTAATCGTGTCCGAAAGTTCCAATTTATTTTTAAAAGTCGAATTTTTAGCAATATCAAGGACATAAACCCCTTCATATTTCAGTTCATAGGGTTTATTTGCCAACTTGAAGGCCTGATAAACGGCTGTATTTTGTGCAGTTTCCATGTAAAACTGGTTGACACGATTGAACTGCGCATCATTAAGGCCACCGGTCATTTCTTGTTCACTGTAAATGCTTGTAAAACTATTAAAATGACTGTAAATCATTGTGGCAAGATTAGCACGCGCAATTTGAACGGTAGTAAGGAAGAAATCACCTTTGTGCTCATCTTTTTTTCCTTCGACTTTGACCATTTTCCCTAATGGCTCGGTTGTTCCAGGCATTTCCACATAGTAATTTGTTGGATACACTAAAACAAGGAGAGCGACAATAATCAGACCAATAGAGATGCCCCATTTTAATTTGGGACTGATTTTTTTATTTTTTTTCTTCATCTAATTTCCTTAATTCACGACTCACATTTTCTGGAACCCAAGCGCTGACATCTTGTCCGAAAGCATGTAATTCTCGCATTCTTGTTGAATTTAGCGGTTCAAGTTCTGGTTTTGCTAGAAAGAAGATGGTTTCAATACCCGTCATCTCCAGATTAAAATAAAACATATTTTTTTCATATTCTAAATCTTGGCTATTACGTAAAGAACGAACCAGAGCCGTCACGCCAAGTTTTTTTGCGATATTCACTGTCAAATCACGTTCATGTTTGATGATTTTAACTTTATGATTTACTGACAGATTTGTCAGTGCTTCTTCTAGCATTTCCACTCGTTTGTCCGTTGGAAAAAGTGGATTTTTCTGGTCATTTTTAAAAATTCCAACATAAAGTTGATCAAAATGCTGGCTAGCACGTTTGATAATATCTAAATGGCCATTTGTCAGTGGATCAAAAGTTCCTGTAAAGAGTCCAATTTTTTCTGTCATTACTTTTTTCTTTCTTAATTTACTGACAGAATTTCTGTCAGTAAATGTCAAAATTCATAAATTGATATTTTAGAAATTCCATAAGTTTTTTGCCTAGTCAACTCTAATTTCCCGATTTGGTCAGGAAGTTCAACTTCCTTGTCTGTTTCACAGACAACAATTACCTTTTCTGTCAGTAAATTTTTTTCTTGCAAAAGTTCTAAGTTTTCAACAATTTGTTCTTTAGCGTAGGGTGGATCCAACAAAACTAAATCAAAACTTTCAGACAGATTTGTCAAAACACGCTCTGCTGACATTTTTAATAATTGAAATTTCTCAGGCTCTTTCGTCATCTTGATATTTTCCAAAATGACTTGTTGAGCTGCTCTATCTTTTTCAACAAGAAGGGCATGATCCATTCCTCTTGAGACGGCTTCAATTGCCAAACTTCCTGACCCTGCAAATAAATCAAGGACACGACCTCCGTCGAAATAAGGACCAATCATATTAAAAATAGCTCCCTTGACTTTATCTGTGGTTGGTCTTGTTGTTTTTCCTGCCAATGTCTTCAGCGGTCTTCCGCCATAATTTCCTGAAACTACTCTCATGAAAATAATTATATCACAAAAGTTTAAATGAAGAGCCGAATCGCCCTGTCAGGCTTGTTCCAATCGTTCTGTCAGTAAAAATTTTCTTTCTTATTATTACTAACAAAAAAAGCTTCTCAAATTAGACTTTCATTCTAACTCTTGAAACTTATTTTTGACTTTATCCAAATAATTAATGACTTTCATGCATCCTAATCGCACGTAGTGATGGAAAAACTCCCAGAATAATAATGAAAAACATGAAAATTGTCATTCCAATATTTCCGTAAAGACTTGAGAGAGACACCACAATTCCTGACAAGACCGAAGCAATAGGCTGAGTAACTGAAAAGGCGCCTGTATAAGTTCCCACTTGGTCTCCGTCCATTAAATCGGCCCGCAGAGCCTGAGAAAATGGAACCAAAATCATTTCACCAATTGTTGCCACCAAAGCCGCAACAAGTTCCCAAGTCAAATCACGGCTAAGAAAAGCAATCATGAAGCCCAAACCTTGCAGAATAATCCCAACGGATATTCCGCTACTTCGTGACCAATTTTTGGTTAGTTTATTGACTCTTCCCATAAACAATACGATGACTAAGGTATTGACCATTAGGAAAATTGTCAGCATCCGTTGTCCATAAACTTCAATTCCAAAAATTCTGGCGGTTCTAAAGCTGTCACTCAAGTGAACTGGCAGATAATAATCAATTTGATTAAAAATCATCGCAATAAAGACGGAAGCAAATAAATAATACATGAAAATGCGGTCTTTAGCGACTGTGAAATAGGCTTTAATAATGTTTGATTCTTGCTTGTGCTGCTGAGTATCTGGATTGAAGGATTCATCAATCCAAAAAATCACAACCAGACAACTTAATATTTCTTCAATTGTAATAGCTAAAAGTAGCCAAACCAAGTAATCTCTGAAAAACCAGCCTGAGAGTCCTGAACCAATCATGATTGCAAAGTTGATAATCCAGTATTGAATGCTATAAACAACTCGCCGATTTGCGCTCGTTGTTAAATCTACAATCATCGCTTGACTTGCGGTGTTAAAAAAGCCAAAACCAAAATTAATAATAAGAAATCCTAAAAAAGTGACCCAAGGATTGAAGTAAAAAGATGAGTTTGCGAATGTTGCTAAAGCTCCACCAAATCCAGTGATGGCAGTTGAGAAAATCATTACAGGTCTTCGTCCCTGAACATCGGACAAATGTCCTGCATAAAGTCCAACCAAGAAGACCATGACTGAGCTAATCACCAAAAGTAGTCCTGTGATTCCTGCTCCCATATATTTATTGTAGTAGATTGTCATTGAGCCACCCACTGTACTAAAGCAAAGCGTCCCAAAAAAATTCATAATTAAACGAATTTTAAGTGTTGGATGTAATCCAAAAAAATCTTTCATTTTCTTTCTTTCTGTTTTCTTTCAATAAAAAATCTATCTTGACTCCTTTTCAAGATAAATTTCTTTTTTTAGAAGTCATTTATTTAATTTAATTTTGTTTTCTGATGTCTATTTACAGCAACAAGAACTAAAATAATCGCTAGAACTTCAGTCAATGCTAAGACCAAAGAAACTCCTGTTGCCTTAATAATTGGTGAAATCGAAACAAGTAAACCTGCAAGAATTGATGCAATTGGCATTTTAATTGCTGCAACGCCATTATAAGAACCAATTTTTTCCGGATTCATCAAATCTGCTCCTAAAGTTTGAACACTTGGGGTATAAACAATCTCACCCAAAGTATAAACAATACCTGCAATAAAAATTGGTGTAAAAGTTGTTGTCAAAAATGAAAAAATCATCCCAATTGCCATAAATAGACTCCCCCAAATAAAACCTTTTTGGTGTGACCAATCTTTGGTCAATCGATTTAGAGTCGTCATTAATAGGACAACTAATACACAAGCTAAAATCAAATATATGGTGAGCATCCGTTGTCCATAGATTTCAAAACCCCAAAAAGTGATTGTTTTAAAACTATTCGATAAATGAACAGGTAAAAAATTATCAAATTGCATGATAATAAAAGTGGTCGCAATATTGGCTCCCATGAAAATCATGTAAGTTTTATCTTGTAGTACTGTCTTATAAGCCTGAAAAATATTCTCGGCTTTCTCATCAACTTTGACTGTGGGTATAAAAGTTTCTGTCATTACAAAAGTAGTCAGGAAAAATGAGACTAAGACAGTTAAAAGTAAAATCACTAAAAGTGCTTCAAAAGCTGGTCTAAAAAGCCAAGCACCTAATGCTGCCCCTAAAATAACCGACAAATTTTGCGCCCAATAGTCCAACATAAAAACAACTTTACGATTTTCAGCATTCGATGCATCAATAATCATGGCATTCCCAGCAGTTATCACAAAATTATAGCCAAAACTAATCAGCAAAAAAGCAATAAAAGTTGACCAGGGATTCACATGTCCCGGTAAGTTTGAGGCAATAGCTAAAGCTGCTCCTAAAAGTTGAATAATTGTTCCAAAAACCATCACTGGTTTTCTTCCATTTCGGTCAGCAAAAAAGCCTGCAAGAATTCCGGCGACAAAAGTTGCCACAGCAGATAAGGCAAGCAAAATCCCTGTAATTGCACTTCCTAAATATTGATTATAATAAATGGTCATTGAAGAAAAAACGGTGCCATATGAAAAGGCACCTAAAAACACAATCCCTAAACGGAGTTGCAAGTTTTTGTCTAAATTCCAAAACTCTTTCATACTATTCCTTAAATTCTTTTAAATTTTCTAAATTTATTAATTTATCTACAATTGTAGCATATTTATACTTCTAAAACTAGATGAATTACAGCTTTATCAAAATAATTCTTCTACTTATATCAGTTTTTGTTAAAATAAACTGTAACCAAACTTAATTTGATTTGTTATATATATGAGAGGGGAGGAAATGGTGAATTTAAAAGAATATGAAAATGAAGTCAATGATTATGCGATAGAAATCACTAAATACCTTATCTCTCGTGGAAGTCAGTTGATCGATGCCGAAGATGCCGTACAGGATACTCTAGTTAAAATTTTAAGTCTGGATATTTTCATTGAACCTGACAAATTACGGGCTTTTATGTATCGAACATCTATCCGAACTTATATCAATAGTTATAATCGAAGTAAACATTATCAAAAAATTATTAAAAATTTGGAAAAAGAATTGGAAACAGCAGCTTTTTTAGTTGAGTCTAGCCCACTTCCAAAAATCATTGAACAACTTTCCCCTTATTACAACCGGCTTTTAACTGCATATTATTATGAAAATAGTTCAACTAAACAGCTTGCAGAATATTTTGAATGTAGTTTAAGCAAAATCAAAATCGACCTTTATCGAGCTCGAAAAAAGCTTAAAAAACAACTTGAAAAAGCTGGTTATGACCAGTGGCTCCTCTAATCGTCTCTTGAAAGGAATTAAAAATGCGTACTCTCTTAATTTTCCCTTACCTTGTTCTAGCTATTACTTTATTTTTCGGACTGATTCGTCTGTTTATTTTTGTAATCAATAAAACACGACACAAATTTCAAACAACTAAATCTATTTCTAATCTCAACAAAGACTTTCATAATTTTGCCCTAAAAACAAAAATAAAACGTTGGGGCTTAACTACTTGGATTGCTTTGACTGTATTTTCAGCATTTATAGTTATTGGTTGGCGAGTGAACTCTGCTATCATGGAAAAAAATTTCTTTAAAACCTTCGACTACTCTACCGCTATTTTCACCGCTTCCGCCCCAAATGTTGCTTATAATAATCAGATTATCGATGACTATGGCGTATTTAGCTCTAATCTTCATTCAGATACTTATAAAGATATTGATGGTTATCATGTGCCCTGGGAATCTTATAATTTTTCCTTTAATGTTTCAAATGTTGGGGGCTTAAATCTTAATACCTTGAGTCCATCAGTAAATTCAAATGCCTATTTTACCCAAACAACTAATCAAAAAATTGCTAGTTTTTTCTCTACAAATACCAACTACAAATCTAAAGATTATTATGGAATTCTCCCTACCCATGATGCTGACAAAATTTCACACCTTTCAAACCACGTGGCGGAAGTTGCTGTCACTTTTGATAAAGCTTATAGTTACAATGAAATCCAAAAAATGATTCCCAAAAATCTTTTAATTAATTGGTATTGGATTGGTTACAATGATTCAAAATCTCTTGATGCTGCTGGACAAACAAACTGGTTTGGCTTGATGAGTAATAGCAATTATGCTGAAAATGGTAATAATTCACAGCTCACTGGGAAGTTAGACAATGCTGCTTATCAAGATTTCAAAAAATCATTAACTGCGATTGCGAAAAAGAACCAAATCACAATTAACGATTTTAGCCCAAGTAAAGATGCACTTAAACAGGTAAAAAAATATCCTACTCTCAAATCAGCAAAATTTTCGGGAGTTATTTTAACAGGACAAACTAAGAATTTTGCGAATTTAGATAAAAATCCTTGGGTCTATGCCAGTAATGTTGGACTTACAGTAGAACTCCGTCCTGATATTCAACCACTCAAATAACAATTTCACTGACAGATTTATCAACAGAAAATGGATATAAAAAAATCACTGACAGAAATCTTGTCAGTGATTTTTATGACACTTTTAATCAAAGATTAAAGGCGGTCATTCAATTCTTTGCTGAGTTCTTCAAATCCTGGTTTACCAAGAAGAGCGAACATATTTTTCTTGTAAGCTTCAACACCTGGTTGGTTGAATGGGTTAATTCCGTTCAAGTAACCAGAAACACCGATAGCAAGTTCAAAGAAGTAAATGGCATATCCAAGTGTGAATTCGTCTTGTTCAGGCAATGTCACAATCATGTTTGGAACATTTCCGTCAGTGTGTGCAAGAAGCACGCCGTCAGCAGCTTTTTTGTTAACGAAGTCAACATCTTTACCTTGCAAGTAACCAAGTCCATCAAGGTCAGCGTCAAGTTCTGGAATGTTGATGTTTTTACGTGGTTTTTCAATACGGATCGCTGTTTCAAAAACAGTACGTGTTCCTTCTTGAATCCATTGTCCTAATGAGTGAAGGTCTGTTGAGAAGTTAGCTGAAGTTGGGTAAATTCCTTTTTGGTCTTTCCCTTCTGATTCACCAGCCAATTGTTTCCACCATTCTGAGAAATATTGAAGACTTGGTTCGTAATTGATCAAGATTTCTGAGAATTTACCTTTACGGTAAAGGATATTGCGAAGTGCAGCATATGCGTAAGCATCATTTTCATGAACGTTTGTAGAAGTGTATTCTTTACGTGCCGCGTTCGCACCGTCCATGAGAGCTTTGATATCAGCACCTGAAGCTGCGATTGGCAAAAGTCCAACAGCTGTCAATACTGAGAAGCGTCCACCAACTGAATCTGGAACAACAAAAGTTTCCCAGTTATTTGCGTCAGCATTAACTTTTACAGCACCTTTTTCTTTATCAGTTGTTGCGTAAATACGTTTGTTTGCTTCTTCACGACCGTATTTTTTAACTAACATTTCTTCGAAGACACGGAAAGCAATCGCTGGTTCTGTTGTTGTACCTGATTTAGAGATTACATTTACAGAGAAATCTTTGTCAGCAACGTAATCTACAAGGTCAGCCAAGTATGAAGAAGAAATTGAGTTACCAGCATAAAGAATACGTGGTGCTTTACGTTCTTCAGCAGTTTGCAAGTTAACAAAGCTGTTGCTCAAAAAATCAATTGCAGCACGTGCTCCTAGGTATGAACCACCGATCCCGATAACAATAAGAACTTCTGAATCAGATTGAATTTTTTTAGCTGCTTTTTGAATACGAGCAAATTCTTCTTTGTCGTAATCTTCAGGAAGGTCAAGCCATCCGATATAATCGCTCCCAGCACCTTTTCCTTCGTGGAGCAATTTAGCTGCCCCGTCGATTTGCCATTGGATTTCGTCTAATTCATTTTCAGCTACAAATGGAGTGAGTTTTGAATAGTCAAATTTAATATGAGCCATTTTAATTCCTTTCAATTTCTCGATTTTTGCGAGAATTTAGCTATTGAAGAAGGTCGATTTTTCTATTTTTTTCTTCAAATTTTCTAGTTCATTTTATCACTTTTTCGTATTTTTTACAAGATAAGATGCCCTCTACTCTTTTTTAACCATATTTCCCAAAGTATGTTGTCAATTTTTCAAAACCTATTTATCAAACTCGAGAAAAAGACGATTGAATCATCTAAAAATAACTTGCAATAAAAACATGCTCAAAAAAAGTTGAATTTGTGAAAAAGAGAGGATTGGGCCCATCACAAAAAACTTCCCGCTATCATTAAAGCTGTCAACCCTACCACTAAAACGATTCCCTGACACGAAGTTTTTTCTTTCAATGTTACTCTCGAAACCAAAATACCATAAAGTGAAGTCATATTCAAAAAAATCCAGCCTAAAGCTGCCATTTTATCTGCAGTAACTAGGACAAATGTAAAATGTGTGATAATGGTTAAAAAGGCTCTTAAAAGATAAAGAAAAGTATTTTTTCTTGTAAAAATCCATCTTTTCTTTTGCCATGCACCTCTATAAAGAAAAAACATGACCAGTGAGATGATAAATCTCAAGGTCAAAGTTGCTAAAGTAAAGGCGATAATCGTATAAAAATCCTGATGAAAATTACTTACAAGAAGTGGATTGCCAAAAGCTTGAGCGACTAGTAAGGGAACGATAAGCAAAATTCCGAATAAATATTTTTTAAAATCTGTTCCTTTTCTCAACCAAAACATCACAATAATCGTAGAAATTACTGCTAAAATATAAGTTTTTAAAGAGAAAGCCCCTGTTGCCAAAAAAACAGCAATGGGTATAAAAAAATCTGCTATTTTTGCAGAAATAACCGATTCAAAAACGGTCATATTTCGATATAAAGCAGAAAACCCCAATGCAACAAACTGAGCTAGAGCAGCATAAATAAGAACTCGCCAGTCAAAAATCAGCTTCCAAAAAGGAAAATAAAAAGCCAGCGCAATAATTAAAAACATGCTAAAAAGATTATTGAATAAATTGACTTGTAGAACAGAGTTTTTTTGAATCCCAATCTGATATCGGTCAATTACAATTGTCACTCCACGAGAAAGTGCTGAAATCAATGCTAAAATAACTACTAAAAATGCGGATAATTCCATAATGCCCCCCTTTTTTAAGGTCGTATGCTTGAAAATTTTATTTTCAGTGCGAATTTCTTATTCAAAATCGTTGGTCAAACGTAACATTTGATGTTTTTTTGTTATATTTGTATGATAGAATATAATTAATAAAAAAACAATTAAACGCTTAGAGGAAAATAGCAAATTTGAGATTAGGAGAAATTTTATGGATACTTCTTTTGGACAAGCCGAAAAAAAATTGAGAATTTCTAGAAATATTGAACCCAAGGAAATGGCAGGGGACATGATTTCTTATCAGCAGATATTAAAGTTTGAAAAAGGACAAACCATGATTAGCGCTGAGAAGTTAATTTACCTTCTTGAGTTTCTCAACATCTCTCTGGATGAATATGAGCGTGCTCGACATGCTATCTATGGCGACTCTGAAATCTTTTATAATCAACGAATTGAGAGGGCTTTACATCACAAAGATAAAGCAAAATTAAGAGTTCTTCTCAAAGAAACAAAAGAATACATGGAAGAGTTCCCACATAACTTTCATTATTTTATAAATATGATTGAAATTAAGGTCGCACTTTTAAAACTCAATGTCCGCTTAAAAATTCCACAAAAGGAAATTATCAAACTTTCCAGACATCTTTTGATGATAAAAGAATGGACGATTTCTGATATCTTGATTTTTTCAAATTGTATGGAGATTTTTAATGAGAGTCAGCTCAAAGAACTTGTCAGTCGAATGCTCTATCCTGAAAGCCGTTATCTTTTTTCCCCTCAAACACAATCAAAAATGAATCTTTCCTTACTCAAAGTCATTAATATTTTTATTAAAAGAAAAGATTATTCTCAAATATGCGAACTTTTTTCATATCTGGATGAGCATATTCAATCTGACCTCAGTACTTCCGAGCGTGCATTACTTGCTTATAATAAAAACCTTTTTGATTATTGCCAAGCCCCAAGTATCAAACAATTGATGAAACTAAAACAATTCGTAAGCACTTTTGAGCTTTTGGGTTGCTATGACATTGCAAATGTGATTGCTGAAGAAATAAATCATTATCAAGTAAACTTCTTAAGTTAAGACAATATCTTTTTATATAAAAGTTGAGCCCTTATGAACTTTTTGTTAAAATAAAGGCAATGGATATTGAACGTTATAAAAATCTAGCCCAGCAAAAACAAAAGACACATAAAAAATTTTTAGCTGGACTTGCCAAAAAACCACCAAAGCAATTAGATAAAATCGTTAAAGAAGTTCATGAAGAGGTTTTTTTAGAAATCGACTGTACCAAATGTGCCAATTGTTGCAAAACCTTAGGCCCTCTTTGGACAGAAGCCGATATTGAACGCGTCGCAAAACATTTAAGAATGAAAGTGAGTGACTTTGAAGCCACTTATCTCCGAACTGACGAAGATGGTGACAAAGTTTTTCAAACGATGCCTTGTCAGTTTCTTGGCTCTGACAATCTCTGTAGCATTTACGAAGTTCGTCCCAAAGCTTGCCGTGAATTCCCTCATACTGACCGTAAAAAGATTTATCAAATCAACAATTTAACGATAAAAAATACACTCTACTGTCCAGCAGCTTATGAATTTGTTGAGAAATTGCAAAAGCGCTTGGATTAATTGGCTCATAAAAAATACAATTTGATCAATTGATCAAATTGTATTTTTTATATATTTTTCTAGCTTTTTTCTTGCAACTTCTGCATTGTATTTTTCTGGTAATGACACTTCATTTCCCTTGTCATCAAACATCTTCCCAGTCACACCAGTATATCTTTCGTCTAAAGCTAACCTTCGACCAACGGCAACAGAATGATTGGTCAGATTTTTGGTCCAAGACATCAAATCACTCTGGACATCTCCGGGATAAAACGAATTAACCATAATATTTTTTTCAAAAAGTTCTTTTGAAGCTAATTTCATAAGCAAGGTTTTATGAGTAATTTCCCAAATTCCACGCTCTACCGTATTCTTTTGTCCAGAACAAATCATTCCTAGTCTAAGCACTTGAAAATGTCCAGTTACCAAAGCAACACGTGCTTGTTTACTTTTTTCTAAAAGCGGAACAAACAGGTAGATAAGCTCAGCATGTGCCTGTAAATTCGTGCGAATATTTATTTCTGCTGAACTTGGGAAAACGCCAAAAGTATCGATTAATGCATCAATATGGTCAAACTTTTCACCAGTCTCTTGAATCAACTTTCGTTGCTCATTTTTGTTAGTCAAATCAGCAATAAGAAAATCAATTTCCCCGTGAGCCTGATGACTCACCCTTTGAGCTTTTGCTTCACTGCGCCCAATAATCAGAAGTCTTGCTTCATCATCTCTAAAACCCAAAGCAATTGCTTTTCCTACACCAGAAGTGCCACCTAAAATTACAATATTCTTTTTCATAGCTTCAGTATAGGAAAATTGAGAAAGAAAATAAAATAAGAATCCTTATATTTTGTCAAATACCTTTTCTTTATAAAGTTCGGTAAAAAGTTGGCTTTTAGAAAAATAGGCTCTACTTTTATCATTTTCAACAAGTAAAGCAGCCAAATAATAAAAGTTGGCCAACATATAATGAGAATTGTGTTCAGAAATAAATTGGATCCCTTTTTCAAGTGTCATTAATGCTAACTTATTTTTTTCCAATTTTTTATAAATTACTGCTCTCAAATAATAAAGAACATTCAAATTTTCATCATAGGAGGTCTTTTCTAAATCCTGAAATGCAGCTTCAATATATTCCCCTACTTGTTTTTCTTGATGATTCACTGCCGAAATCACTCCTAAACTCATCCAGCTAAGGCGAGAAATAATCGTTAACTTTTTTTGGTCAACTAAAGCTAAGCGCAAGTTTTCTTGTGCCTCATTAAGTTGGCCGAGTTGAGCTTGAGACACGCCTAAATAATAGTAATAGGCATGCAACCCCTCCTCTGAAATGGCATCTATAGTTGAATCTAGCAACAAAAAATCTCTTAATTCAGCGTATTGATGTTGGCGGCATAATTCTTCAGATTTTTGGCTCAATTTTTCAATTTGACTCATTGGAAAATAATTTTTCAAATTTGCTTGCAGCTCTGAAATTCCCAATTTTTGATAAATGCCAATAAAAATATCTGCTGCCGGCATATAATCCCCAGCTTCAATATGAGATAGCAGAGCCTGTGAGCAAATTCCTTGTGCCAATTCTGCTTGAGTAAGTCCTAATTTTTTTCTTTGTTCCTTAATACCTTTACCAAGCGCTTTTTTATTCATGCATTTATTATAGCAGAATAAAAAATTTACTGACAAATTGATTTATCAGTAAATTTTTCTTTTATTTTATTAAGCAAGCAGTTCTTTCAAAGCTTCTGTTGTCTCTGTCAGTGAATGTCCCAAGGCTTTTTCAAAATCTTTAGATTCCACATCTAAATCTTTTGCTTCAATGTCTTTTTGGAAGCCGAGGAAAAGTTCGGCTACAAAATCTGGAAGCCCTGTTTCAACTAAATGACTGACAAAAGCCTTATCATCAGCGACAATAACTTCAAAATCCTTATCAGACACTGATTTTAGTGCTTGAGCAAGTTCTGCGTACGTGAGTGTCTTTCCTGAAAGCTCTAAAACTTCTGGAAGTTCTGCTCCTGCAAGTACTTTTGCCCCAGCTTCTGCGTATTCGCGTTTCAAAGCCCAGCCCACTTTACCTGTTGGTGCATTGTAAACAAATTTTCCAGTTGAAAGAGCCGCAGCAATAATTGGCATTTCATTTTCAAAGTACCAGTTATTACGTAAAAATGTGTAGGAAATCCCTGATTTTTCAATCGCTTTTTCAGTATAAATGTGATCAGCAGCTAAATCGCTTGTCGCAGTTTCTGCTTGAGGAAAACTTGTATAAACAATGTAAGAAATTCCAGCACTTTTGGCTGCATCAACCACATTTTGATGCTCAGCTTGACGATTTCCCGGCGCTCCTGAGACAAAAAGCAGACGGTCAATTCCTGTAAATGCTTGCTCTAAAGCCGTTAAATCTGAATAATCAGCCAAACGTACATCGAAACCTGCCGCTTTAAGTGGGGCTGCTTTTTCTTCTGTGCGAGCCAAAACCGCAATATCAGAAATTGGAACCAATTCTTTCAAAAATCCAAGAGCATAAGTACCATATCCACCCGTCGCACCTGTTACTAAATATTTCATGTTGAATCCTCCATTTATTTATTATTTTTTATATTTTAAAGTAGCTTGCTTTTCTGACTACCTAAGTGTATAATAACATTGTACTACCAATGTGTAAAGTAAGCACTTAAAAGTAAGATACTATCCTTTTGGATACTATTGTATAATAACAACGATTATGAGGTGATAAAAAATTGAATAAAATTTCTGAACTTCCCGATTGCCCTGTTGAAACAGCACTTGTTTTGATGGGCGACCGTTGGAAAATGCTCATTGTCCGTGATTTATTAGAGCGAACCATGCGCTTTGGCGAACTTCAACGTTCAGTTGGACATATTTCACAAAAAGTTTTGACCCAACATTTGCGTGCCCTCGAAGAAAGCGGGCTGGTTCATCGTGAAGTCTATGCAGAAGTGCCTCCTCGCGTTGAATATTCACTGACAGAACTTGGAAGAACCCTCAAACCAATCCATGATACGATGGCAGCTTGGGGAAATCTTTATAAAAAAGAAATCAGCAAAGCTTAGAGATAAAAATTACTGACAGAATTTCCTGTCAGTAATTTTTGTTTAATTATTTATAAATTTCTGCACACTTTTACCTAAAAAGAATTATAATAAAAGTAAGTATGGAGGTTTGATGATGAAAAAAAATACTAAATTTTATAAATTTGGTCTTATCCTTAGTATCTTCTTAGTGTTTTTAATGTCTGTCAGTACAATTATTTGCTCAATCTTATCTGTAAATTTCGTCAGAATTTCTGCTGCCTTAGAATGCTTTAGCATTGCATTACTACTCTTCTTTTTTCAGAAATATGGCGAACAAACGGTCAGCAAAGAAACTGATTTCTGGATTCCTCGAAAATTTGGGTTGGGTATAAGTATCAATCCTCATACAAAGGCAAGTAAAAGAATAACTATTTTTCTTATTTACTTTCTTGTCTTCGCTGGATTCTTTTTGATATTTTTGTAGAAAAACCAGTAGCTTTTGAGCTACTGGTTTTTTTATTTATGATTAGTTTTCTTTCAATTCAGCAATACGAGCTTTCACAGTATCGAATTTTTCTTGATAATCAGCTAATTTATCTTTTTCTTTTTGGACAACTTCTGCTTTAGCATTCGCAACAAAACGTTCATTACCTAATTTTTTATTCACTAAATCTAACTCTTTTTGCCATTTAGCAAGTTCTTTTTCAAGTCGAGCAATTTCTTCTTCGATGTTAATCAAACCAGCCAATGGTAAGTATAATTCTGCTCCAGTAATGACCGCTGACATCGCTTGTTCTGGAACCGCCAATTCTTTAGCAATTGTTAATTCTGAAGGATTAGTGAAACGGCTGATATAAGGAGAAACAGCATTCAAGAAATCTGCATGTTCAGATTTAATCAACATTGGGACAGCTTTAGACAATGGTGTATTAACCTCAGCACGAATATTACGAACGGCTGTAATTAATTCGATTAACATCGCCACACCTTCGCTTGCCTTGTCGTCATTAAATTCTGGACGTACTTTTGGATATTCGGCAACAACAATTGAACCAGAAGTATTTGGTAATTTTTCAAAGATTTCTTCAGTGAAGAAAGGCATAATTGGATGTAAAAGACGTAAAACTTGATCTAAAACATGGAGCAATACTGCACGTGTAATGTCTTTTTCAGCTTCATCCTCACCAAACATGACTTCTTTTGTTAATTCCAAATACCAGTTTGCAAACTCATCCCAAATGAAATTGTAAAGAATATGGCCAGCTACACCAAATTCAAATTTATCCATTTGTTCAGTCACGCGCTCAACAGTATCATTCAAACGTGTCAAAATCCAACGGTCAGTAACATTACCAGCAGTTTTATTTGCAACTTTTGTCAAAGCCGAAGAGACAGCATCAGCGCTGACATCTTCTGCATTCATCAAAATATAACGTGAAACATTCCAAATTTTATTGATAAAATTCCAAGCGGCATCCATTTTATCATAAGAGAAACGCACATCTTGTCCTGGTGCAGAACCATTTGATAGGAACCAACGTAGTGCATCAGCCCCATATTTTTCAATCACATCCATTGGGTCAATTCCGTTACCGAGCGATTTAGACATTTTACGTCCTTCTTCGTCACGAATCAAACCATGAATCAAGACATTGTGAAATGGTGATTTACCAGTGAATTCTAAAGATTGGAAAATCATGCGTGAAACCCAGAAGAAGATAATATCATAACCTGTTACAAGGGTACTTGTTGGGAAATAACGTTTGAAGTCTGCTGACTTTTCATCTGGCCAACCCATTGTTGAAAATGGCCACAAAGCTGAACTAAACCAAGTATCGAGCACATCTTCATCTTGTGTCCAGCCTTCTCCCTCAGGTGCTTCTTCACCAACATACATCTCACCCGCTTCATTATACCAAGCTGGAATTTGATGTCCCCACCAAAGTTGACGTGAAATAACCCAATCATGAACATTTTCCATCCATTGCATAAAAGTATCATTGAAACGTGGCGGATAAAATTCTACTGCATCTTCTGTCGCCTGATTAGCAATCGCATTTTTAGCTAATTCGTCCATTTTGACAAACCATTGTGTTGATAAACGTGGTTCAACAACCACTCCTGTTCGCTCTGAGTGCCCAACTTCGTGGCGGACTGGTTTTACATCAACCAACTGCCCCAATTCCTTGAGGTCAGCAACAATTTGTTTGCGGGCTTCAAAACGGTCAAGTCCTTCATATTTTCCACCATTTTCATTGATGGTTCCGTCATTATTCATCATGTTAATCATTGGCAAATCATGACGCATCGCAACTTCAAAGTCATTAGGATCATGAGCAGGTGTAATTTTTACAACCCCAGTTCCTTTTTCCATATCAGCATGGTCGTCTGTCAAAATCGGAATGACACGATTAATGATTGGCAAGATAACATTTTTGCCCACTAAATGTTTATAGCGTTCGTCTTTTTCATTGACAATAACAGCCGTATCACCAAGGAAAGTTTCTGGACGTGTTGTGGCAATTTCAACAAACTCATCACTTCCTTCAATTTGGTAAGTGATGTGGTAAAAAGCCCCATCAATTTCTTTGTGAATGACTTCAATGTCCGACAAAGCAGTCATCGCTTTTGGATCCCAGTTGATGAGTTTTTCACCACGGTAAATCCAACCTTTATTGTAAAGTTGAACAAAAACTTTACGAACCGCTTGTGAAAGGCCTTCATCAAGAGTAAAACGTTCACGAGAATAATCTACTGAAATACCCATTTTACCCCATTGTTCCTTGATTGTTGTGGCATATTCATCTTTCCACTCCCAAACTTTATCAAGGAATTTTTCACGTCCAAGGTCTTGTGGTAAAATACCATCTTCAGCAAGACGGGCAGCAACTTTTGCTTGAGTGGCAATCCCCGCATGGTCCATTCCTGGCAACCAAAGCGTATCAAAACCTTGCATCCGTTTTTGACGGATGATGATGTCTTGTAATGTTGTATCCCAAGCATGACCCAGGTGGAGTTTTCCGGTCACATTTGGTGGTGGAATAACGATGCTATAAGGCTTGGCATCGGGATTTCCAGAAGGTTTGAAAACATCAGCTTCAAGCCATTTTTCGTAGCGTCCTGCTTCAACCTCTGTCGGGTTGAATTTTGGGGTTAGTTCGTTTGTCATGTTTTTCTCCTTGTATATCTTACAAATTTTTTAATTTATTTTCCGTTCTTAGCTCTATCCCATTCAATTTTAAGATATGTACTAATTTGGGATTTAAGTTCCGAAATTTCATCTTTTGATACTGATTCTTGTTTACCAGAAATAGTTTCAATCAATGAATTTAAATCCTTATGTTTTCCTTTATTATTGTGCCACCAAAACCTTGTCCATTTATCTAAAACTTGGTTGGCCTTATTATCAATGTCTTTATCATCTGCAAAATATAACGAAAGTAATTCTAAATCCTTCTGGAAATTCCACAATAATTCTTTGTCCTCATTATCTGTACGAAATTTCATTAGTTTATGATAACTAGACAATGTATTTGCCGTTTGTTTCCTGACATTTTCTATCCAATCAATCCTTGCTTGCATCCGAATATTTTTCTTATTTCTATTATTTGTAATAAGAACCCCTATAAATGCAAGGAATGCCACTAAGCAACTAACAAGAAAAGTTCCATTTTCTGTGACAAATTTTTTCATTTATGAATTATTCTTCCCTCACTTTCTATCAAAAAAATACCGCCCATAAGCCTCCTAAAAATAGGACGCTCACGCGCGGTACCACCTAAATTCCTGACAGATTTACTGACAGACACTCATTTTATATCATAATTACTGACAGGATTGGTTACGACTTCGACTAGCTACTTTAGTAGCGTAGCGAGAATCGATATTCGAGGCAAAGCCGAAGATGTCAGCAATTATTCCTTGAAATGACGCAACCTTCATAAAGTTTGACTGAACACTTTCACCAACCGTGTCCTCTCTAAAAGTCTTGCTTTATTACTCCTCGTCAACTTGTTTTTATTTTAGCAGAATTCTTGTTTTTTTACAAGATACTTCTAAATTTTTATTTTTCTTTAATGATTTCTAAAAAATGATCCAAGCCTTCTTTGGCTTGAATTTGCTGATTACATTGTTCAGAATCTAAGCAAATATAGGTGCCATTTTTAGTATAAGTGCCGTCAGCACCTCTTTTTGTTGTCGCTAGAAATTGAGTGACAATACTTGTTTTTTGGCAAATGGCACAGATATTTTTCATACTGCCAGAGATACTGCCATAGAAACCACGCCCGTCAGCGGTCAAAAGATATTTTCGACTGCTTGAAACTTCATTCCAAGCAAAGTAAGTGACATCACGTAAATCCCATTGACTTGTCGCTGGAATTTTTAACTTTTTAACTTTTTTGAAAGCTTTTTTCATTTGAGCTTCACTCGGTAAATGAAAAGCTTCGACTAAAGTTTTAAGTTCTGTCAGTAATTTTTCAGCTTGTTCTCTTGATAATTTAGGATTATCAATGGCTGATAAGTATTCTTGAATAGCAACTTTTACTGACAGATTATTTTCACTGACAAGGTCAGCATTTTCAGCGATTTGCAAAATTTCTGTGGCGACTTGAGCATAGACTGCTTCAACAGTCGATTTATCATTGACAGAGTGATAGACATTGACCAGGTCAAATGTCAGGTATTTAATTCGATTATATTCATATGGTTTTAACATTTTCTTATTCCTTAAGATGTGAACCCGACTGCTTTGAAGTTATGAAAATTAGGAAAATGCGGTTCTGTGCAAGGCACAGGTCCCGTTTTAT
>NZ_JAVXIY010000013.1:0-38253 GCF_036648155.1 Lactococcus sp. | reverse complement strand
ATCACTGGAACCAGAGACTTTAAGATATTCTATCGGGTATCAAGTCATGGCTAAATAATCAACTAGCAATTCGGGTTATATAATGGAAAAAAAGGTGGGACATCCTCAGCATTTGAAAAATATTTTTTCTATGGATTTTACCCAATACATATCTGGTTCTTATTCATCCTTGGTCAATTTCTGACTCAGTAGATACATGAGTTCTACTGATGAATATTAATGCTCACTCATTTGTTATTTAGGGGATAATAAATAAAAAAACCGCTGATGCAACGGTTTTTTATTTTTGTCAGTAATTTAAGATGAAATTATACTGACAGAAAGAGTAAAATTAAGCTGATAAGAGCAGGAAGAGCTTGAACTAAAAATATTTTTTTCGTAACGGTTAAGGCACCATAAATCCCAACCAAAACAACAAAAATCATTGTCAAACTTAATACAGGAATACTTGCATTAATTATTGTCAAAGCAATAATCAACAAACCAAGTCCCACATTATAAATTCCTTGATTAGATAAAGCGACCTGTAATGTTTTATTTTTTAACTCTGCCTCTTCAAAACCAAAAGCCTTAGCCTGTAAACCGGTCGCCCCAAACATCTCGATATAACCAAAAAGCAAATGCTCCAAAGCCACAATAATAATAAGTATAAGTGATATCATAAAAATCTCCTTAATTTAAATTATAGCAAGATTATATAAATTAAAAAAATAAAAAAACCGGTAAATACTGATGAAAATCATTGTACTTACTGGTTTTATCAATTATAGAAAATTAAGAAGAAATCAATTTTCTAAACCCGCATTAAAATAATTATCCTTGAATAATTGTTACTGCACATGGTGCATGATTGACAACATAATTAGTTGTAGAACCAGCTAAGAGTTTATCAATTGCCCCTGCACCAGTAGCCCCCATAACAATTAGATCAATATCATTATCCTTAGCGTATTGAACAATTTCACGTTTTGGGGAGCCTGATAAAATTTGTGTTTTAAATTTGAATTCAGCTGGAATTATAGAACCAACCTTAAGTAAAATATCATTGGCCAACTTATCCAATCCTGGAGTTTCAACGATACCATAATTAGCGATTCCGTAATAGCGAACTAAATCTTTAACGGTAAGTACGATAAGTTCTCCTTCAGACCATTGAGCTAACATCACCGCTTCCCGAACTGCGTTGTAAGACTGGTCAGAACCATCGACAGGAACTAATATTTTTTGATACTGTTTCGCCATAATAACACCTCCACCTATCTTTCTAATTTTATTATAATACTATCATCAAAAAAATGAAAGCGATAAGCAACAACATTGCTAATCTTATTATATTAAATAACCTGACCCATATTATAAAAATTATTGCTTATTTTATTTGCAGAGAAACTATTCCTTTAAAAATTTATTTTTCAGACTAAATCAATAGCCTTCATCCGATGCTTCCCTTCTTAAGGACATTTGAATAAAATAAAACACTCACCTTTCGATGAGTGGTCTTAAGAAATCTTCATATTAGAAGAAGAATAATGAATAAAGCACCAATTATGGGCAGGTGCTTAAGGAGGATGTGGGATTCGAACCCACGCACGCTTTTATACGTCTGACGGTTTTCAAGACCGTTCCCTTCAGCCAAACTTGGGTAATCCTCCAAATCTTTTTACATTATATCATTCATTTCTATAAATTACAAACCAAAAACAAAATACTTCGTTTTGAATATAAAAAAATTGTTTTGTATCTAAAAAAAGAACTTTATTTTTAATCAGTCTTTATCTTCATACGAAAAAGATATATTTATTGTTATTTATATTGTCCTATATTTGGGAGCCTTGCTAACCTATCCTTAAGAGGTTGAAGATAATTTGATAATTTTTCATTTGTTTCCTATGTTTTGATACCAATCAATAAATATGATTGCTTTAGTATGATTCAAATAAAACAAAATGCTCGCCTTTCGACAAGCACCTTATATAATCCTCATAGGAAGAGGGAATAATGGATAAAGCACCAATAATATAAAGGTGCTTAAGGGGAGTAAGGGATTCGAACCCTCGCACCGGTTTCCCGACCTAACGATTTAGCAAACCGTCCTCTTAAACCTCTTGAGTAACTCCCCAAAACATCAAAAAAACGGTCCCGACGGGATTCGAACCCGCGATCTTCGCCGTGACAGGGCGACGTGATAACCGCTACACTACGGGACCAAAGGAGGATGTGGGATTCGAACCCACTTGAGTAATCCTCCAACCTTTGATCATTATATCATTTTATTTTTAAAATTACAACAACAATACATTTCGGCGTCTTTTATAATACAAATCTTTACCCTTTATCTTACTTCTTTAGATTTTCACTATTATTTTACTATAAAGATTATAAATTCAAAGTGATCAATGATAACTGACAGGTACTTCATTATTTATTACGTAAATGAGCTAAATCACACAAAACTCATTATTATATGATTTTAGCTACTCTTTTTACCAAAAATTATGTTAAAATTTAATATAAGCAGATGATTAAGAAAAGAGGAACTTATTCTAAGTAGGACTTTTAGAACAATCTAAATATTATTTTAAAAAGACAATATATTTGTTCTCTTTTTTTGGTACTTACTTAAAATAAACAAACTCATCATCTGCTTACCTAACCTGATAAATTACTTAATAAGAGATGGGGTAGCATTCCCTCTCTTATTTTTTTATTTTTAAGTTTCACTACTTGAGAACATTTTTTAATTGATAGAAAGAACATTATGCTATTACTAAAAACAAAACGAATGCTTTTAAGAAATTTTAAAAAATCCGATGCCCCAGCCGTTTATATGTATGCTAAAAATCCTAAAGTCGGACCAAGAGCAGGGTGGCCAATTCATACCAGTGTCGAAGATTCTGAAATGATAATTCAAAATTATTTTATGAGCCCACATATTTTCGCAATCACCTTAAGCGCTTATCCTTCTCATGTAATTGGACTAATTGGCTTAGAGCTGGTAGATGAAGGAAACGCAAAAGATTTTATGAAGTCTGGTGAAGCTGAAATAAGTTATTGGATTGGGGAGCCCTACTGGGGTAACGGACTTGTTCCTGAAGCTATACAGAGTATTGTTTCGTACGGTTTTAATAATTTAAAGCTGGATACAATCTGGTGTGGCTATAATGATGGAAATAGACAATCAAAAATTGCTCAGGAAAAACAAGGATTTAAATATCGTTTAACAAATCCTAAAATGTATAATCCTTATTTAAACGAAGTATTTATTGAACATTTCACTGCTTTAACTAAAGAGGAATGGGAACATTCATTAATCAAAACACCTATTCAAAAATAAAATAAGTCCTGACAAAAAAGTCAGGATTTATTTTATTTGCGATTGAACTATTTGTATTTGAAGGCATTGTTTATCAAAAAAAGCCTGATATTAATGAGTATTTTTAACTGAGTTCAAAATAGCAGTTACAAAAGTTCAAATATTCACCACTAAATTTTTAATCAGTTATATATTTTACGAGGAATCTGTAACAAGAATTCCAGTGAACTGCTACTGCTAACAGCCCTTTTTAACACTTCCATTGTAACATATATAAATCAATTAAAAAACGCCTCATGGCTTAGGCGCTTCCGGTTATAATATCAATATCTACTCGTTTAAAAAGGATATGGACATTATCAGTATAACCGTTTATATATTTGAAATCATTAACGTTTGTTAACTGCTTAAGTTAACAAAAACGCTAGAAATATTATCCGCTGAGAATTATTTTTGAAATAAACGTATTCTAAACTTTTTTCCCATTAATTATTCATACTCTGACTATAGTATCCAACGTTATTGTATCATTATCGTCAGAAACATTTTTAAAAAAATATCTGTCATCCTTGTAATCATATAGAGCAGTAAAATGACTAGTCATAATACTTATAGATTTTGAACCACCATCAAATCTCAATCATATTATCCTTCAACACTCTCCCTATGTTTTGTGATTATTTCTTTAGCGGAATCTAAAGAAATTTTTTCATCAATGACCATCTGCATTATCTTAATTTCAAAAGTATCTTTATTACTATCCGATTGTTTTGCCTTTTCGATAATTTTATCAACTCTAATTCTAATAACCCCCCTTTTTGCTAACTGTTTAAGAGATCCAGAGACAAGGATAAAGCTCTTTAAAAATTCTTGCTCTTTGTTTCTAAATTAAAAAACCAATTCATCTCACCCTTCCTTTTTATTTTTATTTCAACATTATTAAACTAAAAAAGCAAAGTTCCCTAATTATATTTATAACAATAAAAAATCCCTGACCAAAGCCAAGGAATTAGTTTATGTTTCACTGTGCATCTTTAATAGCTTGGTCAGACTTCGCTCGAGTATCTTGTACTTCACGTAAAGCTTGATCAGTACTTTGACTCGACTGTTGACGTAAGTCATTAAGTTGTTGGTTTAATTGAGCAATTGTTTGGTTTGCTACATCAACTTCTTTTTGTTTATCAGCTACTTTTTGATTTCCTTCTGCAATTTTAGCATTAATTTCGCTAATCTTAGCATTGATCTCGTTTTGTTTATCAATATTAGCTTGAGCTAATTGAGCTTGCAACCCTGTCACTTGTGAAGTTTGCGAGTTAACTGAACTTTTTAAAGTTGATATTGTACTATTTAAATCAGAAATTGTTTGATTCTTTGTTTTAACCCGATTTGAAAGCGTGTCAATATTATTGTTAATTGTTTGGATTTCTCCATGACCAGTCCAATAGTTATCTGCCAATGTTTTGACACCAATACACACACTAAACACAATCGCGAAAGTTGCTACAGCTATGATAATCTTTTTGATTTTCATTTTAAAATTTTCCTCTTTTTCAAGTATTACGCACAAAAAGAATTGTATCATATATACTACACTTAAACAATACCAATCATTAAAATAACTGAATTTTTTAGTTATATAAAAAAACTATACCCTATAAGAGCCTACTGAATACAAACTAAGAAAGCGAGTAAATGTATAATATTTAAAATATTCACTATACCAATATTTACGAATGAAATAAAAAACTAATTGCAGTCAGAATTTTTAAATATTTCGTTTATTGCTGCTTGCCCCCTCAAGAAGAGCATCGTTATCTCTGAGTCTTAAAAAATAATTTGGCAGAATAATGACAAAAGAAGTTTTGAAAAGTTTGTTATGCTTAATATTACAAGATTTGTGACTGTTATTTTTATTTATGCTTAAAGAGGGACTTGAACCCTCACGGTTTAAATAACCAACGGATTTTAAGTCCGTAGCGTCTGCCAATTCCGCCATTGGAGCTGATGATTTAATTACATCATATAATCTTTACCATAAAAAAATATCAGAAAATTGCTGACAGTCTTGTTTAATCCTTTCATTTGTTATCCACTCAGCTCTTTTACCATCATTAGGGAAGTGTTTTTCCTCCATTTTTATCTTTAAAGTTGCCCCAAAAAGCTAGAATATAACCGTGAAACTCGTCTGGAATAGGTTTCTTCCCTTGCTTAGTGTGCTTAAGATTTCAATAGTTTTTTCCAATTTATATTCTCCGTTGAGTTTATTATATCTAGAATATAGACTTCTGATTAATTTTTGTCAAAAGTTTTTAAAACAAAAGAAAAATGCCCAAGGGGCGAGATTCTACAATACTATTTTAATTGAAAATAGTCACCTTAATTTATTTTTTTCTATAAGTTGATGCATCACAATTAATACTATAAATTTCTTTGACATAGTCTAAAATAATAGTTACATCATCCCTTCAATATTTCTTCCAATATTTACGCATCGACTTATTTTTTGATAATCTTTTAATACTTTATCCAAGACATTTTTATAGTTTTTTTCAGTTAGTGTAAAAATTTGTAACCCATCTATGTAATTAGTTGATTTTTTAATCTTATTCTCTAATGCTTTATATTTTCTACTAGCATTGTCTTTTTCTGAACCTAAAAAAGCATAACCTCCATAAACAAAATATTTATTCCATTCATTTTTGTGTAGCAGTCCTAAGTCGTCAAGATAGATATAAACATATTTCACTCAAAATTCCCTACCGTTCAGTATCATGTATTCAATTCTACCTTCATTAATTAAAAAATTGTTATTATCAATAAAACAAAAAATACCCACCGAAGTGGATTTTAATTTACGACCTATTACGCAATTTAATAAATTGCACTATTAAACTTGAAACTTCACAAGTTCCCCCAGCAGTAATTCCAATAAGCCCAATAAAAGTTATAAGATGAGAATGTTCTAATTTTCCCAAATTAAAAATCACGAGGCTTACTAAAATAATAACAATCCATGTTTTAACAATTTTCATAATATCCCCCAATAGTTAAAAATCATAAAATATAGCATATATAATACAGAACAAAAAGTAACATTTATTAACGATCACAAAAAATCCCTGACCGAAGTCAGGACATCATTTATATTTTTATCTTATTGGGATTTCCATATCGAATTATACATGGAAATCCTAAGACGTTTTTCTTGTTTTTAAAGCATAAAAGGAAATTTTTTCATAACGCCATCCTAATTTTACTAGATAATCTCTTTCATATGAACTTACTGTATAAGCATGGCTATCTTGAGTTCCTTTTGTATTTGGATAAAATACACAATACACTGGTAAATTACCAGCAGACTAAAATGCTACTTGCTCATAACTCCAACCCGCTTTTACTAAACTAACTTTTTCAAAAGAACTCATTGTATAATAATGTTCTCCGCTCGTCTTATTATATAACCGATAGACAGGTAATCCACTGGTTAGAGCAACTCAATCACCTTTTTCTTCATATGTCCAATCTACTTTTTGTGTTTGTATCGCTTCAAAGACACTGGTCATATAAACATGTTGACCTGCATTTGGATTGTATAATCTAAATGCGTATTGCTCTCCCGCTTTTTGACCATTATTATTAGGTGTTAGTGCAGGTGCCGCTGATAGAATTCATCGAGCAAAGTCTGGATAGTAATAATTAATATCAACAGTGGAAACATTTCGCCCTTTATCTGGTGAATGAATCATTTTATTATTATCAATATAAATTCCAACCTGCGTAGTATGACCCCTCATTCCATAGAAAAGAAGGTCGCCTACTTGTAGACTTTTTAATGATACTTCACTTCCCACTTTTTCTTGGTCAGTATTCCCTCAAGGAAGTGAAATATTGACCGTATGAGAATACACACACTGGGTAAACCTTGATCAATCAAATCCAGCCGGTGTAGTCCCCCCCAAAAAAAACACAAGGGACCCCAAGGTACTTATTTGCTTTCTGAACTACCTTTTGTTGCTGCGCTGTATCCGCATGAACTTTTGAACTAAATATACTTATATCAAAAATAACGCTAAGTAATGCAAGAAGAGACAATACTCTTTTTAAATACTTTTTCATAATCTCTTCAAAGGCAAATCATTATATATCATACACACAACCAACATAAATAATATATAACATACAAAGTATATCACTCTAGCAAAAGAAAACATTAACATTTGTTAACATTTTAGCAAATATTCCACCGAATCAGAGTTATTTTTAATAACTGAAGGTTTGTCCAGCGTAAATTAAATTAGGATTTGGGAATACCATTTAACGAAACTTATCCTTGAACCGATATTTCTAAATCATTGAAAATTAATGATAAGTTATCGATAGTCAGATAAGCTTAAATTCGCTTATAAACTCTTCTGAAGGGTTCACAAGGTATTTTTTATCACGCTACGTTTTTGAGATACATATAATACAATTCTGCTGCTTCTGTAACTTCTCAAGGAATTAAGAAAAAATTTGAAAAAATTATTTTTATGATACTGATGAGTTAAGAGAATTTATTAATTTAGTAGAACAAACGGATGATAATAAAAAAATAGCTTTATTTCAGGTTCTTGATTTTACTGAAATTCGTAAGGGAGAGTTGCTCACTCTTGAATAGAAAGATTATAGAAAGCCTACCCTTGATATTAATAGAGCGAATTCAAACCAATTATTGAGTCTGATGAAAAAAACATGTCAAATTCTTGATGAATTGCACCAAACCTATCCTGAATCTACACGAATTTTTGAATCTGAAAACGGAAATATCCTTTTATCCCTCTAGGCCTAGAAAGTGGCTACATGAGATAATAAAGAATAATGATTTAGAGTCAATAAAGATTCATGGCTTTAGGCATACTCATGCAAGTTTATTATTTGATTCAGGCATGATTTTAAAACAAGTTCAATATCGATATTTAAAAACCACTATGAACGTTTATACGCATATCACAGAATCTGCTAAAGATAATATCGGAGATAAATTCTCTGCGTATATCGACTTTTAACTAGCTAAAGAGAGCAAGTTTTTTTATACTTTTTTGCTCTGCTTTTTATCAGATTATATCGTATCATATCGGATTAGAAAAAAGAAAAACCGCTCCATTGAGCGATTTCTTAGTCTATAAGATTCTATAAAAACGGTATAGTAGAGGCGAGGGGGAGTTTTATTATAAGTATTATCGAAGTAAGATAACAAATAATTTGGCACAAAAAATGTCAGCAACTTGCTGACATCCATGTTTAAGAGTTTCATTATACCTATTTTATATTTTATTAAATAAAACATTTTTATGTAACGATCAAAAAAAGTATATATCTGGATATACTCTTTTGGCTCGCCCTTCTTACTTGCCATTGTTTCCGCTAAACCAGTACAAATTTAAAGAGACCGACTTTAAGAGTTGTTGTTAGTTTTTGCATTGTTTTTCCATCTTTCTTATTAATACATTCTTTAAAGGATTCAGATAGCTCTGAAATAACAATAGATACAAGGATACCAAAAAACAAACGTAATTCTAAATGAGAAATTAACAGATTAAAGGCATGATGAGGAGAGGATTCGAACCTCTTAACTTAATAATCTGTTACTAAAAATCAAAAAAAATATCATTCTCTATTATGCCAACTATAAAATAATTTATTGTTTTTTTACAAAAAAGCACCTAAATTAATAGGTGCTTAGGAGTATTTATGAAAAAGTTTTATTTTTTGGAATAGCTTGATTATATACTTCTTTTCTTAAATGAATAATAAAATTATCACAAGTGTCTTTAAAAGCGTTTGATTAAAACATGATGAAAAAACTTAATTTACCGTTAATGTTTTTATCATTTTTGTTCTTTTTTTAAATTATACATTTTATCGTATAAAGAATTAGTTTAGGCTTGAGCATAGTTGATACTTTAAATTACTAAAACAATATTTATACAAAACAACTGAATATTTATTTATAACGCGTAATCTTTGAAAGGGTTTGCACTTCTAAAGATATTAATATATACTTGATTTATCAACTAAAGAAAGAGGACTTCTCAATGAAAAAAATTACACTATTAACAACTTCCATTCTCGCTTTGGGGATTATTGGTACTGCCAGTTCTTCCATAAATGCTACTGCAGATAGTATCTCTTATCAAAATACAAGTAAAAACTTTAACGCCTGTTCTTCTACACAACAAAACGATGTTCTTATGCAAGAAGGAAAAATAACTTTTGATCGAGTTTGGCCTGAATTTTGGGACGAAGTAGCTCCTAGTGATTATCAGTACATAACAGCTGATGGGCGAGATAGCGAGGGGTTTCTCACTCATGACACAACTGTCGTTAAATTATTAGTAAATGAAAATATTGATCCCCAAAGACTTAATATGGAAGTTATTACAGGGCATGAAGCTGTTGCTCTTACTGGGGATGACGCCGGTCCATCTGAAATTCCTGGACTTAAATATGTTACCTTTGATGCTTCTATTTTACCTATGACTAAAGATTTTAAAGTTTAGTTTAATATTTCTGAACTCCCAGGGAACGGAGGTTCTAGTCATACTTTTGCGGCAACTACTATTCATTAAAAATAAAAATCTCAAGCTAACGAATAGTAGTTTGAGATTTTTATTATATTATATGGAGGCGAGGGGAGTCGAACCCCTGTCCAAACACCTTGCTACATCAACGTCTACAACCATAGGACTTTCTCAAATTTAACAAAATGCCAAAGCCAGTCTCAAACAGCGACATTTTGCGGGACTTTAAATCTCTTTTGCTGCGTCAAGTCTCCACAACAACGTATCTGACTAAAAGTTTAGGCCATCAAATTGCCATCAGTGAGCAAAAATCAGGCACGCATGGTGCTGTTTAGGCTGCCATTGCGTAAGTTTGTGTATTATTTTTAGCAGTTATATTTATCTGCGGATGATTATCCTGATCCCTCAGCAGTTGCAGTTCATGCGCGACAATGCCTGTCGAATCCGTAACGCCCCCAAATTTTAAGAAGAGAGTTACTGATTATTCTGTCAGTAAATCTTTGAACCTTGAAGTCTAATTATAGCATATTTTAACTTTTCTGTCAGTAAAATTTCATTAAAGTATGTATTTTATATGAGAAAAGTGAGCTGACAGGCTCATTTATCATTTGATTCAAAGCTGTCAGTAATAAAAAAATTTCTGTCAGTAAATTCTTTAAAACTCTTCTTCATCAATTTGTTGAATTTCTTGTAGTTTAGTGATTAAATACTGGTCAGTAGAATATTTCTTCATCAGCTCTTCTAATAATTGATTACGCACCACATAATTACTAAAAAGATGCAATTTTTCTTCGTAGCTTTCGAGCACTTTTTCGGTCCGTTTAATATTATCATAAACTGCTTGACGGCTGATATTAAATTCTTCTGCGATTTCAGCCAAACTGTAATCGTCAGCATAATAAAGTTCAATGTAGTTCATTTGCTTGTCAGTTAAAAGTGTCGCATAAAACTCAAAAAGCGTATTCATTCGATTGGTTTTTTCGATTTCCATAATGTCTATTATAGCAGAAATTAAGTGATTTTTTAGTTTTATTCTTAGTTTTAACTTATCATTTAAGTTTTTAAAAATGTAATTTTTTTAACTCGTTTCTGCTGCCATTAGTTCGTCATTTTTTTATTCAAAAATAATAATTTATTCTATACAAAGCTCCCTGTTTTCGTTATAATTAAAAGTATGAAAAAAATTTTAATTGCTGATGATGATCGGGCAATTTTGACCCTATTATCTTATAATTTTCGGCAAAATGATTACGAAGTAACCATCGTATCAGACGGAAAAAAAGCTTATGATAAAGCTCGAAAAAATCCCTTTGATTTGCTTCTTCTTGATTTAATGATGCCTGAATTTTCCGGAATTGAAGTCACTAAAAAGCTTCGTAAAGAAGGTAATTTTACACCAATTTTAATTTTAACTGCTCGCGATGATGATGAAATGAAACTGACAGGTCTGTCAGCAGGTTCTGATGAGTATTTAGATAAAACGACTCCAATGAAAGAAATCATTGTCAGAGCTGAAGGACTCATTCGTAGAAATCAAATGTATAATCAAACAGCTTCTGATTCTGTCAGTGAATCTTTGGACGAAAGTCCTGCAACACTTGTTACTGACAGACTGGTCATTGATTTTACAAAAAAAGAAGTCACTTTTGATGCAAAAGTTTTAGACTTAACCAAAAGAGAATTTGAAATTCTAGAACTCTTAGCAAAAAGACAAGGCGAAATCATCAGCCGTGAAGAACTTCTTCAACATTTTTGGGGAATTTCGGATACAGCAGAAACACGGACAATTGATGTCCTCATCTCAAAAATCCGTAAAAAACTAAATAATCATTATATCAAAACAAAACGAGGATTCGGTTACTATTTTGAAGAAAATGAAACTTAAACACATCATGCTGATGACGGTGCTGTACATCATTGCAACACTAAGCTTGGTGATTCTATCGAACCAAAATATCTTAGAAAATGATACAAATAGGGTATTAAAAACAATAGATCAAATACAGCTTTTTTTAGAAAAACATCCTGATAATCCCTTACCTGCTAACTTTGAACATCTTTCAAAAAATACGGTAAATTCAGATACTAAAAAAATTAAAAATGGCGCTGCCTATGCTCGAAGTTTAGATTCTAAAGATATCACTGTTACCAGTCCTATCTTTAGTGAAGGACAAATCGATGGCTATTTGAAAGTTACAGAAAATCGCACGTCTACTTTCTTTACCGATTTTGCAATTATCATTTTTGCTATTTTATTTTACTTGGCAGTTGCCATACAGGTTTTGAAATCTGCTCAGAGAGCTTATGTTTTTCGCGAAAATACTGTGGCTAAGATTAAAAATATTGAGCGAAGCCCTTTAACGCAAAGTTATCTGATGAATGAAAATGATGACAAGATTACAACTGAGCTCAATAAATTAGGCGAAAAAATCCAAAAACAAGCCTTATCACACACTGAAAAAAAAGAAAATCTCTACGAATTCATCGAGTTTTTCCAATTTCCCATTTTTATTTATAACAATAAGGGAAAAATTCGTCGAACAAATGCTTCTTTCAAAAATGAGTTTTCAGACACCGAGAATCTTGATATTTTCAGTCCTTATGCCGATTTCTTAAATTTTCTAGTTGACAAAATTTTACATCCAGATATACAAGAAAAACTTTTCTTCTTTGAAAAGCTTGGCGCTTATTATCAAGTCCGCATCACTCCACTGCCCGATCTTGATAGTCGCTTCATGGTAACCATGAATGATGTAAGTTCTTATCGTCGAACAGTTGATGCTCATAATGCCTTTATTGCCAACGTTTCTCATGAATTGAAAACACCGCTCACTTCAATAAAGGGCTTTGCCGAATTACTTGAAACAGACACTGTTTCTCCTTCTGAAACCAAAAACTTTGCTTCGATTATCCATAAAGAAAGTTCTCGTTTGATGAGCCTAGTTCAGGATACTCTACTACTTACTAAGCAAAATCAACGTATTGAGAAAAAGAAACTCAACCTTTCTGCTCTAATTCAAAATATTTTACAAAGCTCAAGTCCCCAAATTTCTGAAAAATCTCTTCGTTTAGAAACACAAATTGAAGAGATTACTTTCAAAACCAATGAACAAATGGTACACAGTATTTTTGAAAATCTGATTGAAAATGCCATAAAATATACTCCTGCTCAAGGTCAAATTTTTGTCAGCTTACACCATGAACAAGATAAAATTATCTTCAGTGTTACTGACAACGGTCCTGGTTTAAGTGAAATTCAAAAAGAAAGAATTTTTGACCGTTTCTATCGTGTTGATGAGAGCCGAGCAGAGGTCAGCGGAACTGGATTGGGACTCGCCATTGTTGAAAAGAATGTCCAAGAGCTTCATGGCACAATTGATGTGGTATCTATTCTTGGAAAAGGAACCACCTTTACCGTTAATCTTTGAGCGGTCATCAGTAAATTTACTTATCAAAATAAAAAAATATTAAGACCAAGTCTCTCCAATTACGATAGAATCAGCTTATCAAGATTGGAGATTTTTTTATGGCTAAAACTACTTTTCAGGGTATCCCCCGCCCACTCGTGCGTACTAATCAAACTTTTATTGTACTTAGCATTATTTTAGCAGTGGTCAGTAATTTTTATTGGATTCTTCTACTCCCGATTCTCGCCGGATTGTCTGGCATATTGTTTGAACGAAATTTTGTTATTCTGATTGCTAAACGTTTTTTAAAAAGAAAGGCCTCAGAATATGTTCTTGAAGATAAGTCCGACCTTCGTTTTAATCAAATTATTGCTACAAGCTTATTGAGTACCAGCTTGATTGCTTCTCTTACCCATCACCCTATTTTGGCAATTGTTTTTGCCGCATTTGTTTTCCTCGCTGCTTCCATCGCTTTAAGTGGCTTTTGTGTGGGCTGTTGGATTCATTTTCAACTTCGTCAGTATCAATATCGTCGGCAAGTAAAAAAAGGACTTCATTAGGTCCTTTTTATCTTTCCAAATAAAATTCAAAACGGTCACCAACATATTGTGACAGAACATATTCAAAAGCAGTTCCATCTACCAGATAAGAAACCTGTGTTAAACCAAGTATAGCAGCTCCAACTCTTGTTTTTAAGTATTCTGATACTTCTGTACTGACTCTCTTTGCCGAAACAATTTGTTCACTCCGACCAATTTCATGCCCATGGCTTTCCAAAGTTTTAAAGAAATTGCTAGTAATTTCTTTTTTATCAAAAGATTTCACTAATTTAAATGGAATACTTGCCACTTCATAACAAATGGGAACATTGTCAGCATATCGAATCCGCTCCATTCGAATAATCGAATCTTTTTTAGTGATGTTCAACTTCTCACATTCAACTTCATTAGGAGCAGTTCTAATATAACTTAAGACTTCTGTTGAGGGAACCTTGCCTTGCGAACTGATAATTTCTGTAAAAGAAGTTGTTCCACGCATTTTTTCACGCACACGTCGGCTAGCAACGTAGGTTCCAGAACCTACTCGACGGTCGAGAATTCCCTCATCTACTAAGGCTGTCACAGCTTGTCTGGCTGTCATACGACTCACTGTAAAACGCTCGGCTAAATCTCGTTCGCTTGGAAGACGTTGTCCAATTTTCCAGATGCCTTTTTCAACTTCATCTTTTAAGGCATCATGTATTTTTACATAATTTGGTACTGATTTTCTTGCCATAGTTCCCCCTAACTAAATAATAACAATATATACCACTTTAATATCTGTCTACCATTATATCATAGTTCAGTTGACTTACAAATCAAGAACATTTAAAATAATCGCAAATCTTATCTTCTATTGTTTTTAAAAATATAAAAAAGAATTAGCATGCACTAACTCTTTTTATTTTTAAATTATCTTTAATTATTTTGAAGGAACAGTAATTTTTCCATCAATGATATCTGTTTTGGCTTTGGCAACTGCATCTTTAATTTCTGAAGTTGCGTTATCAAGTCCTAAATCTACACCACCATTTTTAAGGTTGTAAGTAACGATTGTTCCACCAGGGAATTTACCGTCTTTAGTCTTGTCAGCAATATCTTTTACAACAGTTCCTACTTCTTTGATTGTTGAAACAAGAACGAAGTTAGAATCTTTATCGTCTTTAGATTTGTATTCTCCAAGGTATTCTTGGTCTTGGTCAACACCGATAACCCAAACTTTGTCAGATTCATTTTTACTTGAGTTCAAGGCTTTAGCTTCACTGAAGACACCTGTTCCTACGCCACCCGCACATTGGTAAACAACATCATCACCAGAACCATACATTGCTGCTGCGATTGTTTTACCTTTAGCCGCATCAGAGAAAGAACCAGCATATTGAATATCAACTTTGATGTCTGATTTTACAGACTTAGCACCAGCTACATAACCTTTTTCAAAACGAGTAATAACATCTGATTGCATCCCACCGATGAAACCAATTTTGTTCGTTTTAGTTGCTTTGGCCGCAGCTACACCAGCAAGATAAGCACTTTCGTTATCTGCAAAAGTTGCTGAAGTTACATTCTTTTGGTCTTTAATGACAGAGTCAACGATAACAAAGTTAGATTTTGGATTATTTTTCGCTGCTGCTGATGTCGCATCTTGTAAAGAGAATCCGATACCAAACAAAAGTTTGTAACCTTGTTGCTCCGCAGAGTTATAGTTAGTCGTGTAATCTGAAGCTGAATTAGATTGGAAGTAAGTGTATCCAGTACCTTTTTTCAGGTTATTTTCTTTCCCCCAGCTTTGAAGACCTTCCCAAGCGGATTGGTTAAACGAACGGTCATTTACACCACCAGTATCGGTGACGATTGCTGCTTTAAGGTCAGTTTTTACTTTACCTGAAGTTCCAGATGCGTCATGTGAACGACATCCTGCAAGGACTGCGACTGATGCAAGTGCAATAGCACTAACTGCGATTACGCGTTTTTTCATGGAAAGGGTATCCTCCGAATTTTGTTTGGCTAAATTTAGCTTAAGACTATTTTAAGCTATATTGTATCTTTTTGCAAGCATAATTTAGTGGAATATTTCATTTTCTTGCTTAACGTTCGGAAATAACTGACAAAAATACAAAAAACATTTATATTTATCGGTAATTACCATTATTACTTTATATTTAAGACAAGACATGAAGCGCTTACTTTGATTGCAAATTGATATGCTATCTAAAGATAGCATATTTAACTTTTACATTTTTACTTAATCAAGGCTTTTAAAAGAATAAGGTAAAAGTCCTTCGACAGACGTTGCTTTTACTTTATCATCTTTTGAGATAAGATAAACCGGCATATCGGCTGGACAAAATTCTGCAAGTACTTGCCGACAAGCACCACAAGGGCTAATTGGTTCTTCTGTTTCTCCAAAAACATAGAGTGCATCAAAATCTTTGACACCTTCTGAAATTGCTTTAAAAATAGCTGTCCGTTCAGCACAATTTGATAAACCAAAACTAGCATTTTCAATATTGCAGCCTTTAATAACCTGACCATCAGCTGTTAGAAAAGCTGCTCCAACTGGAAAGTGTGAGTAAGGGACGTAGGCTAGACTTGCTGCCTCACGAGCAGCCGCTATCATCTCTTTAGTAGCTGTCATTTGAGGTAAGACCTTCCATAATTGCGACACCAGCAGAAACTCCAAGACGAGTTGCTCCAGCATCAATCATTGCTTTTGCTTCTTCAAGATTATGAACACCACCAGAGGCTTTAACTCCCATATCTGGACCTACAGTTTGACGCATTAATTTTATATCATGGACTGTCGCTCCTCCAGTCGAGAAACCTGTTGAAGTTTTAACAAAATCAGCACCAACAGCCTTAGCAATTTGGCAAGCTTTAATTTTTTCTTCGTCAGTCAAAAGACTTGTTTCAATAATCACCTTGAGTAGTTTATCGCCTTTCACAGCATTTACAGCTGCAATATCTGACTCAACAAGATCCCAATTATTAGATTTGGCTGCACCAATATTAATGACCATGTCAATTTCGTCAGCCCCATTTTCAATGGCATTTTTAGCTTCAAATGCTTTGAGTTCAGAAGTATTAGCACCTAAAGGGAAGCCAATAACTGTACATACTTTTACATCAGAGTCTTTGAGTTCTTGACTGGCATAATTTACCCAAGTCGGGTTGATACAAACACTCATGAAATCATATTTTTTTGCTTCATCAATGATTTGTTGAACTTTAGATTTTGGAGCATCTGCCTTGAGAATAGTATGGTCAATATATTTATTAATTTGCATTGTATGTTCTTTCTATTTTTTTAATCTTAAATAAATCATTCCGACAATGAGATAGACAACGACGAAAATAATGATAAAAGCAATAAGTTGAATAAGCCAGCCCAAATTTTGTAAATATAATTTTGTGGCTGCCCCAGCTAAAGCTGACAGAATCACTTGCAAAGCCATCACTGGTGTTGGAATTTTTAAATCATTTTTCATCTTATCTGATAATCTCTATAATTTCTTTTTGCTCAATTTGCTGGTCACTAATGACTAAGCTATCATTGAATTCAGCAACTAATTCGTCAGTAATCTTTCGATTAGAATAGAGGCTGGCGATAAGCTCACCTACTTCAACTCGATCTCCTACTTTTTTGGTCAAGGTAACACCTGCTTCAAAATCAATTTCATCTGCTTTAGTTGCCCGTCCAGCACCTAATTTCATGGCAAGCAAGCCGATTCCTAACGCTTTTTCCTCAGAAATAAATCCTGATGCTTTGGCATGAATATCAACTTGATATTTCACTTTAAGAGGAGCTGTCAGCTGTTCAAAAGCAGATGGGTCACCACCCTGAGCTTTAACCATTTCAACAAACTTTTTGTAAGCTAAGCCATTATTAAAATGCTCTAAAATTTCAGCTATTGATTTTTCAAGTCCCGCAAGTTGCAGCATAATTTGAGCAAGCTCAGCGATAAAGACTTGGAATTCTTTTGGTGCATTTCCCTGCAAAGTATTAACTGCTTCTGTCATTTCATTCCGATTCCCAATTGCAAAACCAAGCGGCTGACTCATATTAGTAATGACAGCCACGGTTTCACGACCGACAGATTTTCCAAGGTCGACCATTGTTTGAGCCAGAAGTCGTGCATCATCTACTGATTTCATGAAGGCACCATCGCCCACTGTGACATCCAGTAAAATAGCGTCAGAGCCTGCAGCAATTTTTTTAGACATGACCGAACTTGCAATTAAAGGGATAATATCAACAGTCGCCGTGACATCTCGAAGAGCATAGAGCAACTTATCAGCTTTAACTAATTCATCGGATTGACCGATGATGGCAATTCCAGTTTCTTTAACTTGTTTGATAAATTTTTCTTCTGTTTTTTCAAACTTGAAACCTGGAATAGATTCTAATTTATCAAGTGTTCCCCCAGTATGTCCAAGACCTCGTCCTGACATTTTGGCAACTGGAACACCGAATGAAGCAACTAAAGGCGCCAAAATCAGCGTGACCTTGTCGCCCACCCCTCCAGTAGAATGTTTGTCCACTTTGATACCAGATATAGTTGACAAATCAAATTCTTTACCTGAATGAACCATAGCCATCGTGAGATAGGCAGTCTCTTGTGTCGTCATTCCTTTAAAATAAATTGCCATGGCCAAAGCCGACATTTGATAATCTGGCACAGTTCCATTGACATAATTTTCAATCATCCAATCGATTTCAGACTTGCTAAACGCTCCGCCGTCTCTCTTCTTTTGAATGAGATCAACCATTCGATAGGTCATAGACTTCTCCTCATTTTATATAATCAGTGATTAATCATTTATAACTTCTAAGAATAAAGTATCCTTTATCCCTTGCCACTAGCTGACAGTTGCCAAAGACCTCTTCCATTTTTCTTTGAGCAGATGGAGCTCCTTGTTTTTTTTGAATTACAATTGTTAAATGTCCACCATCATTAAGATAATCAAAGGCACCAGTTAAAATTTCATGAACGACTTCTTTCCCAGCCCTAATGGGAGGATTTGAGATAATTGCATCATATTTTTCACTGACAGCTTCATAGATATTTGAAAGTTCAATTTCAGTATTACTGACAGCATTATCAATTACATTTTGGCGACATAAATCAAGCGCCCGACTATTAACATCTACCATTGTCACACTTAAATCAAACTTTTTAGCTAAGGTCAGTCCCAGTGTTCCATAGCCACAGCCAACATCTAAAAGCGTTTTTGCGCCTTCGGGCTGATAGTTCTCTAATAAAACACGTGAACCATAATCAATTCCATTTTTTGAAAAGACACCACGATCAGTTTTAAAACGCATTGACAGTCCTAATAAATCAACTGTTAGGGTTTGGAAGTCATGCGAAAGATCTTGATTATCTTCATAATACATATTTGTTTTAACCATTGATTTAATTTTAACATAAAAGCTCTTTTTTATCTTCAAAAATTTTTTAAAATTTTCTTCTATTTTGTAATCTCTTACAGTTTTTTTCTTACAGAAAATAACCGTTTGCCCCTTAGCACTTCAAAAGATGCTAAAATCACTTTCGTACCATATTTAATACGCTTACAGAATTATTAGTTTTTTTACCTCGATAGACCAAAAATATGATAAAATATTTGTCATGAATGAATTCATTAATTTTGACGAAATTAGCCGTGAAACTTGGCAAAATCTTTACAATACTTCTATCGCCCCATTAACACATGATGAATTAGAATCAATTCGCTCACTCAATGACGAAATCAGCTTACAAGACGTGGAGGACGTCTATTTACCTCTGATTCATCTTCTTCGTTTATATAAAAAAAATTTAGAAGATATGAGCTATTCTAAGGGACTTTTTTTACAAAAAATCGTCAAAACTCCTCCTTTGATTATTGGAATTTCGGGGTCAGTAGCCGTTGGTAAATCAACCACAGCAAGACTCCTTCAACTTCTCCTCTCACGTGCATTTCCAAAATTAACTGTAGATTTAGTCACAACTGACGGATTTTTATACACAACTGATGATTTAAAAAATATGGGAATTCTCGACCGTAAAGGTTTTCCAGAAAGCTACGATATGGAAAAACTGACAAGTTTTCTTTATCATGTCAAAAATGGTGAAAGATTTGAAGTTCCGATTTATTCTCATGAAACTTATGATATTTTACCTAATCAAAGTCAAATGATTGACAGTCCCGATATTTTAATTGTTGAGGGGATAAATGTCTTACAAAATCCGCAAAATCAACTCCTTTACATCAGCGATTTTTATGATTTTTCAATCTATGTCGACGCTGACGAAAAACTCATTGAAAAATGGTACCTTGAACGCTTTGATAGTCTTTTAAAATTGGCAAAGTATGACCAAACAAATTTCTATCATCAATTTACAAAAATGCCTGAGGACAAAGTACTAAATTTAGCACGTGAAACATGGGCACGTGTCAATCGTGTCAATCTCCGAGAATATATTGAACCCACAAGAAATCGGGCAGAAATCATTCTCCACAAGGCAGAAAATCATCACATTGATAAAATATATCTAAAAAAATTCTAAAAAAATTACTGACAAACCTGTCAGTAATTTTTTATTTATTTATTTTACTGACAGAACTGTCAGGCAAAATTAGAAATAATCTGCTGTATCATCATTTGGAAAAATGAATTTCTTTAAGATGAAAACACCGATAATCAAGATGAGGATGGCACTAGCAATCAAAAGCACTCCAACTAAACGTTCATGGTAAGTCAATAATAATCGGATAAGCGAAGTAATTCCCAGTGATAATAAGAAAATCAGTGACACATGCCCCTTGTTTCTCAATGAAGTGATGATTAAAGTTAAAAATTCAAAGAAGATAAAGAAGGAAAGAATACTTTCCAAAATATCGTAATAATGAACTTCACTCTCAGAAAGAAAAGCCAGTAAAACGAGATTATAAACCTCTCTAAATAGAAAATAAACCATCAAAAGCCCAACGACCATGAGCAACATAAAACTAATTTTCGATAAAAGATTAGCAAATTTCAGTTCAATATGATTAAAAAAATTTTTCATAGGCCCTCTCCTTCTTTTCTCATCAGTAAAATATTTCTGTCAGTAAATTATGCTTATAAATCTGAAGATTGGACATAGCCCTGAACAAATTCGTCAATTTCAATATAAATGTAGCACTTCTTATCACTAATTTTCTTTCTAATTTCAGCTTCAATCTGATTTATAATTTCATAATCCTCTAACACAAGTTGGCTGACCAAATCAATTTTAGCCGCAATCAATATTTCTGTTGGTCCGAGATGGACGGTCTTCACATTAATTACACGCTCCACTTCAGGACGGTCAAAAGCAATCAAAATCTTTTCTAAATCACTATCAGTCACTCGTTCCCCAACAATCAAACTATAAAATTCTCTTGTCAAGAAAATTGCCGCGGCCATCAATAAGAATCCAATCAATAGACCACTAATTGCGTCAAAAATAGGATTTCCCGTCACCATAGTCAAGACAGTTCCCAAAAGTGCTAAAAGTAAACCAATAATTGCACATAAATCTTCCGCAAAAATAACTAGAATTTCACTGTGACGACTTTCATGCAAAAATTTGAAGATTGGTAATTTTTCTGTGTTCAATTCGTCAATTTCTTTGAAAGCCACTCTTAATGACGAACCTTCAATTGCCATCCCAATCAGTAAGATTCCAATGACAATCCCAGCATTTTCAACACTATGTGCTGGATGTACTAACTTATCGTAAGCTTCCATCACACCAATCACTCCCCCACCAAAAAAGAGGAAAGTGGCCACAATCATACTAAAGAAATATTTTGCTCTCGCTTCCCCAAATTGATGGAGATTAGTGCTCGCTTGCCTTGAGCGACGGTCACCAAATAAAAGTAAAATTTGATTCCCACAATCCACCACCGAGTGAATACTTTCATTTAACATCGCTGCCGAACCTGATAAACCAAAACCAATAAACTTGCTAATTGCTACCAGAATGTTCGCTCCAAGGGCCGCAAAAACCGCAAACATCCCAGAAGATTTTTTCTCTTCCATAACTCTCTCATTTCTTATTCAATCTATTCTATATTATAACATAAGCCACTATTTAAATTTTAATTTGTCACTTTCATCTCAAAAGCAAAACAAAATTAAAAGGTTCTCTCCATCGGAAAGAACCCTCAAGAGAATAAAGTTTCAAACCTATTCTCGATACTATGTAAGAAAAGAGGTTAAATGAATATTCAATGCGAATCCATTCATCTAACTATGATAATAATACAACATTTACAAAGAAGTGTCAATTCTTTAACGTCATTATTTTTTCATCAGTAAAATTAACGAAAATTCTCTAGCTTTCCTTTTCTAAAAGTAGAATTTCAAGTTCTTTTTTCTCTTTATTTAATTTTTCCAAACGATAAGTTAAACTCGTTTTATCTGTTTCTTCTTCCATTCCTAACAAAAATTCAATTGAAACATTAAAATAATTCGCCATTTCAAAAACTCGACCTACACTCGGTTTTTTCTTGTATTTATAATTTTTTAGAGTATTTCGTGGGTATCCTAACTCTCTCTCGACTTGATTAAACGACTTGTGCGCCTCTTTAATCAATAATTTTAATCTTGGGTAAACAAGTAAATATTCGTATGCCATTACAGTATTCCTTTTCTTTTTTATATATAATTTTTTCATCCCCTAATCTTCACTTATCTCTTCATCTTCCTTCCATGTCCAAGAACGAGAAAAGTCTTGATTTTGAAAAAGTGAAGCCAGACCGCTGAGTTGTTTCAAGCGAAGCAACTCTTCTTTGTCCATTCCAATGTGTTTCATAATCCACTGATCACTCAAACCCGATTCCACCAACTGCTGAACAATTTCTGTCATTAACTCAATTGAATGTGTTCCTCTAGCTCGATTGTGACGAATAGTACTGGCAATTCGATTTTCAAGTGACCGGTCAATAATTGAAACAGGTAAACAATTTCCTTCCCGTTGAGCAATTTCTTCTGACCTTTTCATGACCAAGTAGCGATGAAATCCATCAACAATCTCATACAAATCCTTTTCCTTATCGTAATAACAAACGATAGGCATCGTATAGCCATCTTCCAAAATAGAACGTTCCAGTAGCCGAAATTCAGGAGGTGCTGTTCGATTCGGATTATAAGTATTAGCCCTAATCTTCTCGATAGGCACTCGTTTAATTTGATAAGCTGGGCTTATAAAAATGTCTCCCATTTTTCCATTGCCTCTTGTTTCTTTTGTAATTCATCTTTCGTTTGACCAAAACCCATATACTGACAAGAAGTGTCATTTTTCAAAATTGTAATGCACATCCTCTTATATGAAGGCACCAATCTAAAATTTTTAATAGGTACATCATCTGGATAGTTCTTAAAACGAATAAGCTCATAGGCCTGTTTATATTTGCGTTTATTGGTTGGAGCCCCCAAACATTCAAAATCCAATCCGCTTGTTTTCAATTCCTCGACGACATTTACCGGTAATGCCCCACCGGTTCTCATCCAATAGTCCATTGATGATTGGAACTTTTTACGATATACATTCCTGGTTTCTTCCGGCAAAGTATCCAGTAGAAATTCAACGTAAGACTGCCAAGTATGACCTTTGGGTAGGACCGCTCCACGATATCCCATCGCTTGCGTTCCTCCATAAAGGGCCGCAAAGTTTGCCCCATTGACTCGTCCCACCAACTTCCCCCATGTTTCAGGTTCTAAAGCTTGATAAAGTTTAAGCGAATGAACACCACACTGATGGAAAGGGTTAGCGACTCGCATCGATTTAAAAGGCACACCTGCTTGATAATATAAGTCATAGAGGTGATTATAATCAAACTCAAATTTAGCATTCGCTCGCCAAATATCTGCAAATAACCAATCATACATTGGGTAGAAATTAAAGACATCTTTACTAATACGATGACTGTAATTTGTTGTTCCAAATCGTGAGAATGTTTCATCACGCGTCACCGCATTATAACGATTCAAACTTTCTTGGGCTCGTATTCCAACCAAAACAGCCGTTCTAGTCGCCCCTTTTTCATTATGAAGCCACTGACAAAATTTACTTTGAAAATCATAATCTGACATTCCAACTTTGAAAAATGAAAAATCTTGATTTTCTAAATGAATGGCTCCTTTAGGAATAGTATTCAACCACAATTCCTTATGGTCTGGGTCCCAAGGTAACCAAGTCGATTGTGACATTGAAATTCCACAAGAAGCCGAAACAGGCAAACAAATATGATAATATTCAAACTCAGGATATTTTCCCATCGAACGATGAATATAATCTTTGGTTTCTTGATAATTTCCTTCATAATCCAAATAGAAAACTGAAACCTTTATTCCTTTTTCGGCCAATTTATGGCTTTTATAATAAAGATAAACCAATTCCAACATCAATCCTGAATCTTTACCACCAGAAAAAGAGATAATAAGATGGTCAAAATAATCACAAATATAATCTAATCTATGATTAAAAGCTTCGTAAACATTTTCTTTTTGATAAACCTTCACCTCATTTCCCCTCTCGTTATTGTTCTCATTTTTTCAAAGCGCTTTGTCAAAACTATCAACACCTATATATTACACGAAAGGAAATAATTTGTAAAAGTTTTTATCAAACTAAAAAGTAATCAAAACAATTAATTTCTTAATAAAATAATGATATAATATTTCCAATAATAAAAAAATTATCTGAAATAGACTATTTTTAATTATTGATTTTAATAGAAATTCTCCCATAAAAGAAAGGATTTTATGCTCCATCTGAATGGAATATAAAACGGGAATTAAAATGACAAAAGATACGAAAGAAATTATCATTCGCACCCTTTTAAACCTCGCTTCAGAAAATGAAAAATTAACTATTGAAGAAATTTCAAAACGCTCTCACATCACTCGCGCAACCATTAAACGCAATTTCAAAACAGGTGTGCCTGGTATTGTAGAATATATCTACTTAAATATTGTTGATGAAGTCAATGACCGTTTGTTACGCTATAAATGTGAAGAAGTCTCTCTTGAGCTTCTTGCTGATATTATGCTTCCTGTTCTTTGGCAACACAAAGCTGAAGCTCATGTCATTTATAGTTCTCAACTCCCTTTTCGTCTCATTGGACCAGTGAGTGACAGAACATGGAAATGGGCTGAAAAGCGCTTCAGTTTCCTCATCAAAGAACATAATTTATCAAATTATTTTACAGGACAGGAATTACTCAAATATTTTAATGCACAACTTATTACCGTCTTAACTCTATGGTTAGAGGCCGATATTCCGATTGAATTAGAAAAATTTCGACCAAAATTTCTCTTTTTCATGAGCTGATTTTTAAAGGAATTGATTAAAACAAAAAAACGTAAATCAAAAGATTTACGTTTTTCAATTAAAGTTTTGTTTTTAAGGAGCAATACGTTTTCGAGCTGCTCTTTTTCTGCCCATTTCAATTTTTTCTTCTTTTTTCTTGATAGGATTGATAACTTTTGCTTTAACACCGATAGCTGCAGCAGTAATTCCTGCTAACAAAAGTGCATTCCCCGCCAAAAAGCCTTTAATAAATGTACGATTCATTTCTTTCTCCTCCTAATTTTATAGATAAATCATCAACTAAGAAAACTTCACTGAGATTTTCTTAGTTAACTCTACAAGCATATTTTAACACAAATGTTATAAATCTAAAAATAATAAACTTAGAATGAAATAATAAAAAAACTTCTAACTATAATGTCAGAAAGTTTTTTTTAAGTTAATAATAATCTTATTATTTAAACCATTTATCAACTTGTTTTTGATGGTCTTTTATCCAAGCTTTTGCAGCTGCTTCTGGTGTCTTACCATTTTGAATATCAAGCATAACAGATTCCATATCTTTAGTGGTCCAATTAAAATTATTCAAAACCTTATAAGCTTCAGGATTTTCTTTTTTCAATCCTTTGCGCACAATTGTGTTAATATTTTCTGAAGTCCCCATTGTTCCTTTCGGATCAGCTAAGTATTTCAAATCATATTTATTGAACATCCAATGAGGAGACCAACCAGTGATTACAATGTCTTTATGTTGTTTAATGGCTTCACCAAGAGCAACAGTCATTGCACCAGATGATGAAGGAACAAGCTTCCAATCTTTAAGATTACTATAGCTCTTAAGTGTATTTTCACTGGCAGCCATGACACCTGCACCAGGCTCAATTCCTGTGATTGTTTTATTGGCCTGATTAGTTAAATCTTCAATTGAATTCACATTCATATAACTTGGCACAACAAATCCTACTTTAGCGCCTTTAAGATTTGGACCTAATAACTCAACAGACTTACCATATTTTTTCCATTGAGTCTTATGAGTATTTGGCAACCAAGCAGAAACCATTCCATCAGCTTGACTATTAGCCACAGTTTGCCAAGCAACTGCGTTATCAAGTGCAGTCGTTGTAACATCAAAACCATGTTCTTCCATTGCTTGGATCAAAACATTGATTGACGCAACTTCTGAGTCCCAGTTCATATAAACTAAATCCACTTTTTTATCAGAAGATTTTTTCCCAAAAGACATTCCCGAAAAAGCACCAACAATTAAGGCTAACAATGAAACGATAGCAATCCAACGTTTCCATTTTTTGAGCTTAGGATTTCCTTGTTTTTCTAAAGGAGAAACATTAAGTTTTTGCGTAAAGCGGTCAATAATAATAGCCAAAATAACTAATGAAATCCCACTTACAAATCCCTTACCAATATCAGCTGATTGAACAGCAGCAAGTACTCCACGACCTAAACCAGGTGCACCAATCATAGAGGCAATAACGACCATAGAAAGAGCCAACATAATTGTTTGGTTAACACCAGCCATAATTGTTCCTTTAGCTAAAGGAAATTCCAATTTAAATAACTTCTGACGGGCAGTGGAACCAAATGAGTCTGCTGCTTCAACTAATTCAGTTGAAACTTGGCGAATACCTAAGTTAGTCATTCTGACAGTTGGTGGCAAAGCAAAGATTACTGAAGCAAATACCCCAGGAACAACCCCAATACCAAAGAAGGCAACTGCCGGAATCAAATAAACAAAACCAGGCATGGTTTGCATGAAGTCCAATATAGGTTGAACAATCTTAGCTACTAGTTCAGATTTTGCCATCCAAATTCCTAAAGGGACCCCTATGATAATTGATAACAAACTTGAAAGTAAGACAAGGGTAATCGTACTCATCAAATCTGACCATAAGCCTTGGTTAGCAATTAAACAAAGGCCAATGAAAGTAAATAATGGGAAGGCAAACTTTTTACCTGAAACCAAAATTGCTAGGATAGTAACAACAGCAATCATCAGCCAGAATGGAACTGCAGTTAAAGCACCTGTTATCCCGTTCATCAACACTGTTCCTGATTTTTGAATCACATCAAAACCCGAACTAAATGTACTTGTAATCCAATCTGTTGCTGACGATACCCAGTTGGCTAATGGTATTTTTCCAATCACTAAATCAATCATTCTTCTCCTCCTCTTTCTCTATTTCTTCTACTTCATCAGGAATGTCTGCCAATGCTTCTAGGACAATTCCCCGAATCAGAATTCCTTTTAAATAGCCTTGATCATCAACAACGGCTAATGGAGTTGGAGCATCATAGATAATTGGCAAGATATCTCTTACAAGCATTTCTTTAGTGACTGTCCCAACATCGGTTGTCATCACATCTTTCAATGATTGATTGTTTTTTCTAGCAGCAATAGCTTGCTCACTAGTAACAACCCCACGGAATTGACGTTTTCTGTCAACAGCCATTAATGAGCTGACTTCTTCAGTTTTCATTTTTTTCAAGGCAACACTTGGGCCATCGACATCAATGTTAGTTGTTAAGGCTGGAATCATGATATTTTCAGCAGTAATTACTTTGGCACGATCTACGTCTTCAACGAAAGTTTTAACATAATCGTTTGCTGGATTTGTTAAGATTTCTTCACCAGTACCAATTTGCATGATTTTACCATCCTTCATAATCGCAATACGATCACCAATACGAAGGGCTTCATTTAAGTCATGGGAAACAAAAATGATTGTTTTTTGGAACTTAGCTTGAAGTTCAAGTAATTCATCTTGCATTTCACGACGAATTAATGGGTCAAGTGCAGAAAAGGCTTCATCCATTAACAAAATTTCTGGATCATTGGCCAATGCACGTGCAAGCCCCACCCGTTGTTGCATCCCACCAGACAATTGCTTAGGGTATTGGTCTTTAAAGTCTAACAAGTTCGCATTATCTAAAGCTTTCTCGGCACGTTCGCGTCTTTCCTCTTTAGGTACATTTTGAACTTCTAAACCATATTCAGTATTTTCTAAAATTGTTCGATGTGGAAAAAGACCGAAGTTTTGAAAAACCATACTCATTGACTTACGTCGCACTTGAAGTAAATCTTCTTTATTCAAAGTGGCAACATCTTGGTCATCGATAAATATTTTCCCACTGGTTGGTTCAATTAATCGATTAAGCAAACGCAACAAAGTTGATTTCCCTGAACCGGACAAACCCATGATAACAAAAATTTCTCCCTCATTGATTTCAAAATTTGTATCATAAACCCCAACAGTTGCACCGGTTTTTTTCAAAATTTCATTTTTGGGTTCACCTTGCTCGACCATAGTCAATGCAGTTTTAATCCGTTTACCAAAAATTTTAGTTAAATGTTCAATTTTGACTTTTACTGGCAAAATAACTCTCCTTTATTCTATTACTCATGAGCCTAAAACTTTTTTTAGAAAAAGAATTTCCAAAATAAATAGTTAATTATAAATTAGAAGTTTTAGGTTACACAAGTGATTTCCTCATTTAAAGTGACCACTCAATAATAACAATATGTAGTCACTATGTCAACTAACTAAATTTGAACTTAAAAAAAAGCATCGTTTTGTAAACGATGTCTTTAGTTGCCATAAAAGAAGTTTTGAACAATTTGTCCTGTATCAGAAGCTCCTACGAAATATAAGGTATCTCCCTGATTTAAAGTTGCATAAGGTCCCGGTGAAACTATTAATTCTTGATTCTGTAAAATCGCAACAACTGTCGCCCCTGTATTTTGCCAAAGATTCATCTCACCCAAACTCATCCCAAATTTTTCAGAATCTTTTTCTAGTTCAAATTCAATTGGGGTCAAAGGATTTATTTTTTGAAAATGCTCAGTCTGATCAACCAATTTATCCAATATAGATGAAAAATTGGCTAATTCTCGCCTTTGACTCTCCACACTCTGCATGATTTGTGTTCTCAAATCCTGCATTGTTTCTACTTCTTGATATTGAGCCAAATATTCTTGGGCTTTTTGTTTTGAAGCAATAATCACGCCACTTCCATGTACAGGATCAACAATCCCTAAATCACTTAAAACACTTATGGCTTTGCGTGCTGTTTCTGGTGAGACGGCAAAGGTTGTTGCAAGAGTTGACCTAGCATATATCTTCTGTCCAACTTTAAGTTCATTTCGAACGATTCGTTCAGCTATCTGCAGTGCAATTTGTTGATATCTTGGTTGTCTTGCTATGCGCACACTAATTCTCCTTATCACAAAACATTGAAAATATACTTTACCTAAGCAAAACAAAATTCCCTCATATTATAGCGCTTTATTTATTTTTTTTCAATCTATACCATTTTTTCCTTTTAAATAATAGCTAAACTAAAATTATCTCCTCATCTACCGTTTTTTAATGAAGAAGTACTTTGATCACCTATGCCTTCAGTAATTGGAAGACAGTAATCAATATTTTTATTATTTGCATCATCAATAAGAGCTTTCCATGCCTTCCAAACATTTGCTTCAGAATAACGCTCTGCTAATTCGTATGATTGATTAGACATTTGCTGAAGCATATCCTCTTTAGTGAATAGCTCAACCAATCGCTCAGACATTTCTTGAATTCCCTCATAGGGAACAACAAACCCATTTTCTCCATCAACAATCAATTCTGTCGGTCCATAATTGACATCATAAGTAACACCAACCATTCCGTGACTAATAGCCTCCATAAGAGACAAATTAAAACCTTCCATTATTGAAGCTAGAGCATAAACCTGAAATTCTTTTTGTAACTCTCCAACATTGTTTGCATAACCAAACTGATGTACAGCATTTTCCATGTGATATTCTTTAATAGCCGCGTTTATTGATTTTTGTGCCAAATCATTATCACGATGGTCAACATATCCATATAAATCTAAAGTAATATCTGGAATGATTTTTCTTGCCATTCCTATTGCGCGGATAATATGGTCAATACGTTTTTCTGGTGCAACTCGTGCAGTAACTAATACACTATGTGGTTTTCGCGACTTAATTTCAATTCTCTCCTCGGAAAGAACTTCTTTCGAAACGACACCAACAGGAATCGTGAATAGTTTACATTTGGGGTTAAAACGAGCTAAAACATCTCTTGTTTGTTTTTTTGTCGCTGAGATTATTGCATCATAACCATTTGAATTCATCAACCCAAACTCATAAAAATTATTCATGACTGAATGCATTGGTTCCTGAGCATCTCCAGCGTGTGAATTATGCAGATGAAGGACAGTATAGGCCGGACGTTCCAAATTCAACAAAGCCCAGTCAGCCAAATGAGTTCGATCCATAATAAAAATATTTGCCTTATTTTCTTGCCAATATTCTTCATTCAACAAATTTAGAAAATGAAGAGTTAATTCATCAATATTTGAAAAACTATAAATTGCCCCCTCTCTTCCAAGCAAACGCCAACTTGTTTTAATATATTTCTGATTTCCATCATACTTATTAAAGGTTTCAAGAACCGGCCTACCAAAGACATCTGACCAAACCTCGGTACCAATTTTATTATCTGGAGTATACCATTGACTTAAACTTAGAAAACCACGAAAATCATAAAAGTCCACTCGATAAAGATTTCCAAAACCATCAAAAAGCTCTACCCCACTAACTCGTTCAAAAGAATCATCTGCAAAATAGCGGACACGAGCTATAAGCTGTTGGTCTTGATAAACAAGATATCTAAAATGTTCAGGTTCTTTTTTATAAGTCAACGCTCCCACGCCAAAATCTAAGTCTTCAACATGAAGAATCTTTTCATTGACCTTTTCCGTTTTTTGAAAATAATCAAACATAGATAACGTCTCCGATTCTTCAATCCCTACTTTGGCCAAAAAGCGATGAAGATTAGGATTCCACTCTCTAAAAACTAGCTTAAAAGCTTCCTTGTGTTCTCGGAATAAAGCAGCTCGTTTAAGCTGTGCATGTTCTATACCTGAATTTTTTTGATTAAATGTCGAATTGATAAAAAATAGCATGATTGATATTCCTTTAATTGTTTATTTTATTAGCCTGTTTATTTTATGAATAAATTTTCAACATTAAGCTGCTCACTAAGCCAATTTTTCCATACAATTTCTTCACTAAATTCTTTTGATTTTTCATAAGCAGCGCGAGAAAATTCTTCATAATCTGTTTTGGACTGTAAAATATCAACAATGACATCCGCAGCAATTTGAATTGCTCCATAAGGAACTAAATAACCATTTTTTCCGCTCTCTATTTGTTCAACAAGACCATACTTAACTTTATAAGCGACCACAGGAACCCCATGATTAAGAGATTCTAGAATATTCATCCCAAAAGCTTCTCCTTCCGAAGTATTTAGTAAAACTCCAGCATTATCTAATGCCTTGTTAAGTTCTTTTTCTAACTGGTAACCTTTAAAACTAACAATTTCTTTTAAATTGTTAGCTTCTACAAATTTTTCTAATTTTTTTTGAACATCAATTGGCGAAGCATAACCATAGAGATCCAACGTTAGTTCTGGTAATTTATGATGAGCACTGACAAATATTTTTATTACATCTAGTGGGTTTTTCTCTGCTGAAAGACGACCGACGTAAATGATTTTATTTTTATCTCGGTATACTGATTTTTTAACATTTTTAGAAAAGGTATCAGTCAAAGCTACAACATATTTGAAATCGTAATATTTAACAATTTCTTTTCTCTGTTGTTCTGTAGCAACAATTAAACCATCAAAGCTATCTTTATAAATGGTAAATAAATCATGAAGATAATCTACCACCACTCTAGATGCTCCAGTCTGTTGATTATTTTTAGAATGAGGATTATGTAAACATTGCCACTTTCCTATTGCTCCTTTTATAGCTGCTACCGCTGAAATAAGCGAAGGTCTGTCATTGATAAAGACGCTCGGATTTTGATGAGCAAGCTCATCCATAAAAAATGTAAAAAGTTCTTGTTCTGTATTAAATCGTAAATTTTTCCCTTGATAATCCACCAATTTATACATCGTTGAATGCAAAATCCCCTGAATATTCATATGAATAATTTCTAATTTGGGTTTTCCTTCCAAATCAAAAAAGATTTGTGGTCCTAATGCTCCATCTGGATGATAATATTGAGTTGACGAAATAAAACCGCGACGATCCCAAATATCTTTAGCCACTACATGATTCATTGGGTCGTTGTATTCAATTGAACCAACAACTCCAACCGTAACAGGCGCAATCATTACTTTGGCAATGGTTTGACCTGCATTTTTAATCAAAGATTCATTGGCATCTATTCCCTCAATATGATATTTTCTCTTATCGATTTTTTCTGTATAACGCACATTTATATCTTTTTCAGAAATGTGGGTTACTTCTTGAAAATAATCATACATATTTATAATATCATCATGCGTTAAGCCAACCCTCTTCAAATCTCCGGAAAGCTGAGGATTATAATTCCTCGTTAAAATTTTAGCCTCTACTTGGTGATTTTTGAACAACTTCAAACGATTTATCGCTGAGAATTCTGTTCCCGAATTCAGAGTATAAATGTTCTCATTTACAAAATAATTCATTATCAATGCCTTTCTCTTAGGTAATTAATCAAATTTGATACTAAGCAAGAGCTTTTAGGACCTCTTTTTTATCCAGTTTTTTATGTTCCTTTTTAATTTCTTCCGCTATAACAATATCCTCAATATATTTTGGCTTTTCATCTAAACCATCTGGTTTTTCTGGTTTTAAATAAGTAGATTCCAACTTTTCAACTTTAACTGGAGTTTCTATATTTTTTACATTTGCTATCACAACGGAAAAATCGAGATTTTTCTCATTAAAAACAAGTGGGATTTCTGGCAAAATAATTGCGTTTCCCCCTTCGTTAACAGACAAAAGATTCTGTACTCTTTTAAATTGAGAAACTTTTTTCACACTATTAATAAATGATGAACTACCAGTAATCGTTGAAAGTAATTGTTTAACATTATCGGCCAGTGCATTTTTAAAATATCCCTTTAAATCAAAATCATTAGGGGAAGAACTTTCGATGGTAATCTTTCTTGTCGGAATACCTGTCAGTTTTTCTAGCAAATCTAATTGTTTTTTTAGATTTATGATACTTTGATCGTAATTAGATCTAATTTCTGTAAAGTGTTTGGTTGTATTATCAAGATTTGTATCAATAAGATTTAATATATGTTCAGAATAGACCTTTTGAACAACTTCTTTTAGTTCTTCTTCGCTTCTCAAATGGGTCAACTCAGTTACCTCTGTTCCAAGAGCTTTTGCCAGGAACTGGACATCACGATAGTTTAGACTATAAACATCCATATAACTAGGTAAAGAATTTATTGCATCAACAATTTCTTGTAATCCGTTTTTAGAATCTGACATTTTGGAAATATTATTATTTAATTTTATCGATTCATCTAAATATTTTTTATAATCCTTGACTAGCAAAGCGAAAGCTTTTTCTCGCTTGAAATACTCTGCTTGCCAACTATCAAAATTTATTTCTAGTCTTTCTAAATAACCTTCAATTTTCGTACCACGGTAAGCAATATCTGTATTTCCCACGCTAATTACTTGTTTGCCACCAATTTGAATGAATATTGATAATTGTTTTTGGTATTCATTTAAAGCTTGTGAAAACTCTTTGGATATATTATTGATAATAGAATATAGACTTTGGTAAGTCTCTAACCATTGTGAAAATTCTGTTCTATTCTTTAGTTTTAAATCTTGGTCGTCTTCTAAAATCTCCGGAATATTGAATTCATCTATAAAATTATAACCAGTTGCTTCTCCAATCGGAAAAGTTAAGGTGTTGTTTTTAAAAAGGAAATTTTTTATCTGTTTTAAGGCAGTTTCAAAGTCATTCTGCTTCTTTAATGCATTATTCCTTACCTCTATGCATTTATTAAACTCTAAACTTACACGATTATAAAATTCTTGCTCAGAATTATATTTTTGCATCTCTTGTTGATATTGCATAGATGTTGTTTCTTTAGATTTTTCAAGTGCCTTGTAGTCATTAAAAATAGTTTCATATTTCTGATTAAGTTTTCCTAATGTATCACTGACTATTTGATATTTGGGTAATAATTCTTTATAGGTTTCGCTATATTTTGGATACTCTTCTTGCCAACTTTCATATTGACCAGACAGTTGATGGTAAAGCTCCTCGCTCTTTTGGTAAACCTCATCTACTGCAAAGAATTTATGTTCTATTTCAAAGTCTAATTTTTCTTTTTCCTTTGTAAGAGTATCAAAGTCTTTTTCAGATTCTTTGAATTGTCCCAAAATAGATTCTTTATTAGCAATAGAAACTCTTAGAAGACCAGAAATATCAGAATAAGCTTTTTCGACAATCTGAATATTTTCTTCACTTTCAGCAAGTTTATGTTTGGCATCATCATAAGACGCTTTCACAGAATTATAGCGGTTTTCAAATGCTATATAATCTTTTTTTATGGTTCCATAAGATTGTTGTTCTTCCTGAAATTCTTTCTCAATCTGTTTATACTCTTTAGATATCACTCTAAAATGTTCTTCCGATTGTCCTCTTTGATGATTAAGAAGGCCATATTTTGATTTTAAAACTTCTAAAATCATTGTAATTTTTTTCTGTGCTTCCAATGTTTGACTCAGTGCTTCCCCTGAAACTGAGGATTTTTCTTTTTTCTCATCAACGAGTTTTTTCACTATTTTATAACTTTGACTAATTTGTTCAAAAATACTTTTTTGTAAATTATACTTCTCTTCTAACGGATAAAAGTCCTTAGATAAAACATCTACTCTACGCTTTGCAACTTCCAAATCATGCGTAATATATCCCACTATAACTTGACTTGGATTACTCAAGCTATTCATTTCATCAAGATTTGCTTTTAATTCATCATACTTGGCATGCTCTGCATCATAGGTTTTCTTCGATATATTGTATGCTATTGCGGATGCTTCATAGCTTTTTTTATGTTCGTTATATTTATCTCCCATTGATATCAAAGAAGATTCAACAAAATTATAAATTTCTTTTGATGTATTTGCTTTTTCCTCAATATTTTTTAATTTTTCTTCAATAGAAATTAGATTTTTCTCAAATTTCTCTTTATTTGATTTTGTTTTTTCAAAATCTTTAGTTAGTGTTTCCCAATCATTTTTAATTATGTTTGCATGATGGTATTTCTTTCTCGCTTCTTCAAAAGATACCTTCTTTTCTTCATAATTTTTCTTAAGAAGTTGATAAACAGAAATAATTCCATTCAAACCACTTTGTGCTGACTTAAATTGTTCTTCCTCGATAGCTAATTGTTTTTTTAAATCAATAAATGTCTCATTCTTTTCTGCTTTTTTATCAACCAAACTTTGCACTTCGTCATTTATTTTTTTTAAAGCTAGCGAATCTTCCGAAAATTTTTTGTGAGCTTTTTCTTTATCCTGAATTATGCGCTCGTACTCTTTTGCAATTTCTTGATAGTCCCTTAGACACTGAGCGTAGTTTCGCTTTATTTCGTCATATTCTGACATTTGTATAGTATAATTTTGCTTTTCATTAGCAATTTTTTGTGAAAGCAAATTGAATTCTTTTAAATTAATGTTTAATTGGACATAGATTTGTTTATAATCTGCCAACTCTTTGAAATATTCATCCGATTGCTGAATGTACTTTTCAAGCAGTAGTTTATGAGCTTTTAATTTTGAAGCATACATACTTCTTCCTAACACACCATTCATTTCCTTTTGTTGCGCAGCTCTCCCCTCCAATTTTGCACTGCCCTGGTCTTCAGGGATATCCATAGACGATAATTTTGAGTCTTGATCTTTTCCATTTTTCAAGAACAAGCCATTCAAAATATTCAACTGTTTGCCTTGTTTTTTCATTAAATGAACCTAACCTCTCTAATCAATAAATGCTTAAAATAATAATAAAAATAATAACATTAAGTGGATAGACATTTTCATCTATCCACCTAAAATTTAGAAAGGAATCATTTCAAAAGATTATCTGAATCTTTTAGACATCCTTTATTACCTAACAAGCCAGATTTTGAGCAAGCTCCCTTTATAAACGACCATTTCAAATCCATGTCATTCATTCTTCGAGTCACACCTTTTATCTTCTACTTGTTTTTAAAGCCCTGGAGTCCGGTCCGAGAAAATATCAGAAACACCGATAAATTGCTTGTGTTGTTATTGCCATCAATCTTCTTCAACCACTTGGGAAATTTTTGAGAATTTACATACTATTTGATTAAATAACTCTCAAAATCAATGATATCCCACCCATCATTAATATGATGGACCTCTTGTTGGCAAGAGTCTTCCCATTGATAGCTGACGATAGTTTCATCAACTCTGACTTTATCTGCCCCTTAACAAGGAATAATAATACTTATTTTTTCCATTTTTCTTATATACCAAGATATTATAAGAATGGAAATATCTCGTTTTTCATAAAAAAACAAAATATTTTCTCTCGTAATAAATCAATAATTTACAAGAGAAAACATTTCAAATTTGCTATAAATGATAAAAACAAATTAGCTTTCTTTACGACGTTTTACTTCAACTCCGGTAAGGGTCATTACACCAATCAATGCACCAATTCCGAGAGCAACAGCCTCAGCACTACTCAAATTGTCATCACCTGTTTGAGGTAATGTTGAATTGCTAGTGTTGGAACCAGAGTGACTTGAAATAGGTGTTACTGCTGAACCAGATGTGTTTCCTGAATTACCAGTATTTGTATTTCCGTTTCCGTTTTTACGAGTAATCGTGCCATCAGGGTGAATTACATCACCATTTGGAAGATGAATGGTGCCATCTGGGTCAACTACACTTCCTCCTGGAACATCAAAAGTTCCTCCTGGATTTGTAACTGTACCGCCACCTGGGAGTGTGATGCTTCCGTCTGGATTTGAAACAGATGGACCATTTGGATGAACGTTAACATCATCACCGGTACCTGGTTTACCGTCTTGACCTGGAAGTTTAATGTCGCCATTTGGATCTACTACTCCACCTCCTGGGAGATGAATGGTACCATCTGGGTCCACTACAGTTCCGCCTGGCACTTTAATTGTTCCGCCTGGGGTTGTAACTGTACCACCACCTGGGAGGGTAATACTTCCGTCTGGATTTGAAACAGATGGACCATTTGGATGAACGTGAACGTCATCGCCTGTACCTGTCTTACCATCTTGACCTGGTAATGTAATTGTACCGTCTGGGTTAACTACGTCTCCTCCTGGAAGATGGATGGTGCCATCTGGGTCAACTACACTTCCTCCTGGGAGTTTAATTGTGCCATTTGGAGTCTTGATCGAACCACCACCTGGAAGAGTAACGCTTCCGTTGTCGCCTGGTTCAACTGGACCATTTGGTGTGATTGTGTCATCATCGCCTGTGCCTGTCTTGCCATCTTGACCAGGGACAGTGACGGTGCCATCTGGGTTAACTACGTCTCCTCCTGGGAGATGAATAGTACCATCTGGGTCTACTACGCTTCCTCCTGGGAGTTTAATATCTCCGTTTGGTGTTGAAGCTGTACCACCACCTGGGAGAGTAACGCTTCCTCCTGGGCCAGGGATAACTGGGCTATTTGGTTTGAAATTTGTATCATCGCCTGTACCCGTCTTACCATCTTGACCAGGGACAGTGACGTCTCCTCCTGGGTTGATAACTATACCACCTGGGAGATGAATGGTACCATCTGGGTCTACTACTGTGCCTCCTGGAACATCGTATGATCCATCAGGACGGTTAACTTTTCCGCCATCATCTGGAAGCATGACGCTACCGTCGCCACCTTTGATGACTGGATCATCTCCGTTTGGTGTTACAGTAACATCGTCAGGAGTCCCTAACTTGCCATCTTGTCCTGGTAAAGTAACGGTATTGTTGTTATCTGGATTATTTGGATTTGTTGGGTTTGTTGGGTTTGTTGGATTTGTTGGGTTTGACGGATTGTTTGAATTTGTTGGGTTCGTTGAATTTGACGGATTGTTTGAATTCGTTGGATTCGTTGAATTTGACGGATTATTTGAATTCGTTGGGTTCGTTGAATTTGACGGATTATTTGAATTCGTTGGGTTCGTTGAATTTGACGGATTATTTGAATTCGTTGGG
>NZ_JAVXIY010000012.1:0-49154 GCF_036648155.1 Lactococcus sp. | reverse complement strand
GAAACGTCGAATGTCCCACCACCAAGGTCAAAGACAAGGATTTTTTCATCTTTATCTGTTTTATCAAGACCATATGCAAGAGCTGCGGCAGTTGGTTCGTTAACGATACGTTCTACTTCAAGACCAGCAATTTTACCAGCATCTTTAGTTGCTTGACGTTGAGCGTCATTGAAGTAAGCAGGAACAGTGATAACTGCTTTTTCAACTTTTTCGCCAAGGTAGCTTTCAGCAGTTGCTTTCAAGTTTTGAAGAATCATTGCTGAAATTTCTTGTGGTGTATATTCTTTACCATTTGCAGAAACTTTTTCAGATGTTCCCATTTTTGATTTGATAGAAATGATTGTTTCTGGATTTGTTACTGCTTGACGTTTTGCAGCATCACCAACAATGATTTCACCATTTTTAAATGCAACTACTGATGGAGTTGTGCGATTTCCTTCTGGATTTGGAATAATTTTTGATTCAGTTCCTTCAAGAACTGCGACTGCTGAGTTAGTTGTACCAAGGTCAATACCGATAATTTTAGACATATTTTAAATCTCCTTTATTTCTTTTACTTATGAATAGTTTAAAGACTTTGCGGTCAATATTTTTTATTAAATTACTGTGCTACAACAACCATTGCAGGACGTAGTAAACGTTCGTGAAGTTGGTAGCCTTTTTGGAAGACTTGCACAATGCTGTCAGCTGGATGTTCGTCATCAGCTGGGACAGTTTGAACAGCCATGTGAAGGTTATGGTCGAAACTTTCATAAGAAACTTCTTCAACCCCTTCTTCTTTAAGGGCTGAAATTAAACTTTCTTGTACCATTTCAAGCCCTTTTTTAACATCATCTGTCAAACCTTCAACAGCAAGTGCACGTTCAAGATTATCTAATGAAGACAAGATTTTTTTTGCTAAATCTTGCGAGCGATACTTGACAAGTTGTAAACGTTCTTCATTTCCGCGACGTTGCACATTTTGCATTTCAGCAGAAACACGAAGGAATTTATTTTCCCACTCAGTTGCTAACTTTTGCGCTTCATCAAGTTCATTGATTTCTTCTTCAACGATATCTTCAAGCGCTTCTTCTGTTAACTCCTCAGTCACTTCTTCATCAACTTTTTCGTTTTTGATTTCTTCTTTAGTTTCTTCGGACATAGGCCCTCCTTTTTTAAATAACTTTTTAATCATTTACTAATTTCATAATGGTTACCATCAAGGTAACGATAATAATCACTTAATTTCATTGTTAGAACTTTAGCAACTAAATCAAGAACTGATAAAGTTCTTTGATAATCCATTTCTACAGGTCCTACAACTGTCAATGTACCAAATCCACGATAAGGAATGACAAATTTTTGCGAGATAATTGTTAAATTTTTCATAAATTTTTCATCATTATCAAATTTAACAGCTCTCATTTCATCATTATTTGTAATCTCGCGAATTTCATGAAGCATTCGCTCATCATCACTAAAGAGTTTATAGAGCTCTGCAAGATTATCCGTCGCATAGTCAAAAATATTTTTACGACCAGCGACTGTCAGATGTTCTTTGAATAAATCATCAAAGATTGATTCAAAGAGTTGTAAAACTTCACTCGTGACCTTAAAATAGCGTTGAACAATTTGTGGAATTTCAGTGCGTAACGTATAGTGAATATCAATCACTTTTTTACCGACTAATCGTTCCTTAACCAAGTTGCTAAAAACAGCTAAATCTGCTTCTGTCATTGATTTTGGTAAAATAAATTGATTTGTTCTTACCTCACCAGTTCCCAAAGTAATGACCGAGAGTACCGAGTGATTATCAAGCATAACCATTTCAAATGAGACTAATTGTTGGTCACGTTGCGGAGCATTAAGAACAAAACTCGTCAATCCTGTTAGTTCTGATAAGCTTTTAGCCGCAGTTTTAAACAAATCGGACAAGCGATAAAAATCGCCATCAAAAGCTTTCATCACTTTGAACAAGTCATTTTGACTGAACTCTTCTAACTGGATGACATTTTCCACAAAATACTTATAGCCCGAAACGCTCGGAATGCGTCCACTTGAGGTATGTTCCTTTTGAATCAAACCCAGCCTTTCCAAAGCTTTCATATCATTTCGAATGGTTGCGCTAGAGGCTTGGATACTATCAAGGAGCGATTTTGAACCGATTGGTGTATGGTCCTTAGCATAAAGTGAAACAATCAAATTTAAAATTTGTCTTTGACGTTCTGTAATCATAGCTGCTCCTTTCTTTATCTCTAAGTTTTTTCTTTTAGCACTCTTTACCTCTAAGTGCTAACAAGTTTATTATAACCCTTTGTTTATACCTTGTCAAGAAAAAAGACATAAAAATTAGCACTCTTTTTGTTAGAGTGCTAATTTCCGTTATAAAAGATTAGAATCTTTGGATGTCTGCCAGATATTCATTAGTGTAACTACCACTACAGCAATAATAAAAAGATTTTCAAATCCAACTTGATGTTGAACAAAAAGCAAAACATAGTCAATAATTAAAAGTGCCAAAATAATCTCTAAAAGAATAAAAGTCACACGCCAAAATTTTAATAACAAAAAGATTAATAAGACAAAAATCAATAAATAGATAATACTTTGCCAACTTGTAATTGCTGACGAAATCTTATCCGTTAAAGATTTGAGGTTACTAGAGAGATTATTAAAAAATTGAGTAAAGAAATTATTATGAACAAGAAGGATTTTAATCATTTCTGACAGGCTGTAAATAAAGAGAGCAACGTTCACATAAAGTAAAAGTCTAGTTCGATTTAACATGTTCCTAATTTCCTTTAAGCTGGTAATAATTTAAGATACTCTTCCAACGTCAATTGGTGCTCAGTCATGTATTTGGCATTTTCTAAACCAACATAGCGGAAATGCCAATCTTCATAACCAATTCCAGTGACTGCTTTTTTACCATCTGGAAAGCGAAGCACAAAACCATATTTGGGAGCAATCGCCGCAACTTGTTTGGCATATTGGCTTTCATTCAAACTATCAATATTACTCATATCAATTGCAAGACCAGTTTGATGCTCTGAACTTCCTGGTGGTTGAGAATAAGTTTGTACATCTTTTATTGCTTCTTCCTCAGAAATAGGATTCCCTGTGCTATTGACCGTTCCTTGACCATTCATTTCTGCTTGAACATAAGATTGATAGAGTCCTTCTTGGTATGAAACTGACCGATAACCTGAAATAAGATGCTCGGCTGGTGAAATTTCTTGGGCCGCAGCCAAAAATTGTTGAACTGCTGGTGCAATCCGTTGGTCAACTTGAATCCCATTAACAGTGGCTAATGTTGGGTTCATTTCAGGTTTAGGAGATGCTCGGCTGACTAAAACTAAATCCCAGTCAGACCTTTTTGAATCTGGTAAGTCTTTTTTCTTTGCCTCTTCTTTAGATGATGAAATACTTGTTTTTTTTGTTGATTCATTGGTTGAATTCGACTTATTGTTTGTGATTAATATAAATCCCAAAGCTCCGACGATTAAAAGAACAAGCACAATTAAACTTAAAGTAATTCTTTTTTTCATTTTTTAGCTAACTTTTCACTTCCTATTTCTCGATAAGACATGTCCCCAACTTTTCCGATAGTGAATTTTCCGTCTTCAAAAGTCAAATGAGTAACAGAACCATTATCAAGACCATGCGGACGCGGAAGTTCGGGTTGAGCCAATTTTACAAAAGTTCCAATGGTCATACCATGGCTGACAACAACAATATTTTTGGCTCCTTTTGCTTCAGATTCTTTAGCAATGTCTGTAAAACCATCCATGATACGACCTGAAAGTTTTTCCCATGGTTCAGCCCAGCCTGCCGTATCAACTTCAAAAATTGCATTAGCAATCACTTCATCAGGCGGAAATTCATCAGTATGATTATTCCCAGTTTCGGTAAATATTCTTGGTAAAACTCCATCAAACAATTCGCCATCATAGCCTCCGTCAAACGAGCCAAAACACCATTCTCGGATTCTTTTATCGTAAGTATAAGGAATTCCTTCGTTATCAGAATTAGCTAAGATAAAGCCCATTGTTTGAATTGTTCGGCCAGAATCAGACGAATAGGCCCGATCAAATTTAATTCCTTTTTCTTTAAAACCTAAGCCAAGTTCAATAATTCCTTGTTCTCCAGCTTCAGTCAAAGGTGTATCAGACCAACCTTGCGCTCGTCCAATTGTATTGAACATTGTCTTCCCATGTCGAACTAAATAAATATTTACCATCACTACTCCCCTTTTTAATGATTTGATTTTAATAAAAAAGCTTTACGATATCTTTTTTCTATTTGTACAGTTAAAGCCATTCTTGCTTAACTGTAAAGAATGAGCCACGCACTTCACCTGCTAATTTTGAGCGTTGACGCGCAAATTTAAACTTTCCTTCAAGTTCTCTAGGGATTTCCATCCCAACGGAAAGTTTAATGCCGACCGCACGTTTTGGTTTCTTGCCTTCCTGACCAACCTTTTCATAAAGCAGATTTAAAACCATTCCATCTTCATAATAAAATTCTGGCCAGTAGAGCTCATCACTTTCATAAATAGCCACTTCAAGCAGTTTTGCCGAAAATTTCAAATCGCGTTCTTCAAGTAAAATCTGCTCAAACAAAGCAACTTCTTCCTGTTTTTCACTAGCTGGATAAGTCAGATATTCAAATTTATATTTATTCCAAAAATATCGTGCTTCATTAGCCCGTAAACCTGCCAAAGCCTCTGCTACGGGCGAACTTTCTAGCCCGACCGTTTCTACTTCTTTAAAATTTACTTTGTAAGCCATATAATAACCTCCGTTTTTCCACTTCTATCATTATATCATTTTTGGAAGCGCTCTTCATTTTTTTAAAATATTAAAAATTGACCTTGAAGTCAATTTTAGTTTTTAAATGAGTGAATTGGCGCTGGAATTTGTCCACCACGAGCAATAAAATCTGCTGATGATGCCTTGTTGACACGCATGACGGGGGCCACACCAAAGAGACCTCCGAATTCAATTTGCTCTCCTTCTTTACCCATTGGGATAATACGAACAGCAGTTGTTTTTTGATTAATGACACCAATCGCCGCTTCATCAGCAATCATAGCTGCAATGGTAGAGGCTGGTGTTTCTTCAGGAATCGCAATCATGTCCAGCCCAACTGAGCAAACGCAAGTCATCGCTTCTAATTTTTCGATATTTAATGCTCCAGAGTTCACGGCTGCTATCATTCCTTCGTCTTCTGAAACTGGAATAAAGGCTCCTGAAAGTCCTCCAACACGTTCAGCTGCCATAACTCCGCCTTTTTTCACGGCATCATTAAGCATGGCAAGTGCGGCTGTTGTTCCATGAGTTCCAACAGTTTCTAAGCCCATTTCTTCCAAGACACGCGCAACTGAATCCCCAATTGCCGGTGTAGGTGCAAGTGATAAATCAACAATTCCAAATTCAACATTCAGTCTTTCAGAAGCCATTTGTCCAACCAGTTGACCAATTCTCGTAATTTTAAATGCTGTTTTCTTGATAGTTTCAGCTAAGATATCAAAAGATTCGCCACGAACTTTTTCGAGGGCACGTTTAACAACACCTGGCCCTGAAACCCCAACATTGATAATCGTATCCGCTTCACCTACACCATGAAAAGCCCCTGCCATAAAGGGATTATCTTCTACAGCATTAGCAAAAACGACAAGTTTAGCATTGAGCCATTTGTCCCCTTTGGACATAATTTTGATGGTTTCACCCATATCACGAACTGCTGTCATATTAATTCCGCTCTTAGTTGAACCAACATTTACTGATGCACATACGCGCTCAGTTGCTGCTAGGGCTTTAGGCATAGATTTAATCAAAATCTCATCCCCTTTTTGATAGCCTTTTTGCACCAGTGCCGAATAGCCACCGATAAAATCAATACCAATTTCTTTTGCTGCGCGATCCATAGCCAGGGCAAGCGGAGTATAATCATCAGCAGCTGTTGCTGCACCAATAATTGCGATTGGCGTTACCGAAACTCGTTTGTTCACAATCTTAATCCCAAGTTCGTGCCCAATCTCATTGCCGACTTCGACAAGTTTACCTGCTTTATTGACAATTTTTTGATAGATTTTTTCAGCGGCTTTGTCAATATCAGCATCAATACAATCAAGAAGACTGATCCCCATTGTTATTGTGCGAATATCGAAATTTTGTTCTTCAATCATCGCAATTGTTTCTTTGATATTTTGGATGTCCATTATTTGATTTCCTTAGTTTTGGTTAAAATATTACTGACAGAAATATTTTTTATCTCTGTCAGTAAAAATGCTTAATAATAAAAGTAATTTGTCGACTAATTTTTTCTGTCAGTCAATTACAATTTGTGCATCGCGTTAAAAATAGCTTCATTTTGAACATGAATATTAACGCCAAGTGCTTCACCTTTTCTTGAAAGTTCAGCTTGAAAAGCTGAAAAATCACTGTTTCTAGTTTCAACAACCATCATCATGGTAAAAGCTCCACTCATCAAAGTTTGTGAAATCTCAATGATATTTGCTTCTAATCCTGATAATGTCGCTGTGACTCCAGCGACAATCCCGATTTTATCTGCTCCGACTACTGTTACAACTGCGCGCATTTTGTTTCTCCATTCAAATTTTTATACTATTATAACATTTTTATTTAAATTTTCAGTCAATTTTCTTGTCAAGTAAATAAAGTTTTTTAGACAGCTTTGTCAGTACATTTGAATTATGTTTTATCTCCCTTATTTTGCTATAATCAGCTTATCATGACTTTAAAAACTTTCTTTAATTTTACACGTATTCAAACTTTACCAGCGGCTTTGCTCTCACCAATTGCTGGCTGCCTTTTTGCTCTTTGGTATTTTAAAAGCTTCCACTTTTGGCCCACATTTTTCTTTTTTATCGGTTTAGCGAGTATTAATCTTTTTGTCTCTGCTTGGAATAATTTAATGGATTATCAAAAGGCGCTTGACCCTGAATATAAAAAATGGAATATTATCGTTGCCAAATCAATTAATCCTAAACTTGCTTTAAAAATATGCTTGTCTTTCTTAGTTGTTGATGTAATTGTTGGACTAGTTGTTCTTTTCATGACTAATCTTGCTGTTCTTCCCATTGGTGGCCTTTGTTTTTTGATTGCTATTTTCTATACCTATGGTCCTTTTGCTTTCTCTCGCTTTCCTCTAGGTGAACTTTTAGCCGGTCTTTGTGAGGGATTTTTTGGATTTTTCCTTGCGGTCTATCTTAATTCTTATGACAAAGGATATTTTTTCATTAGCTTTGACAAAAACTGGCTCATGACTTGGACTTGGGATTTTAAAATTCTTCTCCCAATACTTTTAGTCGGCTTGATGTGTTTTGTTCAAAATTTTAATATCATGTTTTCTGACAATATTTGCGATTTAGACCAAGACATTCGTAACGAACGTTATACCCTTCCTTATTATTTAAAAATTCCACTGAGTTTAAAAATATTTACTGGACTTTATCTTTTTGCTGGACTTTGTATTCTACTTGCTGTTTGTCTCAAAATTTTACCCATTTGGTCACTACTCATGCTAATCATTTCAGTTAGAGTCATTTCTAATATTCAAAAATTCAGGGCAAAGCAAAGTAAATCAGAAACTTTCCATTTACAGATTAACAATCTTATGCTATTTAATGCCTCACTTGCTATCACTCTTTTACTAGGTATCATTTTTAGATGAACAAAAAAAGCGCTAAGCGCTTTTTATTTTTCTAAAGAAAAGTCCATGAGAACAGGTTGATGGTCTGACGATTTAAATTGATTATCAATGGTTTGTATTTTTAAGTCTTTTATATTATTTGAAACAAGAAATCCGTCAATAATTCCAAAAATATTTTTGGGATTATTTTGATGATAAGCAAAATCAAGTGAGCGCACGGTTGGTGCATTAGTTGGTGCAACTACTCGCATTCCTTTAGTCAAATTCTCCGTTGGAAACTCCTTCATCCAAGTCAATTCTGGATGAGCTTTACCAGCTAGGGCATGATTATAGTCTGCTCCACAAATCACATAATCCCCTTTATTGACATACTTTTTCATCGCATCAAAGAGTGTCAATAATTGTTGCTTTTGAATTTTTTGGTCTGTGATAAATGCTGATAAGTGAGTATTAAAAATTACAAACTTTTTATCTGAATTTTTGATAGGTAAAAGGCTGACAGAAAATGCTCGGTCTAAATCAAAAAATTTATTAAAGTTGGTTTCGATTGGTAACTTATATCTGGTTGAATTTTCAATTTCATATTTAGAATAAGTCATAATGCCAGATTTGGATTTTCCAATTGGTTTTGTCACGGGATAAAATAGATAAGCAGAGTCATAATTTTGCGTTAATACACTGCTATAATCAGGAAGACCTGCGCGTACCAACTGAGGTTCATTCACCTGCTGACTTCGGTCTCCTTGCCAATCAATTTCTTGAATATTTCCGAAATCAGGATTTTCTTTTTTAATAAGTCTAATATCTTCTTGAATCGCAGACTTGACAGCAGATTTGCTGTAAGCACGCACATCATCACCACCATCCATGAAAAAATTAAAAGAAGGTGGGTAGGAACCATAACCAATATTAAATGTCATCATTTTATAGGTTTTTCCCAATTCAACTTGTTGAGTTTGCGGATTTTTGATACTTTGCTTGATATCATTTGGCAAACGATGATATTGAGCATAGACATAGATAACGTATGAGCCGATGATGACAGCAAAAACTAAAATAATGCTGACAATAATTTTTCCAATTAATTTCAAACGATTTTTCATATTATTCACTAAATATTTTAGGAAATTTACTGACGAAGACTCCGAAAATCTCTGTCAGTAAAATGGGTGGCCTAAACTTATTTACTTTCTTCAATCATTTTTAATACTTCTTGTGTTGAACGCACTCGTCCAAGTCTAGTGAAAATTCCGTCCACAATTCCCTTATGCAAACTTCCATTAAAATCAGTCATTGCATCTTCTACGGCAATCACTTGATAGCCATGTTGGAAAGCTTCACGAGCCGTTGTATCACAACCAATCGTTGTAGCAATTCCGCTCAGAACAATTTCTTCAATTCCACGGCGGCGCAATTGGACATCTAAATCTGTTCCATAAAAGGCCCCCCAGTTGTGTTTAGCAACATGGATAACATTGTCATAGTCTTTATCGTAAGCCTCTGGCATGACAAAATCAGAGAAGTCCGCTGGTATTTGCCCATGTGCAAGAGGGGGATTATCCGTTTTTGGTTTTAGAGCTTCTCCACCATAATTTTTAACATGAACAAAAACAATCAAAGCTTCTGTATTTTTTAAACTTGTTACGAGCTCTTTATTTTTAGCCAATACATCTTGTGCAGAATAAGGAGCAAAACCTTCACGACCAGCAATTCCTTTTTGCAAATCGATGATGACTAATGCTGTTTTATTTAAATTCAAAGTTTTCATTTCTTCTTTCAAAATTTAAGGTCTTTTGTGTGCTTTTTTTCTTCCATCAGTAAATTTTTTGCCATTCTCTTTTTTGTCAGTAAATTTACCTTTGGCAGCTTTGCTATAAAAAGGTTTTTTGCCCGATTTTTTCTTTTTCTTATCAAATTCAGGTTTTCCATCAGTACTTCTACCCTCTTTTGATTTACTGCCAGCTTTACCAGCAGCTTTTGGTGCGACAGATTTAACTTTAAGGGATTGATTTGATTTTTTGCGTCCTTTAGATTCAGGCTTTTTCTTAGCTTTAGCCGATTTATCAATCAAATCTAATTCTGATGGAAGGTACTCAAAGTCAATTTCGCCAGTCATCTTATCTGCTTTGACGACTTTGATTTTAATTGGTTGACCAATTTTAAAAGTCAGTCCTGTTCTTTCACCAATCAAAGCTAACATTCGTTCATGATAAGTGAAAAAATCACCCTTCAACGTTGAAATATGAACTAATCCTTCGATTGTATTTTCAAGTTCAATAAACATACCAAAACGAGTGACTGAAGCAATAATTCCTTCAAACTCTTCGTCCACATGTTCTTCCATGAACTCGGCTTTTTTCATTTTTTCAACTTCACGTTCAGCATCAACCGCTCGACGTTCACGATGACTAGAGTGCTCCGCAATTTCTGGGATTTTTTCTTCCCATTTTTGTAAAAGATTTGCTGGAATTTTACCCGCACCAATTTCACGAATCAAACGATGAACCAACAAATCAGGATAACGACGAATAGGTGAGGTAAAGTGAGTATAATTTTCGGCAGCTAAACCAAAGTGACCCTCATTATTTTCTGAATAACGCGCTTGTTGCATACTGCGTAATAGCATTGTTGACAAGACCATTTCACCCGGTTGTCCCTTGATTTTTTTCATGAAGGCTTGTAAAACTTTTTGATCAATTCCGTTTGAGGTTCCTTCAATTTGCATTCCAAATGTTGCTGCAAAATCAATAAACCGTTGTAATCTATCTGCTTTTGGTTGCTCGTGAATCCGATAAATAAATGGCAAGCCATGTGCTTCAAAATGAGTGGCCACCGTTTCATTGGCTTCAAGCATGAATGATTCAATCATTCGTTCAGCAATGCCACGATTGCGTTTTCTAATTTCAATAGGTAGACCTTTTTCATTGACAATGATTTTTGCCTCTACCGTGTCGAAATCAATGGCTCCACGTTGTTTACGCATCGCTTCTAAAATATGATGGATTTCAACCATAATTTTTACAGAATCAGCAATTTTAGCATACTTTTCAAGCGTGTCTTTATCTCCTGCAATCATTTGATTGACCGCATCATAAGTCATTCTTTCAGTTGTCTTAATAATTGATTGTGAAATTTGATAATTAACCACTCGACCTTCTGGGCTAATTTCCATCACACAGGATTGAGTCAAGCGATTCAAACGTGGGTTCAATGAACAAATCCCATTTGATAAACGCTCTGGCAACATCGGTACCACTCTGTCAGTAACATAAACTGATGTTCCACGTTCATAGGCTTCTTTATCTAAAGGTGAATTTTCCGTTACGTAGTGCGAAACATCCGCAATATGAACACCTAATTCATAATTTCCATTTCCCAAACGTTTGGCATGGACAGCATCATCAAGGTCTTTGGCATCAGCTCCGTCAATTGTGAACGTCATTTCATTACGATAATCAACTCGACCCGCAATTTCACTTTCTGGCACTTCTTCTGGCACTGAATCAGCTTGCTCCAAAACCTCTTTTGGAAACTCTGATACAATGTCCATTGAAGCCAAAACTTCTAACACATCTATCCCTTGATCATTTGCCTGACCAATAATTTCTGTTACCAGTCCTTGCATGGTTTGAGGAAATTCTTTATCAGGATAGTGTGTAATTTCTACACGAACAATTGCTTTATTTTCTGGTTTGAGTCCTTCATCGCCCAGATAAACTCGATAAGGAATTTTTTTATTTCTAGATTTAACGAAACCAATCAGTCCAGTTTGCTCTTTTTCTTCCTCATTTAAAGCAACAAAAGTTCCAACGACTTGATGAAGCTCATGACGGATAATTTCAACAACATGCCCCTCGGCAGCCGTTCCTTTTAGGGAGTTGGCATTCTTATCAATCTCAATGAAAACCTCATCTCCATCAAGTGCAAAACCTGTTTGCCCGCGTCCAATAAAGACGTCTGGTTCGTCAGCATCAATACTTACAAAACCAAATCCAGCCGCATTTGCTCGGAAAATTCCGCTGATAACTACTTTTGCTTCCTCTTGTTCTGCTAATTCTACTTTCCCTTTAGCAGTAAAATGAAGCAAGTGTTCAGCTTCTAGTGAAGCCAAAGTTTTAACAAAAACTTTGTAATCTTTGGCCTTATTCATATGTAAAGCAACTGACAATTCTTCCACTGACAGAGCTTTTTTTGAACTATTCTCAAGATAGTCCATAATTACTTCTCTAATACTCATTTTTATTCTCTCAAGTAAGCTTTCTTGACCACAAAAATCGGACAAGAAGCCCCTTTCTTATTATAATATTTTTAAATATTGGCTCGATTTTTAGCTAATATTCTAATGATTATCAGTGGTATTAATCATTTTATCAGACCCAGTTGGCTGATAGAATCAATTCTACCACTGACAATTGCGACATTGAAACATTTAACACAATTTTAAAAAATAAAATACGGACTGTTTTCAGCCCGCAATTTTAACGTGTTGATAAAACAACAAGAGCAAATCCAATGACTAGCCATAAACCAATCATGATTGCTGTAAAACGCTGCATCACAGCTTCAAAACCGCGCGCTTTACGACGTTCGAACAATTCACCCGTTCCACCAGAAAAAGCATCTGCCGCTCCATCTTGTTTTGAAGGTTGCATGAAAATCGCTATAATAATAAATGCTGAAACAACAAGCATTGCAACAAGCAAAATGTCATAAATTACTTTTTCCATAGTCTTATAAATTATTTAGGCGATGAGCCTAATCTCCTTTTTCAAAATTGCGTTACTTACAGTTTACCATATTTTCTATTAAATGTCATTCCGAATCCTTTAACAAAAAATTACTGACTTCTTTGTCAGTAATTTTTATTTTATCCAAGTTCAACAACAAACTTATAAGCTTCTTGAGCTGCTTGAGCACCATCACCAACTGCTGTTGTGATTTGACGGAAATCCTTTTGACGAACGTCTCCCACGGCAAAGATACCAGGGATATTTGTTCTCATGTGGTCGTCAGTAATAATCCAACCTGCTTCGTCAGTAATTCCAAGATTACCAGCAAATTCAGCTACTGGATCAAGTCCTACATAAATGAATATTCCACCAAAAGCTTTTTCAGTTACTTCACCTGTTTTAACATTTTTATAAACAACAGATTGAATTTTTTTATCATCTCCTTTGATTTCCATCGGAACAGAATCCCAAATAAAGTTGATTTTTTCTTCTTTAAAAGCTCTTTGTTGAATAATTTCTTGTGCACGTAATTTATCACGACGATGCATAATCGTCACTGATTGACCAAAACGAGTCAAATAGAGTGCTTCTTCAACAGCCGAATCCCCACCACCAATGACTAAGATTTCTTGGTTTCTAAAGAATGCACCATCACAAACGGCACAATAAGAAACTCCACGAGCTCCATATTCTTCTTCTCCAGGAATTTCTAACTTACGGTGATTAGCTCCAGTCGCGATAATGATTGATTTTGTGATGAACTCATCATCTTCGGTGATAATTTTTTTATAATCACCATGATCTTCAATGCCAGTCACAAAACCATAAGCATTTTCAACTCCCAAACCTTCCAAAGGTTCAGCCATTTTCATTGAAAGTTCAGGTCCCATGATTGTTTCATAACCAGGATAGTTTTCAATCTCTGCTGTATTATTCATTTGACCGCCAGGAACACCACGCTCTAAAAGCAAAGTTTTCATTTCAGAACGAGCAGTATACATCGCTGCAGTCATTCCCGCAGGGCCTGAACCAATGATGACAACATCATATTTCTTTTCTGTCATTTTTTAATCCCTTTTCTAAGAGCTAAAGAACTCCCCTTAAATTTATAAACTCAAGCTAGCTTTTAAGCAAACTTGAGCTCTTCATTTATCAGATCTAAAAACTCTTTTTTCTAATATCTAAAATCTTATAGCCTTATTTTACATTGTCAAACGATTTTTTTCCATTAATTAGATTTATTTAAAAAAATAAATTAAATTCATAGGCCCCGAATTTTTAAAATTACAAGAACGCCTAAAACGGCAAAACTCAAAATTGGTGTTGTTAATATCCCAACCAAAATCAAATCAAAAATTCTATTTCTTCTTTCAGCCCATGGTTTTTTTGTATTTCTCACTAGGTAAGTAAAAGCATAAAACCCACCCACCAATAAAACAAAGATGGCTGAAATTAGTAAACCTTTTAGATAAAACTGTAAAATCATCATTTTAGTTATTGACCTCTAAATTCTTGACATGCCGTGATAAAAACTCTCGTGTACGAGGATTCTTCGGTGAGTAAAATACTTCTTTAGGACTTCCTGCTTCTATAATTTTTCCTTGCTCAAGGAAAAGTACTTTTGTCGCCACATTATAAACAAAGTCCATTTCATGGCTGACAAGAACCATTGTTTGTTTATTTTTGGCGGCATTAAGAATTACTTCTTGAACCTCGCCAACTAATTCAGGATCAAGTGCCGATGTTGGTTCATCCAAAAGCAAGAGCTTTGGTTCCATCGCTAAAGCTCGAGCAATTCCAACCCTTTGTTTTTGACCCCCGGATAAGAATTTAGGATAGTAATCTTTACGGTCTGTCAAACCTACCTTAGCCAATTCGGCGTCAGCAATTACTGTCGCCTCTGCTTTAGATAATTTTTTAACCTGAATCAAACCTTCCATCACATTTTCAAGAGCCGTCCGACGCTCAAAAAGATTGAATTGTTGAAAGACCATTCCGGTTTTACGGCGCAATTCAAGCACTTCTTGTTTGGTGATTGTAGAGTAATCAATCTTTAAATCATCAATTTCAATCTGACCACTATCAGGTCTTTCTAAATCATTTAATGCTCTTAAAAAAGTTGATTTACCTGCACCAGAAGCACCGATGAGTGCAACGACATCTCCTTCTTCAATGTCCAAACTTATATTTTCAAGAACTTGATTGCCAGAAAATGTTTTACTTATATTTGTAATTTTAATCATCAGAGCCCTCCTTATGCTTGGTCAAACGGATTTTTACTCAAAGAAATTTGAGCACGATTTTTACGTTTATCATTTGGCATTCTGACGTCCAACTTGCGTTCTAATGTTCTAATCAAAATTTCAAAAATGATACAGATTGGCCAATAAACCAAGGCTAAGGCCAAATAAGTTTCAAACAGTCGGAAAGTTGATCCACCAATAATTTGAGCCCGAGCCGTCATTTCTACCACACCCGCTACGAAAGCGAGTGAAGTAGATTTCAAAAGACCAATCAGAGCATTTCCTAACGGAGCTGTCGCAACTGTTGCCGCCTCTGGCAAAGTGACACGCATAAAGACTTGGAAATTCGTCATTCCAAGTGATTTAGCCGCTTCAATTTGCCCTTTATCTACCGATTGGATCGCTGCTCGAATAGTTTCTGAATTATAAGCCCCTTCATTAAGGGCAAAGGCCACAATTACAAAAAGCATTGCCGGAATCGTGTTCACATTATAATTCGTTCCATAGTTCATATTAATTGCTTTTAAAATCAGTGGAATCCCTGTATAAGAAAGATATAATTGCACCAAAATTGGCGTTCCACGAATAAAGCTGACAAATAAAGCACGAAGTTGATTTAAAATAGGAATTTTATTGATACGAACTAAGGCAAGAATAAGTCCCAAAAGCAAACCAAAAATCATGGCAATGATTGTCATTTCAAGTGAAGATGGAATCATTTTAATAATTGGTACAAAGGCATCCACAAAGGCTGACCAACTGAAAATCTTTGTGAAAAACATTGTCCAAAAGTCATGAAAGTTGTACTGACCTTTAATTAAGAGAAATGGAAGAGCTGGCAAAATGATAAGTGCCAAAAGTAAGGCAATTCCAAGAATTATTTTTTTGTTTTTTTTCATATTATTTTAATTTTCTAATAGGCAAAACTCTGTCAGTAAAAAAGTGACAGAGTTTATTAGCAATTTTTGAGCTTATCAGCTTAGCATCATGCTTTTTACTAATTGGCTCGATTTTTTACCTGACCATCACTTCTACTATTATACAAAATTTTGGCCTTTTTTTCTCCTATTTTTTACGAACAGAGCTGTCAGTAAATTGATGAATTATAAAACATTTATTTTACTGACAGAATGAGCGAATTAAAATAGGATTGTTCGTCAGAACTGTCTATTTAAACATCTCAGCTTTTGGGACGAAATCTCCACCAAGATATTTCTTAGAAATCTTAGCCAAGCTACCATCAGCTTGCATTTTAGCTAATACTCCATTCACATCTTTTTGAAGCTTTTGCCCTTCTTTATCTTTACCGAAAAGGAAATATTCATAACCGTCATGTTCAGCATCGCCAGTATCCATACTGATATCTTCAATTTTTAGATTATCAAATCCTTGTTCTTTAACAGCTGACTGTAAAGAAATTTTATCATAAAGCATGAAATCAATCTTACCTGATTCTACTTGTGTGAAACGAGTATTAATAGAAGTGGAATCTGCTGAGTAACTAATTTTAATTTGTTTATCTGGATTGGCTTTGTTCCAATCTTGAATTGATTTTGTATAATTCGAAGCTGGATTACCAATTGTTGATTTTCCAGCCAAATCTGCCAAGGTTTTATAAGTTCCAGATTTCACAAGAACAGCGTTATTAGATTTGGAAAGCGGTGATGAGAAATAGTATTTTTCAGCTCTGCTTTTTTCCCAACCAAAATCATTAGCACCCATTTGATATCGACCAGAATCAATCCCTGGCGCAATTCCAGAAAAGTCTGTGGCTTGAAATTTCACACTGTATTGCGGCAATTTTTTGAAAACAGCACGAGCGACTTCAATATCATAACCAGTTAAATTTCCTTGACTATCTGAATAAGTAAATGGTTTTGTTGCACCATCTGTCGCAATTACAATTGATGTTGTTTTATTATCTGACGTCTTTTTTGAACCTGAGGAGCATGCAACCAAAGTTCCAGCAGCGATAAGTGAAAGAGCAGCAAATGTGACCTTTAGTGATGTTCTCATAAAAGTTCCCCTTTAAAAATTTGATAGACCTATCTTAACATGAACTTAACCAATTTGCCATAAAAAAAACTTATAGCCACTTTTGGCTATAAGAATAACAAATAAAAAAAGTAACGATATATCATTACTTTCTTCTATTATATTTAGTATTCTAAGGCAAAATCAGCTGGCATATCGGTAACTGAACTGATCTTAACTGATTCTCCTGGTTGCGGGGCATGTATAACCTGACCATTTCCAAGATAAATTCCTACATGGTCCCCGCCGTAAAAGATAATCAAATCTCCAACTTTGGCTTGGTCGAGTGCTACTTGTTTGCCACTTGCGATTTGGTCCCAAGTGGTACGACCAATTTCTTTACCTAAAACTTCTCTATAGACATAGCCTGTGAATCCTGAGCAATCAAAGCCGGCTGGTGTAGTTCCACCCCAAACATAGGGAACACCCATATATTTTTTAGCTGTACTTACAAGCTTATCAGCTCGTGATTGAACTTCTTTGGCAACACTTTGTGTTTTTTCTACTTTGGATACGGCACTGACTGTTTCATTCATTGTTTTTGTTAAAACATCAAGTGAACTAGTCGCTGCTGACAGATCTGTCAGTGAACTTTGCGCGTCATTGTCTTCAAATACTGAATCTGCTTTTGCAGGATTAGCAATCATGGCAGCACTAAAACTTGCCATAAGTGCTGCGGAAATAATTATTTTTTTCAACATTGTTAGCAAGTATAACACAAAAAAACCGCCTGACAAGCGGTTTTACAAGCTTTTAATCTTTTGTAAATTTGTTACCAAAAAAATTTACACTTAATTTTACAGTAACAAATCCCTTGAAATCCATTTCTAAAATAATCCTGAGATTTTACCATCATCAGTCACGTCCATTTTTAAAGCAGCAGGATTTTTGGGCAGACCTGGCATCGTCATCACATCTCCTAAAAGAGCAACAATAAATCCAGCACCGATTTTCGGAATCAGCTCACGAACTGTAACCTCAAAGCCTTCGGGAGCTGCTAATAGATTCGCTTGGTCTGAAAATGAATACTGCGTTTTAGCCATACAAACCGGCAAGTTATTCCAACCATTTTCTTCAATTTCTCTCATCTGACGCTTAGCTTTCGGAGATAAATTAACTTTGGAACCGCCATAAATTTCTGTCACAACTTTGTCAAGTTTTACTGACAAGGGTTGATTTAGCTCATAAAGATAGCGGAAATCAGGTTTTGCTTGTAACATTTCTGACAGTTTTTCAGCCAAATCTAAACCACCTTCACCACCTTTAGCAAAAACTTGAGTTAGTGAAACTGAAACACCCAAAGCTTCTGTCAGTTCTTTTAAAGTTGAAATTTCTGACTCTGTATCCGATGCAAATTGATTAATCGCTACAATCACTGGCAGGCCATAACTTTGCATGTTTTTGATATGCCGTTCCAAATTAGCAAAACCTTTTTTAACAGCCTCGACATTTTCACTTGTCAATTCTTTCTTATCAACGCCACCGTGCATCTTAAGCGCACGAAGCGTAGCCACAATTACCACAGCATCAGGTTGTTTCCCTAACTGACGTGTCTTGATATCCAAAAATTTTTCACCACCAAGGTCAGCTCCAAATCCTGCCTCTGTAATGACAATATCAGCCAATTTAAGTGCTGTTTTTGTTGCTAAAACAGAATTACATCCATGGGCAATATTAGCAAAAGGTCCACCGTGAATTAAAGCTGGCGTTCCTTCAATTGTTTGAACAAGATTTGGTTTAAGGGCATCTTTTAGGAGCATTGCAATTGCCCCCTGAACCCCTAAATCTCCGACACTGACAGGTTTACGGTCATAATTTTGTGCGATGACAATTCTTGCTAAACGCTCTTTCAAATCACTGATAGAAGTCGCCAGACAAAGAACAGCCATAATTTCGCTAGCCACCGTAATATCAAAACCATCCTCACGAGGAACCCCATTAAGCGGTCCACCCAGTCCAATCGTTACATGACGCAAAGCACGGTCGTTCAAATCAAGCACGCGTTTCCAGATAATTCTTCGTGGGTCAATATTTAAAGGATTCCCTTGATGAAGCGAATTGTCCAGAAAAGCCGAAATTGCATTATTAGCCGTTGTAATGGCATGAATATCTCCTGTAAAATGAAGATTAATATCTTCCATTGGAAGAACTTGAGCAAATCCACCACCAGCTGCTCCACCTTTAATTCCCATGACCGGACCAAGAGATGGCTCCCGTAGAGCAACCATTACATTTTTATCTTGTCTGGCAAAGGCATCAGCAAGCCCCACTGTCACCGTCGATTTACCCTCACCCGCTGGTGTAGGGTTAATAGATGTCACTAAAACCAATTTCCCATCAGTTTTCCCGTCAAACTTTTCCAGCACATCTAAGGGAATTTTTGCCTTATATTTCCCATAAAGTTCAATATCATCAAAAGATAATCCTATTTTTTCGGCAATTTTAGTAATTGGTTGAATTTCAGCAGCTTGGGCAATTTCAATATCTGTTTTCATAATTCTCCTCTGAAAATATAAGCTTAAATTTTCTTTAAATCATACTAATTTTAATATTATTCTAACAAAATTTTCTATAATTTACTCTCAAAAATATTTAATATAGTTCCTTTGGTCAAAAATTGTTCGGAAATAAAAAAAGACTAGCCTCAGCTAATCTTTAGATTTTCTCAATTTTAACTGCTGTTCCGTAAGCAGCGACAGAGTCAATATTTTGGAAAGTTGATGAGTCAAAGCGCATGGCAACAATCGCATTGGCTCCTTTTGCTTTCGCTTCTTCTTTCATTCGACCAATCGAAGTTTCACGAGTATCATGTTGAAGCTTTGTATAACCATTTATTTCGCCACCCACAACAGTCTTCATTTGTTGACCTGCACTTGAAAATAAATTCCGAGAACGAGTCGTTAAGCCAAAAACTTCCCCATAAACGTCTGTAATTCGGTAACCAGCCACTTCATTGGTGGTCACAATAAGCATATCATCCATATATTCCTCTTTTCATAAAGCATAAATTTAAGATAATTATATCACGACTTTAAAAATAATCAACAATTTTTATTTAAAACTTCTAGTTTTGGTAGAGCACTTCAAATTCTTCACAAAGAACATCCATATCCGGCTGATAGATGCCTAATCCATTCCAAAAATCCTGATGAACTTCTCGCCAATATTCTAAACTTTGGTCTCCCTCGCCTTCCTTGTAAGCATGTTCCGCACTCACTTCAGAAAATTTTCGAACATATACTTTTGAAGTCCTAATTGCGGCTCTTGGTTGACCCTTCCCATCTAATAAAATATCAAACTTCCCATCAACACTTGGCAATGGTTCATCTTCACCATAATCAGCCAGAGAACTTGCAGTCGCACTCTTTTTCCCCACTAAAACTAAGTTTAATAATTCATCCGCTAGTTCAGGCTCAGTAATTGGACCATCAACCTCATTACAAAAAGCCCAAGCCCACCTAAAATTTTCGACTGCTAAGCCTGATTCTTTAATAAATTTTTCGTAAGTCATCTTTTCTCCTTTGTTTGAAGGAAAACTTAATTTCCTAATTTATTCCATCATATCAAAATTTTTGTCAAATACTATAAAAAAGGGAGGACAGCTCCCTTTTTTATTATTTAATCTTTTGTTTTGACTCTAGGTCTTACCCAAGTTTTACCTAAGACACCTAAAAGGAGTCCTATAGCAAAAATCAATACCCAACGCCAATCAAAACTTTTTACAAGCTTGTTTACTTTTGGTGTTTGGTTTGTTGCCGTCAAAGGTTTAGCAAAGAAATCAAAAATATTATTAGAATCTACATTACTCGTTCGAGTATTTGAAAGTACCGTTGAAAAATTATCAAAATATTTTTTGCTGTCTTTCAAATCACTTGTCCCATTATTCAATAAACTGTCAGTATTATTGATAACTTCTTTTGCCGAGTTTTGTGTGTTCGTCACTTGTGTTACCATTTGAGTAAATTCGTCTGCGTTACTCTTAATAACTTGAGCACTAGAAGCTGTATCTTTGGATTCTTTAGCCGTAGAAGTCACTAAACTAGAAATAGTTTTATAAAGTGAGTCGCTACCACTCTTATCCGTATAAAGAGCTGCCTCTCCTTCTTTATATTCAGACCATGTTTTTTCCTGAAGCGATTTCGTATCATTAGTTGTCCAAGACTTATATTGACTGTCAATATCTTTCATAGTTTGCTCATACCAACTATTCAAATCTTCCGAAACCTTACTAAAATAATCACTTGGCAGATTATCTGTTAACTGTTGTTTATCATTTTTAAGACTTGCAATCGTCGTCTTCAAACTTGCTAGAGTATCAGTAACAGATTTGATATTACTATTAGCACTATCAAGGAACTTTTTAATATCCTGTCCATCTAGACGACTGGCAATATCACTTTGGTCCATATTTCCATACATTTTATAAACAGACTTTTCATCCGCTGTACCTGGGAAATCTTGAATATTCATCATATTCCTATATGTTGCACCAGGTGCACCATATAAGTAAGCAATCAAAGTACTAGCTGTCTCGATATTATTTAAAAGATGAGTAATATCACTGAATTCATCTTTACCCACGTACTCAGAGATGCTATTAGCTGGCTTCATGTAGAATTCATCTTTAGAAGAATCTGCTCCCCAGTTAAAAATCAGACTTCCTACAGAATTTGCTTTCAAATTAACATCATAAGCAACAGTATAAGTCTCCTTTGAGCTTGTCGAAGCTGTGTTGTCCAAGACAATAGAGTCAGGATTAGTAAAATCTAACCCCGTCCCTGAGGAGTTTTTTTCATCAAATATTACATCTGCACGATCTATACCACTAGTTTGATAACTTAAAGTATATTTTTCCCCAGCTGGCACAACAATTTTTAAAGTCTTTGTCACCTTCTGCTCGGTATCATTCACAGTAGGTGCTGAGGTAAAATCAACCTTAGGAGTTGTTATAGCATAATCCGTCGCATAATTTTTGAGAACACTAAGTTCATCTTCATATTTTTGTCTTTGAGCAAATGTCATAGAACCATTAGCTACAAGTGTGTCAAAGAAATCTTTATAGTCATCCACATCAACAGAAATACTCAAAGAAGGATTATTTGAATTATTTAAGAGTTCTTTTATTGTGCTTGTATATGAAGTGTCTTTTAAGTTATCAGTTTTACCAAAAGAGGCACTTAACATATTTCCCATGGCAACCCTCGCATTATCATCAGTTGCCTTAGAGGTGAAGTCAGTATTATCTACTGTTGGGTTGACATCCGCATTAAAAAATTTCAAATATAAACTTTTTTCTAGCGTTAAAAGATCACTTTGATTATTCTCCAAATTAGTGATTTGGCTATCAAGATCATCTCTTACATCACTAATTAAATTATTATAACCAACAATCTGATCTTTTAAACTTGCGTATGCCCCAATCTCATGACCCGTTTCATCTTTGTCATCAAACTTTTTCATCGTTTCAAGTGCTTTTTCATAAGCAGCAGTATATTGTTTATAGTATTCCGAGCTATCTGAATCAGCTTGATCCGTTATTCCTTTATTAGCATTTGTTATGTTAACATTAGCTATTTTATTTTGATTATCGAAAAACTCAGTTAAATCAGGTAGAGTTCCACTAAAAGATGAACTATTACTGTCCAACATTCCAGTTACTGACTTTGTAAAACCATTTTGTGCTTCAACCCAACTGTTATTTGTTGATTTTAAACCATTGGCTTGTGAAACAACTGAACTGTAAGACTCATCTGTCGTTTTAAAGGGACTAGAAACCTTATCTTTAAGATTCGTTAAAATCGTTCCCTGACTTGTAACAACATCTCCCATATTAGTTTGAGCATTCGCGACATTTCCTGCAACCGAAGCATAGTACATTTTTACAATTGAACTATTAAAATCATGGAGTACACTAACAATCTTATTTTGTAAAAGATTATCAGTCAACTCTGACTTAGAGTTCAATACCTTGTAATCTACTTCTGCTTTTTGTGGGTCAACCGCCTGTAGCGTCAAAATATTATGCGTAAAATTCTGTGGAAGATAAATTACTCCCTGTACAGAACCATCAGCATAAGCACGATCCGCTACCGACCGCGAAACCACCTGCCAATTATATTTACTATCATTTGACACGAGTTTTACAAAGGATTCTCCAAAATTATAATTTGTACTATTAAAATTTCCCGATTCATCCTCATCAACTAAAGCTATTGTTGGTTTAACTGTCTCTGTCTTCTTTTGAAGGTTTTTACTCAATAGTACGAAGAAACCGACCGAACAAATCAAAAGAAAAATTATAACACCTGATGAAATCAGACGAAACTTTCTCATTTTCTTTTCAAATTTATTCTCAGAAGTTGAGGCTTTTTTTATTTTTGTTTTATTTTTCATACTGCTTTTCCTTGTTTAAAATACTATGAATAGTCGCAAAAACATGACTATCTTAAAGCATAATCAACCGATTCAATTATTTGATGAAGGTAAAAATCTAGTTAAATCAATTGGCTCTTTTACAGGGATTATTTCTAATTTTGAAATATCAACATCCTTGACCCAACACCCAACTTCAAGTTCAAATCCTTCAATATTTGTTTTAGCTGCTGCACCATAATCATTTGTTCCTGCAAATAAAGTAACCTGCGGATAAGTAGAAATATCTGCTCTAAATCGTTCTCCTTTATAAACCGCTTCATAATACAAATCGTAGGCATTGATAACTACCTTTAGATTGTCAGAATTATTAATCAGTAGTTGGTAATATTCTTGGTTTCTTAAATTTTTTCTTAAAACAAAACCATAATCAAGGTATTTGGAATCATTTTCCACTATTCCATACCCTTCCGAAAATCCAACTAGAGGATATTCTTTACCTGTAGGTAGAAACGTAATATAACTCCCCTCTTTTTTATATTGCTTAATCATCTTAAATCTATCCAGCTTCCTTCATTTGTCATCGGTTCAATATCATATATTGCAACAACTGTATCTTTCCCATTGATTACTTCATGAATTGTCGAGCTTCGGATATTTTAGAAGACAGAAATTCAGTTGATTGGAGAAACATAATTGTCAGGGAGTTTTCCTTTCCAATCTATCCATGCTTTTTCTGCTAGTGGAATAAGTTTTTCGAGTTCTTCTTGTGAAAATAGTTTTTGATTTTTAGGATTGGAAATAAGTACAATAGGTCGCTTTTCTGCTCGCTCTTTTTTTACTTTATCTTGTGCTTCTTGGATGGCTGGCCAGACACCGTAAGAGGCCTTATGCATCAACTCCTCCCCCGTTCTCTCACCTGAAAGATATGCACTGTAATCCTCTTTATTAATCTCCTTGATATGTGTGGTTAGTCGAGAATCATCCCACTTTAACTCATAGTTTATACCATCTGATAGTACAAAAAATTGAGAGAGTCTATCTTCATTAATTACTTTCATTTCTGTCATTATTAATTAGACTTGTCTCCTTTTAGCCGCTCTTAACCCAGTTTCCCACCTTACTCGGAAATTATCAGCTGCTTGTGGTTCTTCATTAAAATATTGAACTCCTTCGGCAGTTGCTTTTTCACTAGTCATGTAAACACTGTATTGATTGTTTTTATAGTCCAATCTCAACTGGTCACTGGTAAGAGCTGAAGAAGATAATATACTAAATGGTTCATTATAAGGATTATTATCTTCAATATATACTTTAAGGTCTCTGATAAACATCTCTTTATTTGTTATTGAGTTTTTCCATAATTTTTCTGCTGTCTTCTAAATCGGACTCACAGGACTTTATCCCCGCATCCCACATTTTTTTGAATAATGCAACAACCTTTTCTTCGTCATCAAAAAATATCGGACTATCATCATGAGCCTTTTCATTTAGACTTGAAAGTTTATATTTCCCATTCTCCAAATCAATTCTCATCTGGTCATTTGTAATAAATTTATCTTCCAGAATACTTACTGGAAAATTGTAAGGATTGGTATTTTTTACATATATTTTCAATTCATTAATATTCATTTCTGCCATTATTAATTAGACTTGTCTCCTTTTAACCGCTCTTAACCCAGCTTCCCACCTTACTCGGAAATTATCAACTGCTTGTGGTTCTTCATCAAAGTATTGAACTCCTTCGGCAGTTGCTTTTTCACTAGTCATGTAGACACTGTATTGATTGTTTTTATAGTCCAATCTCAACTGGTCACTGGTAAGAGATGAAGAAGATAATATACTAAATAGTTCATTATAAGGATTATTATCTTCAACGTATTCTCTAAGTTCTTTAATTTTCATGTCAATGAATATTTGAGTATAAAAGTATAAATATCAATAAGATATATCTATTTTTTCTAAAATATCGTCCTCAAAATTTAGCTTAAAGTTATATGATGTTCTTCCATATTTATCAGCTTGGTCCATACTTCCTGTACCCACAACAGTGACATAATTAGAAAATTCTTGAAAATATTCTAATTTAAAATATTTTGGAGCCTTAAAAGCAATAACTATATTACCATCTTTATCATAAACTTGAATATCTGTATTTTCTCCATATATCGCTAACGTCATATTTTTTTGAGGAAAATAACTTACATTTTCTAAATTATACAGCTTAGCTCTTCGTTCTTTCTTCCCCTTCTCCCAAATTATTTCGCCAGTTTTCAAATTATATTCTAATAATATTTTTCCGGTATAGCTAAAATAATATACTAAATCCGTTACGAAATTTTCGCCAGTTTCGATTTTAATGTAGCCGTTCGTTGAGTCCTCAGATACAAAAATAATATTATTTAATTTTTTTTGGACACTATCCCCTTTGTATTCCCAACTAACCACATTGTTTAAAAATTCTAAATTTTCAATCATCTTTTTTCCTTTATTTAATACTTCTAATTGACACAATATCTACATAATCCATAAGTGTTTTCCCCTCAGGGAGAACAAATTGAAACTGCTTTCCTCCCCCAGGTAAATACTGGTCTACTTTTAGGTCTATTTGAGGACCAACAGTTCCTTCCAACGCAGGCAATTCCATACCATCTTTTACTCTATATTGCACTACTTTTCCAACGTCTTCTTTCCATCCCACTTTCACAGCAAGGTTATTTCTGACATAGTCAATATTTTCGATAGAACCTGAAGAAGTAGCAAACCCTCCTGGACTTGTAGGTTTTTGCATCGTGGAAAGTGCCATTTCAAAGCTATCTCCTGATTTCATGCTGATTTTTTCTGGAATATAATTTTTGGGCCAAGGAGATTGCTCTTTTACTAATTCGTAGTAATCGTCCACACTTGCCGTAGGATTTTCTTTAAGAAAAGCGTTAAGAGTATTTTTGGAACCTTTCCCTGCTTCAAAAGTGCTAGAAACTCCAGCTCCCAATTTTTCTTCGCTCATAACCTTATTGAAATTCTTCTGAACATCATTCTTAGGTAAGGCATCAGCTTCTCTACCAATTTTATTAAGAACCGACTCACTTCCGCCTGCGTGTGCAAAAGCATAATTTGGACCTTTTCCTTCAAAAATATCCCCAATATTGTCTAAGGCACGTCCCGGCATCGTTGCTAGATTTTTCGCATTGCTCAAACCTGATTTACCTAAGGTTTTGGTAAATAGTCCAGCTTTTGAAAGCAAGCTATCTGCCTCAGAGGCTTTGGCAACATTCGCCGCTCCCTTGATTTCTGCTCCTCCAACGAAAAGGCTCACTACATTAAAGACTGTTTCACCATAAACTTCCATGTTGCCACTTCGGAGTTGGTTCCAATAATTTCCTAAGCCTTTTAGCATTTGTTGCTGAGCAGTGGAGTTGGTCGCAAGAGTATAAGCTCCTTTGCCTAAATCATAGACGTTCAATTGTGCCATTCCAGAAGCCATGCTTCCAGCACCTTTGGCAAATCCATTAACGAATCCACCGACACCATCATTTCCTAGCCATTTGCCTGCACTATTATTATACCATTTTCCAACCTGGTCACTGACCATCCCAGCAAGATTAAAACCTTTACCTGTCGTTGCCATCGAAGCATGGTTAATAGCACTATTCAATCCCCCAACGATAAGCACTGCCCCAAAGGGAGCACCAACGCCAGTTACGACCATTGCAGTCCCTACAACAATTTGAGCCGTATCTAGGATTAAGCCCCAAATTCCTTCTTCTTTGGCTTTCTTCTCTGCTGCTTTGGCAAGTCGCTCTTGGTCTTTGGTATAGTCTTTATTGATACTGGTCCAATCATCCTTAAACTCTTTCTGATTCTTACTATCCATAGCATAAGAGGCATTAGTTTGAAGAGCATTGATAAAGTCTTTGCTCATCAAACCACTAAAACTTCCTGCTTTATAGTCATAGCCTCGGGGCACCTTTAGCGTACTCTTTAGTAGGCTTCGCGTTTGGGCAAGTAAGTCTTGAATTTGGTCAAATCCTGACTCCTTTTCTTCCTGTTTGTCCCATTTCTCCATCAAGTCTTTGGCAATCTTTTTCATGTCATCCATTTTTTGAGCGACATTTTTGAGATAAGAACTTCCTGCACCACCTAGATAAACAATTCCTTCGGCTTTATCCGAAATCGCCTTGAGTTGAGACGCAAGGTCTGTGAAGTCCGACCGGTGGTCACCAAGTTGTTTTTGATGTTCTTCTAAATCTTCGCGAACAAGTTTGAAATTATGATTCCCGTCAACCTCTAAATAGCCTTTAACATACTTTCCTAAAACCATTTGATAGTTAGTGAGGGCTAGACTTAATGTTTGAATCAAAGTTAAATGAACTTCGCCAATATAGGCTTTCATCGAGTCAGCGGCTTTCCCTTTTATACTATTGGTACTCGCCAATTGATTGAGGGCTTGATTCAGCTGGTCAAGGGGCTTCGTTCGATTTTGCAGACCACTCGCAATACGTTCTGCAAGATTGGTCAGCTCATCATAATAGAGTTCATCATTACTCATTTTTTACTCGCCTCCGCATCCGTCTGTTCAATATTAACAGCCACTTGGCGAAATTCTTCTAAATCTTCAACAACCATATCTCCATAAGAAGCAATTAACTTTGAGAGGTCGTCGTAGATTTTGAAAATTGTTTTGATATGGTCAACTTTCAGATGTGAGTCACTTGTATTCAATCCATTATGGACATTGGCGACTTCTGAAGCGATTTTTCCAACATTCATTGTGACTGTTTCATAGCCACTCTTATCTAGTTCTTGATGTGACATAAGTTCCTCCTAAAATGTTGCAATCGCAAGTGCTTGAGCTTTTTTAGCAACATCTTTAATTGACCAAGCCAAACTATACATTTTGCTTTTACAAGTTGCTATAGCATCTTGAATTTCTGGGTCTACCTTGGCTAATTGCGAAGCAGCCTCATGATACTCTTCATCAAACTTGTTACTTTTAACATCACCTGCCCAATCATTGGTTCCTGCCAATCTATATTGAGTGAAATCTAAATTATAAACCGAATAACGGAGAGTATTTAATTCATTCATATAGCTATTTATCTTTTTTACTCTTGCGAGTTTTTCATCATCGGTCATTCACTTTCCTCCATATCAAGAACTGAAGCAAAAGGATCATCATCCTGCTCCAAATCAATTGTAATTTCTTCAGAAACAACTTCTACATCTTCATTTTGCTTAGAGGATAAATACTCCTCTTTAGCTTGAAGCAATTGTTCAACCATTAACTCATCGTCATCATCTGAGTATGCTTTAGAAACAACTTTTAAAATATCTTCTTGATTGAAATAAGCTAAATTCTCATCAATCATTCCTTCTGGATAGAGAATTGCACCGTAATCAAAATATTTGTCTGCCACAACATTTGCCCGGTTTACAATCATGAGTTTTTTAAGAGCACCTTTAATAATTACGATACTTCCAAGTGGTAAAAGTGTTTTTTCTTCTGTCATTTTTTTATTTTCCTTTATTGTTTGATTTGTGTTTTAAGTTATAAAAAGGGTCATAAGGATGAGCATTATCTTTAGATAATGGCACAGCTTTTGGAGTTACCCCTTCTTTTTCTACTTGCTTCACAGCAGGAGTGTGAGTGGGAATAGAAACAGTTTTTTCATTTTCTGTTGATACCTTGGTAATCGTTTTTGGAGCATCAGTAGCATTGCCAAGTTGAGTTTGGACAAATTCTTCATCCAATTTATCTTCATAACCTTTTTGGATAACTTCAATAATATTTTGTGAGCTAATTGTGATTGTTTTATATTTTGCGGATTGACCGTAGGGATGAGGAACTCCTGCATATCCTGCAATGATTTCCTTACCTTTTTTTTGAAAACCTCTGGAGATAATGATATACAAGCTATCATCATCTTTTATTCTAACGGCAGACCCTAGAGGCAACAATGTAGGAGTTTTTTCAGTCATTTTGTTCCCCTTTCGTAAATTGCGGAAGTTTCATCTTATCGAAACTAGAGCCCCCTCGTAAAACAAAGTATGCATCTTGCAAATTGAGTTCTGGTTCACTAGAACGACTTGGTGTTTTAATCAGCGGGCTTTCATAAGCTCTTGAACCAATCAGACCAGTAAATTTCAACTGACGAACCGCCTTTGAAATTTCATCAAAACTCTTAGCAATATATTCATGTGGACTAAAGATAAGAATATCTAAACCAGATTTATAGGTATTTTTCAAGGCTGAAACGAGGTTGACTGCTTTAATATTCGTTTTTTGTACAAAATCTTGCAGATTACTGATAACAAGAAGCATTGGTTCTCCTTGTTCATGATTTCGTGCCAACTGCATATATCCGACCATGCCATTAAGAATTTCTTTAGCATCTTCTTTGTCCGTAATCAATGAAACATTATTAGGGAGTTCTGTACCAGTCAATGTTTCTTCAAAACTCTCATTAAAATCAACTAATAAAACATTTGTTTTAATTTTATTGATTTGATGAAGCAACAATTGTTGGAAGAGCATGTTTTGGTCATCATCCATTGGTGCAAATAGAAAATAAGGTTGTGCTTTTGGAACGAATCCTAAAGTATCTGTCGTTTGATAAGACATTTCCAATGGAAGTTTTTCTTCTTTTGACCATTGAATAACTTCTGTAAGATTATCAAAGGCAGATATTGGAAGTTCTTCTGGTGTCATTGGAATTTTTGCAGGTCGCTCACCAGTCCATGATTGATTCAAAGTATTCACATCATTTTCGATATTTTCGAGTAATTCCGTGGCATTTTCCCCCTCTGCTGGAAGATAAAATTGAATAGCCGTTGGAATATCCGTCACAACTTGACCACGTCCAGCAATTTCAGCTTGTGTTACACGGTCACGCCCCATAACAGTAACTACTTCTGATTCGTCATTAAGGTAGAGGGCAAATTTTGTTTGAATATTAGCCGTCATATTCATGCGGACAGCCCCCACTCGCCCAGCAGACAAGATGAGATAAATCCCTGAAGCTGCACCTTCACGTAAAAGTTGAATTAAAAGATTATCAATTGCTTCTTTTTTAGGATTTTGTTGTGCTAAACCATCATAACTATCTAATATATTAATAATTAGAGGAAGTTTTTCTTTTGTTTTAGCCTCATATTGCGCCAAAGAAGCAACACCAACTTTTTTGAACAAACGTTTTCTCTTAGCCAATTCAGACGATAAACGTTCCATCATTTTTTCAAGTTTTTCAACTTCTTCTAACATCACAATATCTGCTACATGAGGTAAATCTTTGAGCGGTAATAGACCATTATTACCAAAATCAAGGAGATTAAATTGAAGACTATCAGGTCTATTTTGTTTAGCCAAGTTCATCACGATTGTTTGTAAAACAGTTGACTTACCATAACCTGGGCTTGAGAAAATTGCTGTATGACTTGATTGAGAAATATCGTAGTTATAAACTTCTTGAGATTGTTGACTAGGAATATCTAGCAAGCCTAATGGAATTTTAGTATTCACTTTCTTACTCAATTTTGTTTTTGGCGTAGCAAGCTGTGTCTCCAAATTTGGCAACCAAGGCTTCGCAGGTAAGATTAATTCAGAGCTTTTAAAGACTTCTCCAATCCCTTCAATTACTGCTTCTAATTGACTTGGTAAATCACTCACATCATGTCCTTGAACAATATCTTCTCCTGGATCATAAGCAATTTCTGTTTGACCCAATTCAGTGATTTTATGAATTCGTTCATCAACACTTTCTGCATGCACAGCATCTGGATCATAAGGAATCCCTGCATAACCAGATTGGAATAACTCATAAACTTCATTTTGTCCAACTTTTAGATAACCACGACCTGGTTGAGTAATATGTGCCGCATCATGAGTTTTAAGTAATTCATTTGAATCTTGTTCACTTGCCATTTTGAGGGCTATTTTACTGGTTGAGTTGGCTTCAATTTGGTCATTGACAACTCCTGATGGTTTTTGCGTTGCAAGAATCAAATGCACCCCTAATGAACGACCGATACGCGCAACCGAAGTTAACTCATCAAGAAATTCTGGAACATTAGATTTTAATTCAGCAAACTCATCGGAAACAAGAATCAAATGAGGAATTGGTTTGTCAGGATAGTTAACATCAGGTTTTTGATTAAATCTCTGTTTATAAAGACTCATATAACCATTGATATTATTAACTCCATACTTGGCAAATTCTTTCATCCGTTTATCAAGTTCTGCTTTGATAGAAGCCAAGGCACGTGCTGTTCCTGCATCATCCAAATTGGTAATTGAACCCATAAAATGAGGTAAACCGGCAAGTGTATTAGCAATCCCCCCACCTTTCCAGTCGATAATCAACATTCCAATATCTTCCGGTGAAAAGTTAATTGCAAGTCCAATTAGATAAGTTGTCAAGAATTCTGATTTACCAGAACCTGTTGTCCCTCCGACCAAGGCATGGGGACCATGAACACGTTCATGTAAATCCCAATACATGTATTCTCGTTTTCCTCGCCAACCAATTAAGGATTTAATTGATTTATTTGGCTCGGCTTCTGCCCAGCGTTCTTTGATTTTTAAGTCTTCAATTGTTTTCACTTCATATTGTTCAAGTAAGGAAAGACTCTCAGGTATCGCATTCTTCTCTACTTCCACATGTTCTAAATTAGAAAGTTGGCGGAGATTATTTTCTAATTCTGGCAGAGCACTGTAGGGTTCAAAAGCTTTTGCCACGTATATATTATTATCATTAATAATTTCACCCGCACTTTGATTTTTATATTCAACAAGCGCTGTTACGGTCTCTGGAAGAAGTTTTTGATCTTCTTTAGCCCAAATAACTGTGACTCCCAAATCGCTCATATCTTCTGCAAGAAATTCGTTGATTCCATGCCCTGCTAAATAAGAATCGTCCAATATTGATAATACATAGTGAGGAGAAAATTGTGGCTTTTCTTTTCCAGCTTCCTGTAAAACTTGCTTACGTTTGTTTAGGAGTTGATAAAAACTACTTAAAACAATATCTCGTGTTCTGGCATCATGAATGAGCCCTCTCATTCCTAACTCTTGAAGTTTGTAGTGTGGAAGAAGTCGCCAACTTGCCCAATCTTGACGATAGCTTTTTTCTGGAACAAGGCTAATAAAGTTGACGTCACGATATGAATGGAAAAAAGCTGTTTGGAGCAAAAGATTTGAAAGAGCTGTTTTTAGAACAGAGTAACTCCCAACAAGTCCCAAGGTCTGAGACATTATATTTATTGTTGCTGGAACATCACGTTGAGTTGAATAATATTCAACAAGTTTCTTCACTCTATTACTATCTTCATCATTGTCGCGGTCATTAGTATCTGATTCAATCTTTAAATTTGAAGATTGATTTCCTATTCCTAAAGAAATTTCTAAGAAATCTTTGTTGTTTGTCATTCGTTCATAAATTCGCGAATTATACGTAGCAAGCATTTCTGCCAGAGCAGTTGGTGAAGGATTTTTAAAATTTAATATTTCTGCTTCTTCTTCATATTTTTTAGCAATTTCAGCATTAATATTGATGAGATAAAAATCGTAGTTTTCTTGACGTTTTTTATCTTCGAGTTTTCGTTCTTTCTTCTCATTAACATATTGAGAAACTGTAAAAGCGGTGGTAATGATGCTCATAAATCCCATCCCTAGCATCATTAAAGGATTACGTCCTGAAAGAACACTTGTAGCTCCTGTAACTGCTAACATTCCAATAGGAGGTAAAATCGCTTTTAAAATTTCATTTTTACCAGCTTTTTGAGCTGCCTCAATTTTTTGGATTTTAAATTTATCCTCGGGTGCTTCTAAATGAAGTCTGGGGCTTCTACGATATTTTGGAAAATCTTCGGGAAATTCTATTGTTTGATTTTGCTTCAAAAAATTCTTTTTAGCAAAGCTTACTTGATTAGAGAAAATGGTGATTTTCCATTGCCTATCTCTTTTTTCAAGTAGATAATCTGGACTTAAAATTTGAAAACCTGTTTTTACTTTTTCAATAAACTGATGACCGTTTATAGACTGATTATTGAGATACAAAAAATCCTGTTTTACATCTATACTTAGACTATTTTCATGAATAACAACTTGACCATCACTTTTAGTGTTAAAAGTAGCAAGTTTATCTGGTCCAATAATGAAATGGTCTTTTTCATTTATAATAAAGAACGTTGTTTCAGCTGTTTGTGGAGAGATGACCAATACTTCTAAATCATCTAGATTTTCTAACTTAGAATATCCTAGTGAAATGGTATTCCCATTAATAAACAACTCATCATTAAAGGTACTAAAAATCTTATCTGAAAAATTAACAGAAGGTCGATGTTCTGACAAAGTAATTTTTTGGACTCTTTCTCCTAAAAGATAAATCACAAACACAACATCTGCAGCGTTTAATCGATTATCTAAAAAAAGCTGTTGCTCTTTTGTATCTTCAATAATCTCGAATCCTGTCTCACTCATACACTCCCCTTATTTTCCAAGACTTTTTGTTAATTCTTGGATTTTCTTATTATAGTCATCCAAGAGTTCTTGTTTCTTAGCCCCATTCATACTTGTGTTTAATTTGGTTGTTTCGTAAAGATTAGTATAGGCTAAAAGCGTTAACTGATTATCTCCTAAATTTTGAGCGAGATTTAAGGCTTGATTAAAATCTCCTCTTCCTGAATAAACCCAGTAGTTTAGAGAATTATCGTCTGATTTTGTCGAAACACTATTCAAAATTGTGTCTTTCTGAGTTCTAGCCAAATCGGATAAATTTACAGAGCTCACAGCCAAAATATAGCGAGCGGATTTTGGCAATTGCTTTGGAGAATATGTTTTCAAGTCCATCTGAGTTTTTGCGTAATTGTTAGTCAAAAAATCAGTTTGCGCGTTAATGATAGCATTTTGTTTCTTGTTATTATTATAGTAAGAGTAGGTAAACCAAGCTAAAACAAGAGTGATGACAATAGCAGAGATTCCAAAATATTTAAAGAAGCAATAGTTTCCTTTGGAAACAGCGACTTGCTTTTGATTGACCTTCGTTGTTTCTTTAATTACTTCTCGGTTGATAAAACTACTTAACTCTTTTAAATCTTCAAATTCATTCACTCGTTGTCCAAATTTATCATTAACTGATTGAGTCGAAGAAACAAAAGATTCAAAAGAATTTTTGGGATGAAAAATATTAAAAATTAAAGCCTTATATAATTTCAAAAACTCATCTTGAGACATTTCTACGGGAGTAATTAAATCTTTTAAACCAAAATGTACAACGAAAAGCTCCTCTCCTTCAAGAAATATATTTTCTGGGTGAAGAAACGGAATGGTATATCGATCACTCAAAGAAGTAAGAACAGAGAGTTTTTGAGCCAGTTTTAATTTATCCAAACGTGATTTTGCACTGTGCATAGCAGAATTTAAGCTAATTGAATTTTCTGGTAGTTTGTAGGAAATTTCAACAGCTTCTTCCTCTTCCGTAATTTCAAATGTTTCTGGAAGTTCATTAAGCGCCGAATCTTTAAACTGCGTCCTTAAAAGCTTCACCTTAAATAATGTTTGACTTCTTTCTACTTCTAGTTGTTCTTTTCCATTAGATATTTTCATTCATCTACTCCTGTGTTTTCATTAATAGGAACAATACTAAATACATCACCGCTTCCTATTGGTAAATCTTTTATTAAATCCGTATCATCCATTTTAATTTTTTTATTTTTTAATTCTAAAGTCCAATTTTGAGGTAATCTTGAACCTTTGAGTGCTTGATGCATCAACTCCGTTAATCGACCAAAAGTAACCTCTGTGGGTATCTGGTAATCAATTTGTTGCCCCATAAACTCAATACTAATATCAATTCGTGTATTCATATACTCACTACTTTTTCTTTAAATTTCTTTTTGCTCTTTTTTGACCTAATATTACTGCCAATACTGTTAAAGGTATCGCTCCAAGGCAAACAACCCAATACCAGATAGTGGATTGGGAGCTTTGATTTTCTGAATTAGAACTAATTATTTGTGGATTATAATTCGTAAATAATACCTTTACAACTTTATCTGTATTTGCACCATAGAGATTATTTTCATCTTTTTTAGAAAAGTCTAATGATTTTTTGTGGTCAATTACTTTATCTTGCATCTGTTCTTTTACAACTTGATTTATTTTAGGAGTAAAAAGTTCATTACGAATCGGAAAATCTTTTGTTGAACTTAGACCTCCGTCAGAATTAGTAATAATATTAGAATTAAGCTGTAGATTACCGTCATCATCAGCATAACTTTTTATTCCTACTACTAAATTTAGACTTACAAGCAGTACAGTAAACGGAAAAATTTTTTTATTCATATTTTTTCTTAATAAAAAGACGCCAGAAAAGCCAGCGTCTTATTTAGATGATTCTTAGAACCCAAAGCTTTGTGCATCTTGTGCATCACGTTCAGCAACGGTATCTGCATATTTGTTCAATTGTTGGTTAATGCTTTCAAGAAGATTTTCAAACTGAACAACGCTTTGATGAAGTTGGTTATATTGCTCAAGGTAGGCTTGGAAGGCTTGACCTTTCCATTCTTCAGCAATAGTATTATTCATTGAATTTACTTTTTGAATCGCTTGGTCAATTTCTTCTTTAGATTGAATGTAGACTTGAGCTTGACTTTTGAGTTCCTCTGGTGTTACTGAAATTTGTGCCATGATACGTTCTCCTTATAAACTTTCTATAGTTTACTCGCAAATAATATGATTGGTATTCAAAAAAAAACAGAATTTGTTGCAAGTATTCTACTCGTTACGCTTACATTTTACCAACTTTACTACATTTTGCCAATAACTTACTGTATTTTTCTGTAATGTTTTTTTAATTTATGATAAAAAATGTGATTTACTCGATAAAACAACTTAAAATGCTTATGTACTGGCTTTTTTAAAAATTTCAGACTATTTTTTTATTATAATAAATACATATATGTCCTTTTAAAGATATAAAAAGATTAAATTAACAATCGTTTTAGTTATATTTTCACTTCTTAAGTATTACAAACAATACAAAAAGACACAAAAAAGACCTATCATTAGATAAGTCTTAACTAATTATTCAGCAATCAAAGTTTCCAAACCAACTTTTATCATGTCTGTGAAAGTCAATTGACGCTCTTCAGACGTTGTTGATTCTCCTGTCAAAATATGGTCAGAAATTGTCATAATTCCCAAAGTTTGAACTTTATGTTTTGCCCCAAGATAATAAAGACCGGCTGCTTCCATTTCGACAGCCTTCACACCAAGTTTTCCAACTTTAACTGCATCTGGTCCACCGTAGAACAAATCAGAACTAAGAATATTCCCCACGTGAGTTGTAATTCCGAGGTCTTTTGCAATATGATAAGCCTTATCAAGCAAATCAAAATCAGCAATTTGCGGGAAATCAAAATCAGGAAAATCATGGCGGACAATGGCTGAGGTTGTTGCCGCTGCCTGACCAATGACAAGGTCACGAATATGAACATCTTCATTGACAGAGCCTGCAGTTCCAACACGAATCAATCTTTTCACACCATATTCTGTAATCAATTCATTAGCATAGATTGAGATTGAAGGAATTCCCATTCCTGTTCCCATGACAGAAACACGGTGGCTTTTGTAAGTTCCAGTAAAGCCAAGCATTCCGCGAACTTGGTTAAATTGCACAGCATCTTCAAGGAAGTTTTCTGCGATAAATTTTGCGCGAAGTGGATCTCCTGGTAAGAGAATTTTATCTGCGATTTCGCCTTTTTGAGCTTCGATATGTGGTGTTGGCATTTTTAATTTCCTTTTCTTTTAATATAATTATCAAATTTACTGACAGAATTTTCGTCAGTAAGTTAAGAACTTAATTTTTCCAGCGTTTCAAACCTTTGAGTTGCATTGGATAAAGTTTTTTGAAAAGCCATTTTTGCATTTTAGGCATTGGATTATTATCCAAACCTTTTCGCCCAATTTCAAACATTTCATCAAAAGTAAGTTCTGGTTTAACAAAACGTCCTTGCATATAGCAATAGATACAGTAGTCTGCTGAAAATTCGCCGTTTGCTTCAGTTCCCTTATAAGAATCATCAGCAATTGGCATTCCGCAAAATTGGCAAAATGCTTTTTTAGTCATAAATAGATTTTTCTTTCTAATTCTGTCAGTAAAATTGACTGACAGAAGCACTTTATTTTAAACTAATGCATCCAAGAATGATTCACCCGTTTGAGCCTTCTTAACAGAGAAGTTTTCAGCAATAGTTGCTGAAATGTCAGCAAAATGTCCCACAGGTAAAACTTTAGGTTCTTTAAATGATTTAGAGAAAATTACGAGTGGAATATATTCACGAGTATGGTCAGTTCCTACGTATGAAGGGTCATTCCCGTGGTCAGCAGTAATCATCAACAAATCATCTTCTTTCATTGCATCAATAATTTCTGGCAAGCGACCATCAAAGTCTTCAATTGCTTTCCCGTAACCTTCAACATCGCGACGGTGTCCATATTTAGCATCGAAGTCAACTAAGTTTGTGAAAGAAAACCCTTCAGTAAATTCAGTTTTCGTCATTGCTTTAAGTAGACGGTCAACCCCATTCATGTCATTATGGTTATGACCCATATCATATTTAACACCTACTGTGTTGAAAATATCTGAAATTTTTCCGACTGAGTAAGTATCAATCCCTGCCTTGTAAAGTTTTTCTAATACAGTTTCAGCAAATGGTGAGAGCGCATAGTCACGACGTCCATCAGTCCGTTCAAAGTTTCCGGCTTCTCCAACATAAGGACGAGCAATAATTCGGCCAATCATGATACCAGAACCTTCCAGGGTAATTGAACGAACATATTCACAAATTTTATAAAGTTCTTCACGAGAAATAACCTCTTCATGTGCAGCAATTTGTAAAACAGGGTCAGCTGAAGTATAAATAATCAACTCTCCAGTTTCCATTTGACGAGGGCCGAAATCTTCAATGACCGCTGTCCCAGAATAAGGTTTATTTGCTTCACGAATGATTTTACGACCAGAAAATTCTTCAATTTTTTCAAGTAAATCTTCTGGATATCCTTCTGGATAAGTTGGGAATGGCGTTTGAATATTCAAGCCCATAATTTCCCAGTGCCCAGTCATTGTATCTTTACCTTTTGAAATTTCTTCAAGTTTTGTGACATAAGCTGCTGGTTTTTGTGCAGCAGGAATCGTTTTGAGTGGACTTTCACGCGGGATATTTCCCCAACCTAATTTTTGAAGGTTAGGCACATCAAGTCCACGAATTTCTGAAATATGACCAATCGTGTCTGATTTAACATCATTAATTGCTTCATGCGTTTCAACGTCATGATTAAAGAATTTGTCAGCATCTGGTGCAGCACCAATTCCGACAGAGTCCATTACAACAAGATGAATACGACCAAATTTTTTAGGCATTATATCTCTCCATTTCTGATGCTATATCAATAGCAAAACTAACTAATTCTATTATACATAAACTATCCAAAAAAGGGCAGTCAAAGCTGTTAAGAAAAAGACATTCTTTTTGCCAAAAATTGCTTTTTTTAATAAATAGATGTCATAAAAAAACCATTGGATGTTTGACCAATGATTTTTATCTTTTTATTTTAAACTTTCTTGAAATTGTTCCTTAGCCAAATCAAGATTTGCTTGTGAAATCGCAGTGACTTCTGACTGACCTGCTACTTTGCTACTGTGGATATTAATTTTTTTAATACTTAATGCTCCACGGTAATTTAAAACTAAAGCCTTAACATTCCCAAAATTAAAACTAGTTTTAAAAACCTTAGGAAAGGCTGTCAAAATTTGACCATAATGTCTGATTAAAAGCAGAGGGCTTTTGAGTTTGCTGAGAACTGCCATTACAACTTCTTGCTGACGGGCAAAAGCTTTTTTTGTATCTCCGGTATTTAAACGAGTGAAATAAGCTGCCACTTCCTTGGTATTGTTTAAGGCAACGGTTCCTTGAGGAAACTTGAAACCTTGGGCAGTAAATTCATTAGCATTCTGAATAGATACACCACCCATCGCCTGAACTAATTCTCCCATTTGGTCTAAATCAATTCTTACAAATTTATTGGTCTTGACTTGAAAAAGATTTTCCATCTCTTTAATAACCGCTGCTTCTCCCCCAGAATTATAAAGAGTCAGCAAGCTTTGATTGTCTGACAGCAGAGCACTTGTCGAAAGATTGATAACCGTCGTTTGTTGCAGACGAGGATTCGTCGCTGCCATATCTGCCGAAACTAAGACGTCTTTCCCATCAATTTTACTTATTCCAAGAATGGCCGTCGTAAACGCCTCCTTCTTTTTTAAGGAAACAGAAGTCATTTGTGTTGGCGGATTCACATAAGCCTTCGTTACAGCTGTTTTCAAATCAAAATAAACTTTTCCACCAACAGCGCCTATAACAAGGACCAAAAACAAAAGCACAGCCAAAATTATTTTTAAAGTAGCTCTTTTCTTTTTTTTACCTCCACGTTTTAAGTGACTGTCATTTTCTTCAATTCTGGATTTACTCATTTTATTCTCCTTAGCCTGCCATAATTGATTCAATCAAATCTAAGACTCGATCCGTTGATTTTCCATCTCTAAATTTATACATTTTGTCAGTAAATCGTTGCCGTTTCAAATCATCATTCTCTGTTTCACCATTAACAGCCGCGATTGCTTTAATTAACTCCTCTTCATTTTTAGTAACTTGACCTGGAAATTCATTTTCATAATCAATCGTAAATCCAGGCTTATGTGAATAGGTCATTAAATCAGGACTATAAGCAATAATTGGTTTATTAAAGACCATCCAATCAATTGCAATCGCCGAATAATCTGTCACCAAAATATCTGTCACACAAAAAAGTGAAGAAATCAATTCATCTTGAATATACAAAACATGTTCATTTTTTTCATAATTTGAATGCTGAATAAGCGGGTGACTTTTGTAAATAATAAGATAATCATTTCCAACTGCCTGATGAACCTTCTCTAAATCAATTAGTGCTTCTTTAAAATGCGTACTAATTCGTCCTCTAAATGTTGGCGCATAAGTAATAATCTTCTTTCCCTTTAAAAGAGGATATTTTTCTAGTAATCTCTGAGAAGTCCGGTCAACAAATTTTGGGTCAAAAATCTTATCATTATTTGGAATTCCAGTCACAAAGACTTGAGCCTCTGTCACATTAAATGCACGCGCAAAAATTGGTTTTAAAAAATCAGAGTTAGCGATTGTATAATCATAATGATTAACGATATAATCTCGTTCCACATCATTTCCAAATTTTTTCAAAGCGCCTGTCGCATGCCATAACTGCAAGACTTTAACATTCTTACGATGTGGAAACTTGGAAACAACAAAATTATTATAATCAATAATGACTAAACGTGAACTCTCAATTAAAAACAACTGACGAATACAAGCATAGCCATATTTTATGTTTCCCCAAAGAGAAGATTCAAATTTGAACAAAACCGTCCGCAGTTCATATTTATCTTTTTGCTTCAAACGGTCATAAATTAACTTAAAATCTTTTGACAAATTATCATGCTCCAAAGAAATAAAAGTAATCCGATTCTTCTTCACCCTCATAATGAAGGCAAAAGGATAAAAAATTCCAAGAATTATTGTCAAAATAATTGATTTAGTTTTCATTAAAAATCCTCTTAACAACTTTAGAACAAGCTTCCCCATCATTCCATAAGTTAAATTTTTGATTAAAATCCTTCAATCGTTCAAAATCAAAATTTCCGTCATTAATTTTCATTAATAATTCTTCTTCTGTTTTGATGATGTCATTAGGTAAATCCTCAGGGACATTCAAATAAAAGCCCCTTAAGTCCTGCTCATATTGTTCAAAATCATACATATAAAAGTATATTGGGCGCTTTAACACCGCATAATCAAAAAATACACTTGAATAATCAGTAATTAAAATATCACTCAGTAAATAAGCATCATTAATATCTGAACTTGCTGACATGACAAAGACAAAATCACGCAATTCTTCTGGTACTTGATAAGCATTCGCTATCAAATAATGAGGTTTGAATAAAATGATAGTTTTATCATCCAATCGCTCCTTCCATTTATAAAAATCAACAGCCAAATCAAACTTATAACCCTTAATATCAAAAGAATTATCTCGCCAAGTTGGAGCATACAAAATAATTTTTTTGTCAGTTGGCAGACCATAACGAGTTTTTAAGTCCACTGGCTTATCTGTTGAACTATTTACCAAATAGTCCACTCGAGGATAGCCAACCTCTAACAGTTTTTCTTTCTCTATTTCAAAAGCACTGACAAAAACTTGACTAGAAAAAGTATTCGGTGAAATCAAATAATCCCACTGACAGCTATCTTGGTCATAACTTTTGAGCATCTGCTCATAAGATAAACGACTCCGATAATAAGTATTTCCATTATCAAAAAGATCATGACCTAAACGTTTCAAAGGCGTTCCATGCCAAGTTTGTAAGTAAAACTGACCTTTCTTTTTTTGATAATAAGTTGGCATCTTCGCGTTAAAAACCCAGTACTTCGCTTTGGTCAGTAAATAATAGTAGGTCAAAGAATTTAATTTAACAACTCTCGCCCCCAAAATCGACTCTTGCTTTTTAAAAGCCCAAACAAAACGATAATCAGCAAATTCTTCACTCTCTCTCATGTATTCAAAAAGATAACGTGGATTATCTGAATAAGATTTACCATTAAAAGAAACAAAAAGAATTAATCGGTCATCCATTCTTACAAATTTTCCTAAAATCCTAAGAAAAAGAGAAAGAATCGTTCTTAAGACCATTAACCTTGTTTTAACTAATAAACTTAACATTTTTTCTCCTTTCCATACGACTTTAAAATATCTGTTTACGAACAATGTTAATCAGTTTTTTCATTGGTACATTCGTCAGAAATGATTCCGATATTGCATCAATAATTTCTTGAGACTTTACGAGACTTTTTTCCTTACGTAATCCTTTGAGAAGTTGATTGATATCTCCATCTACTGGTTTTCCCACTATTTTCAATGATTGCTCGAAAGCTTTTTGAGAAATAATGATTAAGTTTGCTTCATCAGGCAGAAACTCGACTTTGATAAATTTCTTCTTTTGTAACAGAGAAATCCCCTCACCAATTTTCACATAAAGTTCTTCAGTCTCTAATGAGTTAGGATAAATAGAATGCTGCTTTTTCGTCAAACTTTCAAATTGCCACACAAGTTTGATTAGTTTTGCTGGATTTCCTAAAAATGATAATTTAGAAAAAATAAGCTTTAAATCATTCATAAAATCTTCGTCTCTTTTTCTTTTGCTAAGTCTTCATCATTATTTGAGTAAAGTTTCCCAATTTCTTTTTTTATATTTGATGAAGAAACTTTGCCACGCGGAAAATACATAATTTTTAGATTAGGAAACTCTTCTTTAAGAAAATCAAATTTCCCTTTCCAATCATCTCCCATTGCAAAAATATCTACATCAAACATATCAATATAAAGGCTCTTATCATTCCAAGATTGCTCTGGAACAACTAAATCCACATAACGAATAGATTCCAAAACATACTTTCTTGTATCATAATCTTGGAAAGCAGTTTTCCCTTTTCCTGCATTAAATTCGTCTGTTGAAAGCATAACAATCAACTTACTGCCCAAATTTTTAGCATTTCGTAACATATTCACATGACTCTCGTGTAAAATATCAAAAGTTCCCGCAACTAAGACTATTTTTTCTTTATCCATGTTTAGCTCTCTTTTTATTTAATCTTTATCTTTGATAATTAACCCTTCAATGATAGTGATAAATTCCGATAACGGAAATGTCCTGCTCCAACCATATGTGGACCTAATTCCAAATATTTTCCTTTGCATTTTAGCTCAATATTAATATGCTTCCATTTACCAGAACTTAGATTTTCAAGTTTGGAAGAATAAATTTTGGTCTCTTTAATTTCCCTAGTCACTTTGTCATCATAAGTCCAAACGTAGAAAAATGCATCGTTTAGGTGAAGAGCAAAGAGATTTTCAACCCAAACTTCCATTGACAACTCAAATTTATGCACTGTATTTACATCATTTGAAATCTGAATTGGCGAACTATGCAAAATTGTAAAACTCTCCATCGTCGTCCGATTAATCTCTAAAATTCCATTTTTGACAAAATATTCACCAGAATCATCCTGCCAGTATTTTTTCTCTTCACTGAAATCAGCATTTCTGATTAAATTATAACTAAGAGAAGCCTCTGAAATTTTCTTTGCTTTTTGATCATTATTTTTTTGTTGAGAAAAATGCTCCAACTGATTAATTTTAAAGTTATTAAAGGCATGCTGATACAGTTCTAAGAGACTATCATTAATGACTGGAATGCCTTTTTTTTGAGCATACTCATTAAATCTAATCCATACTTGACTGATATTATTTTTTCTTTTCGTTTCTTCTGAAAAATCTATTGTATTAACTAAAATAAGTGTCACCGGCAAAAAACGCTGAACAAAATCAATAAAATTATTGAAGGCTTGACACCAAATATTGGAATAGTCCAGATAGTCTTGAACCGATTGATTTGCACTCAATATTCTGCTAATTTTAGTATCAGAAAAAGCATAAGCCCTTTCCATGTCCTTGAAATTTCTTGTTAAGAAGCTTCCTTCTTGCGTTTCAACTCCCCCACAAAAAGCATCTCCGCAAAAATCTAACATTAAAATATCGGGTTGCGCCACAACCAAAGCACTCAAAGTGTCTTTATCTAACTCATCCAGTATTAGTTGAGCGTCATCAACGTTCAATTCTTTGCTTAACTGGTTAAAATCATACTCAACTGCCTTTGACATCAGAGAAATAAAAGACATATTTCTTCGATAAAGTACAATTTCAAAATCTCCTTGATTTTTTGGTCCATTCTTATCAAAAAGTTCTAATGATAAGCCCGAGCCAATAATAGCAACTCGCTTTTTCATCTCTCAATTTCCTTCTTTTTCAACTAAATCGTAGCTACCTTGCTTTATCATTCTTGCCGCTTTTCTAATTATAAAAATCACTCCTATTTCATCATTTTCCATTTTTTCTATTGATTTGCCACTTTGGGGACATGTCCAGACTCCCAGAGAAAGGGGAATTCATAGAGCTTACGACTACTTTCCTCCCTATTAACCCCTTTAATCCAACCATGCAAAAGCAACGTTCCTACACGATTCTTTCCTTGTACAAGCTCAGCACCCCCAGGTCCAACAATTTGATTTTTCAATGATGCCGTTGTGAGCAAAGCCCCCTGATATTGATAAGGTCCTGACAACTTTTTACTTATTGCATATCCTGTAAAATAATCAGCAGTGACATACGAACCCGCTGAAAATAGCAAAACATATGTTCCATCAGGTGCTTTGGTCAAATATGGCCCTTCAATCGTTGATACGATTCCTGCCTTCCCATTATCATTCGGATTTGCAACCTCTGTATTTGTCAAAAGTCTTTCTGATTTCCCTGTAACCGCCAAACCATTTTGACTTAGTTTTTGAAGCCACAAAGAACTCGTTTTACCAATCGCATTTCCATCATTTTTATAGAGAAGATAGTCCTGCCCATCGTTAGCCTGAAAAGTATCTGGATCAATCAGTCCACCCGCAGAATTATCTGTCGCCACGCGCTTTTCTTCCGCTTTAAATGGCCCTTGCGCCTTATTTGCCCATGCGACCCCAATAGAGCGTTTTTTCGACTTTTTATCAATAGCCGAAAAGTAAAGTAAATAACGTTTGCCTACTTGACTGATATGGGGTGCCCAAATACTCCCTTGTGCCCAGTCTGGTAACTTTGGCAAAGCATCTCCAACGATCTGATAATTTTTCCCTGACTTTGACCTCGCAAGAGGGATATTCAAACCGTCTGTCGATGTCGCATAAGCATAGTAAGTTCCTTTCTCATAAATCCCTGTTGGGTCTGGGAAACTATCTGTCGCAAGATTAATTTGTTCTTTCTGCCTATGCGGAAAAAAGAAACCGACCAAAAACAACACTCCCAGAAGCACAACAATACGTAAGATAACTTTGAAAGCTTTCATTTTATTTGAAATCATAATCACTTAAACAAACTCAGATTAACTGCATTCCCCATCACCTTATAGCCCGCATTATTAGGATGCAGGTGATCGCCACTGTCATAAATCGGATTAAATTCTTCCGAATTACCAGAAGCCACTAATACTTTGGCAAAATCAACCGTCCCATCAAAAGCACCACTCGTCAAAATCCAATGATTTACTTTCTGGCGAACTTTTTCTTTCTTCGCTGACCAAGTCGGATACCCTTTAAAAGGAGTAAGTGTTCCGGCAATAATCCGTACACCCGATGTATGTGCCTGATTGATTATTTTCTTATATCCTTCAATAATCTTATCGGCAGAAGCCCCAGTATTGATATCATTAATCCCCTCTAAAAGGATAATATCCTTGAGCGCAGGTCGATTGAGAACATCTCTATCAAAACGTGATAAAGCAGACATTCCAAAATATGTATTTTTTGCCGCATCCATTGGCAAATCTTTTAATACCTGATTTCCCGTAATCCCCTCATTGACGAGACTGAATTCGTTCCCTTTTTGAGAATTCAGTCTATTCATTAGAGTATCCGTATATCTTCCCTCATTCGTAGAGTGAAAGCCATCTGTCAGGGAATCCCCTAGTGCAACAATAGTCTTTGTCGCTCCCGCATCAGAAGCTTGCACATCAAGACTGTCAATAAACCACCAATTTAATGTTTTATGCCAACCTTGCGTACTTGTATTCGCCGATTGATTTGTTCCTAGCGTAATATAAGACGTTTCATTTGCCAACCAATGTCCGGTTTGCTCGATTGCCTTTGGTGTATAGAAAGTCACTGCTAACCTTGTTCTGGCTGGCACAGTTAGTTTAATCGTATCACTGAGCAATTCTTTTCCTTGGGCAATCGTTGTGTCCGACTTTCCTTGAAAAGTAATCGGTACATTTTTCCCAATGATATTTCCTTTTGCATCCGCAATCCCGATATAAGCATCTTCTATCTTCAAACCAGCATTACCAAAAGTATTTGTAAAGTTAATACGTAAGGCTGTACCACTCACATCAGTCATCAATAGATTGCGGATTGTTCCTGTGTAGTTATGATTCCCCATATCAACAGGCGAAGCGGCCCAAGTAGAAACCCAAGAACTAACCTTGTCATGTTTTGATGCATTGAGCGAAGTGACTTTGCCAGAAGGTGCTGTCGAACGAATTTTTTCGTAACCTAGCAAACCAATGAGCGCCACGATGAGGATAAGAATCAAACTAAGCCCAATTTTTAAAATTCTTGGTTGTCGCTTTTTTCTTCTTCTTGCTTTATTACTCATTGAACTCTTTCTCCACAGTCTTTAATGCTGCACCAAATACTTGGTCCATATCATAATATTGATAATTTCCAAGCCGACCACCAAAGATAACATTTTTAAGTTCAGTTGCTTCTTTGCGATATTTCTTGAAAAGCTCAGAGTTCTTTTCATCATTTACTGGATAGTAGGCTTCTTTTGTCCTATCCCAATCTTGTGGAAATTCCTTACTAATAATTGATTTCCCAGTATCTGCATGATTGTCAAAATGGCGCCATTCCATGACGCGTGTATAAGGCGTTTCAGCGTCAGTATAGTTAATGACCGCATTGCCTTGAACATTGTCAGCCTCATGCACTTCACTTTCAAAACGGACAGAACGATATTCCAATTCGCCATGTTTGTAGTCAAAGAAGGCGTCAATCATGCCTGTATAGATAGTTTTAGGAAATTCTGACAGATAAGTTTCTTTATCCGTCAAAAAGTCGGTATTGACTTTGACATCTATCAAATCTGACGCAAGCAATTTGTCAAAAATCGCGGTATAACCATCAACTGGGACGCCTTGATAACGATGATTGAAATAATTATTATCAAAAGTATAACGCACAGGCAGGCGACGAATGATGAAAGCAGGGAGTTCTGTTGCCTTACGTCCCCATTGTTTCTCTGTGTAGCCTTTGATGAGTTTGCTGTAAATGTCCGTCCCAATCAGTGAAATCGCTTGTTCTTCCAGATTTTTCGGTGCGCCTGAAATTCCAACGGCTGCTTTTTGCTCGGCAATTTTTGACGCAGCTTCTGACGGTGTTTTCACCCCCCACATCTGGTAAAAAGTATTCATGTTGAAAGGCAGATTATAGAGTTCTCCTTTGTAATTGGCAACGACTTGATTGATATAACCATTAAACTCGGTAAATTGATTGACATAGTCCCAAACTTCTTTATTGTCAGTATGGAAGATATGTGCGCCGTAATCATGGACGTTAATGCCCTGCTCTTTATGAGTGTACATATTCCCACCAATGTGCGTGCGTTTTTCAATAATGAGCGAACGTTTGCCACGCTTAGCAGCTTCGTAAGCGAAGATTGCACCATAAGGACCGCTCCCAACGATAAGATAATCATAATTTTTTGTATTAAATTGCACTTTTAAATTCTCCAGACTTATCTATATCTAATTCATTCATTTATTTTTCTTAAATATATTTTCTAATGATTTTTTAGTTTCACTATTTATCGGCTCTCTTATGAGTTTAGAAAATACTTCTACAAAATTTGAAAAAGTAAATGAACTATATCTTGTTTCTAAAAATTTGGGATGTTTTTTTGCAAATAATGCAACTAACCTTGTCCATTCCTCGATATATTCGAAGATCGACTCTTTCAAATTAAGTGAACTATCCCAAGGAAGTTGAACCCCATCATTTTTCAAATATTCTTCCCATTGTAATGTAGGAAGTAACAGATAGCATGAAAGAAAATGTGTATGTGGAAGAAAATTCATAGAGACATCAACCCAAACAGAATTTGCTCGCCTTGCCTGATTCATCCAGAATTGAATAGCAAAACCTTCTGAGAAACGATTTAGTACCGTTATTTTCACTTGATCATGCCTAAATAAAACAAGATGTCCGGCAGTACCATAAACACAAGCAACTTCTTTTGCTCCCGCCATGATTGCCACTTGCTCTCTAATTGAGTACTTTTCTGGAGAAATGATTTCATAGCCCTGAGAACGATAAAAAACTTCAAAGTAATCCTCATTTACCGTGATTCCATCAGAAAAATTCTTAGGTAGCGCCGTCCTTGTTAAATAGACTTTGTCAAACTTTTTAGGTTCAACACTATCACGGATTGCATCATAAATTTTCATCGCTTTATCTTTGAAGCCATCATAAGCAATCGTTGACTGTTCTGGAATGATAACTTCACTAAAACACGTTGGCTCCTTAATTAAAATGATTTGTTCTTTTTTCAAACCTAACATAAATAAAAAATCAAGATATTTAATTTCATTATTTGGAGCGATAAAAGCATATTTGGTACTAGAATCAGGATTTTCTAAAAACCACCACAATCTTCCAAGCGACTCTGTAAGAAAATGTCCAAAATGTGGATGAGCCACGCCGCAGTAAACGACTTTTTCTTCTATGACTTTTGGTTTATCTGATAAATTGTAACCCTTATCCACTTGACCTGTTTCATCAGACTTCCGTCTAGTCCTAATGTGGCCTGCAATAAAATTTCCTAAATTATCCATTACCCCACCTGACCAAGCAGAATAATTAGAATCTGACCTCACCGGTAAAATTATACCATTTGATAGAACTTGAACTTTTGTTTCATCTTGGATAAACCAATCATAAGTACTTCTTCCCACCCAACTTTCATAATTATCAGCAAAAACCTTACAACTTGTTAATTCATAACTCATCTTATCTCCTTGATTTTCAACTTTAGAAAATTTTATCCTTCTTTGGTATTGGAAGTTTTAAGATTTCCTTATATACTCGTTCAGAATTATTTTTATCTGTATATTTAAAGAAATTGTCAACCCTTTTCATATATTTTTCTTCCATTAAGCAATCATTATCAATATAATTTTGAACTTTATTAATAACCGATTCTATGGTGACACAAATCTCACCAAAGCCATCCTTTTCATATGAAAAATATTCTGGATTTTCCTCATCTTCCTCTTTTATAGAATGATAAACCCGAATTGCTAGTTAATTTCATTGGAAAATAAATAAGTCGTGCTATCCTAATCTTAAACCACTAAGCATTAGA
>NZ_JAVXIY010000011.1:0-69379 GCF_036648155.1 Lactococcus sp. | reverse complement strand
GACTGTAAATCCGCTCCTTCGGGTTCGGGGGTTCGAATCCCTCCCCTTCCATTTGTTTTATACTTGTACGGGCATAGTATAAAGGTAGTACAAAGGTCTCCAAAACCTTTGGTGTGGGTTCAATTCCTGCTGCCCGTGTTTATAGTATGGCGGATGTGGTGAAGTGGTTAACACACCAGCTTGTGGCGCTGGCACTCGCGGGTTCGATTCCCGTCATCCGCCTATTTTATTGGGGTATAGCCAAGCGGTAAGGCAAGGGACTTTGACTCCCTCATGCGTTGGTTCGAATCCAGCTACCCCAGTTGTTATGTTTCGCCGAAGTGGCGGAATAGGCAGACGCGCCAGACTCAAAATCTGGTTCCTTCACGGGAGTGCCGGTTCGACCCCGGCCTTCGGCATAACATAAAAGCTAACTTTGCCTATTGTTAGCTTTTTTTATAGATATTTATAATATTGATAAACAAAAAAGTACTGACTTTTATTAAAGTTAGTACTTTTTATTTTAGTGAATATGCCTATTAACCTTAGTTAAAAAAATCGTAAAGCCTGAACGGAGGCGCTTGCCCCAATAAGGATGAAAATAAATCCGATAATCAAGGATTTGAGGATATTTCCATCCCCATGGACGATAAGGGGAATCAAAAATCCTACAAAGCATAGAATAGGGGTCCATGTCCTGGTCGCTAAATTATGCCAGGCTAGATAGAAAATTAATAGTGAAAGAATTGCGCCTATAGCTAGAAGTAAAACAAGTAGTGAAGAGTTGATTGCTGTTAAATTTCCATTTATCCAGAAGACTCCATGTTTTAGTATTTCATCTACCTTTCCTCGGTAAGTCCCATCTATATCATACCGTTGCCAATCTACTTTAAAAAAAGTATGGTTAAAAGCAATATAAATAACTGTTAGAACGAGTGAAAGAGTAGAATATAAAAGTAAGATCCATCTTTTAACATTATTTGGTTTGTTTATAAAATTTTTCATAGTTCTCCTTAGCAACTTCTTGGTTAACAATGACTGTATATTCAAAATAGTGTGAATATATAGGATAATACTAGCACTTGATAAAAAGAATGTCAAAAATAATTGAATATGGGGATACTTTTATTGAAAATTACTGTAGTGGTATCTAGAATGAGTCTTAATCTAATAATACAAAACATAAAATGACCTATTTATGACAGGTCATTTTTGTTCTTTAGTAAAAATTTATTCAAAATCCAGACCTGTTATTGTTTTTGAGATGTGCCAAAGTCTATTTGCTGCATCTGGGTTTATTGAGTGGGACCGTAGACCTCCAGCAAAATTATTAACTTCTTCAGATGCCATAAGTCTGGCAATATTAACATCTTCACAATATAGACCACCTTTACCTTCTAAATCAGCGCTTGTGGCAGTCCATAGAGGTGTTGCAGCACCTTGGGCTATTGTTTTTAAATAGCGATATTTACTTCGGTCAAAGCCGGATTTAAGTGTATTAAAAAATACGGGGATATGAATTAATTTAAAATAGTCGGCTAGGTAGCGGAGCCAAGGGGTAATAGGTGAATTTTGACGACCAATATTTGTCATTGGAATCATACCAGGGTGGACGGCAAAACTTCTAATTCCATATTTTTTTCCTAGTTCATCTAGTTTTATTGAAAATAAAACGTTGGCAGTTTTAGATTGTTGGTAGCCTATTTGGGGATTATAGTTTTCTATTTTTTCAAAATTCCAATCTTCTAGTAATGGTGTCATTTGTTGAGCACGACTGGATAAATTTATAACTCTTGAGTTTTTTGCATTTTTTAAAGCGGGTAAAAGTTCCATTGTTAATTGATAGTGGCCTAGATGGTTTGTGGCAAAGTGATATTCTATTCCTCGGGAATCTCTTTTTAAAGGAAGGTACATTAATCCAGCGGAATTAATAAGAATATCTAGTTTTGAATTATTTTGCAAAAAACTTTAGGCAAATTGATGAATACTTTTTGTATTGGTGAGGTCAAGGGGAAGAATGTCAATATTTTTTATTTTAGATAAATTTTTCTTGGCTACCTCCATTCTTCGGGCGGGGATAATAATTTTTGCTCCAGCACGTGAAAGTTGTTTGGTCATCTCTAAACCAATACCAGAATACCCACCAGTGATGATGATTGTTTTTCCTGAAAGATTAATATTTTTCATAACTTTATTTGCTGTTGTTTTATAATTAAATTTGTAGTTTGCTATTGGTTCTTGATTTGACATAATAAAATTTTCCTTTGTGTTATAATATTTATGTGATACAAGTGTAACAGCAAAAAAGAACTTTTACAATTAACTTTGGACGATTTGTCTTTAAAAGTGACAACAAAATGAAAGTGTAACAGAAATGAAGCGAAAAGAGCAATATCAAGATTTTCATGACTTTATTATTGAAGGAACGATGTTGTGTTTAGAGAAATATACAATCAATGAATTGCCATTGACAGAAGTTTGCAAAAAAGCCGGGGTGAGTCGGATGACTTTCTATCGGCACTTCAAAAATAAGGAAGAAGTCGTATTAGAGTGTTTTGAGCTAATCTATGATAAATTTCTTAAAGAACTTTTGGAGCTAGAAAGTATTAACTCACTTATTTTAAGTGAGAAGTTGGTGGGACTATTTGTTGAACAAGAAGAAGAAATAGAAAAAGCTGTCAAGGGGAATTATTATTCGCTGATTTTTCAGGTATTTGCTCAAAAGATGACTATTTTTTATAATGAAACAACGACTTGGGCTGATTATCTAGGGACAAAGCAAAAATTTTGGAACGATTTTATGGTTGCTGGTTTATTTTATGTTTTAGGAAATTGGGTGAAAAATGGCTGTCAAGACTCTTATGATGAAGTGGTGAAGATGGTTGTAGAATTCCATGAATAAGTGAACAGATAAAAAGGCTCAAGTTATTTTGAGCCTTTCTTTTAGCCAATAAATTTTTTCCCTTGTTTATTAAGAATCACTTTTGTAATTTCAATGACAAGAGTTGGGATTAAAGCTAAGATGATAGCTATTAGCCAGTGTGTCATTGATAATGGAGCAACTTCTAAGATATTCATCAAAATAGGAACATTTGTAAAGAGAACGGTTATTCCTAGTGATAATAAGGTGGTACCAAAAATCATTTTATTAGTTGTAATTCCTCTTGTGAAGAGAGATTCATTACTTCTAGCGTTATAGACATTAATCGTAGAAGCAAGGGTTAGTATCACAAAGGCCATTGTTTGTCCGAGTTGATGGTTGGGTGTCAATCCAGCGATTTCAATAAACCTACCGAGATAAAAACCAATTAGAGCAGTAATGATGAATACAGTGGAACAAATGGCGATACGCCAGCTGACTCCTCTTGAGAAGATACTTTCTTTGACTCCAACAGGTGGCTGTTCCATGATATGACTGTCGGCTTTTTCACGTGAAAGTCCAAATCCGGGAATTCCATCAGCAAGGACATTGATGTAAAGGAGTTGAATTCCTGTAAAAGGCATTCCCCAACCGACAATTGCTCCAATAAGCATGGTAAGGATTTCTGCTACATTTGCTGAGAGGAGGTAATAAATGGTTTTTTTGATATTGGTGTAAACGCGTCGTCCTTCGCGAATGGCAGCGACGATAGTTGCAAAATTGTCATCAGCAAGAATGATATCAGATGCAGACTTGGCAACTTCTGTGCCGGCTATTCCCATTGCTGTTCCGACATCCGCAGCTCTTAAGCTGGGTGCGTCATTGACACCATCTCCTGTCATGGCTACGATTTGGCCTTTTTCTTGCCAGATTTTTACAATACGAAGTTTGTCTTCAGGACTTACTCGGGCATAGACCGAAATTTGTTCAATCATTTGGCTAAGTTCATCATCTGTCATTGATTTGAGCGTTAAGCCATCAATAACTTTATCTCCATCACGATAGATGTCAATTTGTTGAGCGATTGCTTTTGCTGTAAGCGCGTGGTCCCCTGTAATCATAATTGGTTTAATACCAGCAGCTCTTGCTTCTTGAACAGCAGCTTTTGATTCTATGCGTGGAGGGTCAATCATTCCCACGATTCCAAGAAAGGTAAGATTATTTTCTAATTCAGTTAAATCTTCTGGGACTTTATCGATGATTTTGTAAGAAAGAGCTAGAACACGTAGGGCTTGGTCAGCAAAAATATCATGTATTTTTTGGGCTTGGCTCAATAAATCATTTGATAAGTGAGTGGGAGTCTCCTCGTTATTTGAAGAAAGGAGCTGTGGATGCTGCGCTTGATGTTGACTGCTTGGTGCAAGTCTATCAAAAGCGCCCTTGGTCAGTACAAGATATTTTTCATTATCTTGCGGATGTGGAATGACAACGGTCATTTTTTTGCGTGAACTATCAAAAGGGAGTTCGGCAAGTCGTTTTGGATTTTTTTCGGGTTCATAGAGGTCATGAGTAATTAAGAAGCGAATGATTGCTGCTTCGGTTGGGTCACCATGGATTTCCCAATCACCGTCAATGAGTTGTGCACTGGCGTTTGAAGCATAAGCAAAATTTTGTATTAAGGAAACTTCAGAGCTTGATAATTGACCTCCTGACCAACTATCTTGTCCAGATAGCCAAAGTTTTTGAATGGTCATCTGATTTTGTGTGAGTGTTCCGGTTTTGTCAGAAGCGATGACTGTTGCATTTCCAAGAGTTTCAACGGCAGGAACGTTTCGGATAATAGCTTTTTTCTGAGCCATATTTTCCACACCATAAATGAGACTGAGAGTTACAATAACTGGAAGTGTTTCTGGAACAGCAGCAACTCCGAGAACAACGGCAGTCATTAAATTATCAACTAGAGGAACATTAGCATATATAAGGTTGATGACGAAAATCAAAATTCCGGCAGCAAAGGCTATAATTGCTAAACGTTTTGCAAGTTTATCAATTCGTTTTTGAAGTGGCGTTTTTCCTTTGATTTGTTCGCCGATGAGTGTTGCAATTTGACCCATTTGCGATTTAGAACCAACTGCTACGACAATTCCTTCGGCTGTTCCGTTAAGGATATTTGTTCCAGAAAAAACCATGTTGAGTTGGTCTCCCAAAGGAACTTCATCAGTGATTTCAAGGTCAGCATTCTTATCAATTGGTTCGGATTCACCTGTCAGTGATGATTCGTCAACTTGGAGGCTATTGCTTGTGAGAAGGCGAATGTCGGCACCAACTTGCACGCCGGCGGTCAGTTCAATAAGGTCACCGCAGACCAGCTCGCTTGAAGGGATGGTCTGACGCTTTCCAGAGCGAAGAACGGTCGAAGTGGGAGAAGAGAGTTTTTTTAGGGCAGCAAGGGCGTTTTCTGCCCTGTTTTCTTGAAAAATGGAAACGAAAATATTAATAATGACAATAAGGAGAACAACAATTGTCTTGGTATAGTTTCCGTTGCTGATATATGCTAAATATGCAGAGAGGAGGCCGACCAAAATGAGGATGATATTCATAACTTCTAAAAGATGATGGAGAAGTTTTTGGAGAAAATGAGGTCCTTTTTGATCTTCAAAATTATTGTGGCCATACTTGATGCGGGAGTTTGTGACTTGAGTTGGACTCAGCCCAGTTTTCGCATTAATATCATAAAACTTTTTTATATTTTCAATGGCTTCTGTTTTATATTTCATATCTGTCAGTCCTTTCTTTTGGAAAATTACATTATAATTTAATTATAATATATTTTTAATAATTCTCTGAACGATATACAAATAAAATTTTTACAAAAGTCTGTATAATTAGCCGAAAATATGGTATTATTGATGATATGAAAACTAAAACAGTAAGTGAATTGGCAGAGCTTTTTGGAGTCACTCGCCAAGCGATGAATAAACGGGTTAAATCGCTAGATACTAAATTTGTTGAAAAAAATGAGAAAAATGTAACAGTCGTCAATGCCGAAGGAATCCATGAACTTGAAGGTTTATATGGAAAAGTAGTCACTGCTAAGGCCGAAGTTTTAGAAGAAAATACTGACAAAGGTTCTGAGATTGCCATTAAAGCAGATGATGCAACATCTGCAGCTTATGAAATGATTAGTGCGTTGATGAAAGACAAAAACGCTGAGATTGAGCGTTTGAATAGTCAACTTATCTCTAAAGATCAACAAATAAATGTTAAAGATGCACAAATCGCTGAAAAAGATGAACAGATCAAAAAACAGCAAGAATTAATGGAAAAAGCTTTGACAGATCAAAATCAATTTTTCACTGATTTACAAGAACAGTTGAAAACAACGGAAAATAAAGGCTTTTTTGGGCGCTTATTTGGAAAAAAATAAGAATAAAAATTACTGACAGCCTGCTCAGTAATTTTTTTAGTCATATTTTTAGGTGGAAAGTCAAAGATTATTGCCAAAAGTATTAGCTTTTTTAATGTTAAACGCTTTCAGGAGAAGAGGAGTTCATTTGCTTTTGTAGAGCGCTTTCTAAGGTAGTTTATGTTTGCAAATTTTAAAAAAAGTGTTAAAATAAAAGAGTAAGTTAAATTGTTAACTTAGTCAATTTAAAAGGTTTGCCTTTTATAAAATCTAATCCCTATAAGGAGGAAACTACTAATGGTAGTTAAAGTTGGTATTAACGGTTTCGGTCGTATCGGTCGTCTTGCTTTCCGTCGTATTCAAAATGTTGAAGGTGTTGAAGTTGTTGCAATCAACGACTTGACAGATCCAGCAATGCTTGCTCACTTGCTTAAATACGATACAACTCAAGGTCGTTTTGATGGTAAAGTTGAAGTTAAAGATGGTGGTTTTGAAGTTAACGGTAAATTCGTTAAAGTTACTGCTGAATCTAACCCAGCTAACATCAACTGGGCTGAAGTTGGTGCAGAAATCGTTCTTGAAGCAACTGGTTTCTTCGCAACTAAAGAAAAAGCTGAACAACACTTGCACGCTAACGGTGCTAAGAAAGTTGTTATCACTGCACCTGGTGGATCAGATGTTAAAACAATCGTTTTCAACACTAACCACGAAGTACTTGATGGAACTGAAACAGTAATTTCAGCTGGTTCATGTACAACTAACTGTCTTGCTCCAATGGCTGATACTTTGAACAAACAATTCGGTATCAAAGTTGGTACAATGACTACAGTTCACGGTTACACTGGTGACCAAATGACTCTTGATGGCCCACACCGTGGTGGAGATTTCCGTCGCGCACGTGCTGCAGCTGAAAACATCGTACCTAACTCAACAGGTGCTGCTAAAGCTATCGGTCTTGTATTGCCAGAACTTCAAGGTAAACTTCAAGGACATGCTCAACGTGTACCAGTTCCAACTGGTTCATTGACTGAACTTGTTACTATCCTTGATAAAGAAGTTACAGTTGACGAAATCAACGCAGCTATGAAAGCTGCTTCAAATGAATCATTTGGTTACAACGAAGACCAAATCGTTTCATCTGATATCGTTGGTATCTCAAACTCTTCACTCTTTGATGCTACTCAAACTGAAGTTACTTCAGCTAACGGAGCTCAACTTGTTAAAACTGTATCTTGGTACGATAACGAAATGTCATACACTTCAAACCTTGTTCGTACACTTGCATACTTCGCTAAAATCGCTAAATAATTTTCCGATTTTAACGGTATAAAAACCAGTCTTCGGGCTGGTTTTTTTATTTTATAAAGGAGAAAAAATGGAGACACCAAAATGTATTCATTGCTCAAGTGAATATACTTATGAATTATCAGATACGAGCTTTGGCTGTTCTGAATGTGGGACTGAATTTACGCTTGAAGAAATTGAAGCAGCTGGAAAATTTATTGTCCTTGATAGTCTAGGAAATGAGTTAGAAACTGGGGATGATCTTGTCATTGTACAAGATTTGCCGGTTAAAGGAATGCCAAAACCAATTAAACAGGGTACAAAAGTGAAAAACATTCGTATCAATCCAGAAGGGAAAAATGAACATTTTATTGATTCAAAAATTCCAGGATTTGGAGCGATTAGTTTGAAGGGTTCGGTTGTTAAAAAAGCATAAAAAGTAATCAGAAAATTTTCTGATTATTTTTTTTACTGACAGAGTATCTATCAGCAAAATTTACTGATAAAATACTCTGTCAGTAAATTATATTTGATTTTTGAAGCATTTAGCCTTATATCTTGGTATAATAAAAGTATGAAATTAACAGATTCAGTGCAATTTTTAAAAGGTGTGGGGCCAAAGTCTGTGGAAAATTTCCATAAGTTAGGAATTTTCACAGTTCAAGATTTACTGCTTTATTTCCCTTTTCGTTATGAAGATTTCGCAAGTCGCTCGGTTTTTGAACTTACTGACGGAGAAAAAGCAACGATTATTGGAACGGTAGTGACCCCAGCTAATGTTCAGTATTACGGATTTAAACGTAATCGACTTTCATTTAAAATTAAAGAAGGTGAAGCCGTCGTTGCTGTCAGCTTTTTTAATCAACCCTATTTGGCTGATAAAGTGGAGGTTGGAAAAGAAATTGCGGTTTATGGAAAATGGGAACAGGCAAAGCAACAACTGATGGGAATGAAAGTTGTGGCTCAGGTGGACGATGGATTAGAACCTGTTTATCATTTGACAGCGGGTATGAAACAAAGTCAATTGGTCAAAGTGATTCATCAAGTTTTTGAATCAGGGCTTCTGTCAGAATTACCTGAGAACTTACCAGAATTTTTGATAGAAAAATATCGTCTGATGAACCGGCAAGAAGCCGTTTTGGCTATGCATTTTCCAGAAGATATGGCAGCTCATAAGCAGGCTTTACGTCGTGTAAAATTTGAAGAATTATTCATGTTTCAGTTGAAATTGCAGGCACTGAAAAATAAAGAAAAATCAGGACGAGCAGGTTTACAAGTTATATTTGAGCAAGAAGAAATTGATAAAAAAATTTCGGACTTACCTTTTGAATTGACTGGTGGCCAATCCCGGGCTTTGACCGAGATTCTGGATGACATGAAATCTCCTTACCACATGAACCGGCTTTTGCAAGGTGATGTGGGATCTGGTAAGACAGTTGTCGCTTCGCTTTCAATGTATGCGGCTTGTCTGGCAAATTTTCAAGCAGCAATCATGGTTCCAACGGAAATTTTGGCTCGTCAGCATTTTGCAAATTTACAGGCGCTCTTTCCTGAGTTGCAAATCTCACTATTAGTTTCAGGCTTAAAAGCAGCTGAAAGACGGGAAATATTAGCTGATTTAGCTAGTGGGCATACGCACATGGTAGTGGGAACGCATGCGGTCATTCAAGAAGGAGTTGATTTTTATAACTTAGGTCTAGTGATTACAGATGAACAACACCGTTTTGGGGTCAATCAGCGGAAAATTTTGCGGGAAAAAGGGCAAAATCCAGATGTATTAATGATGACGGCAACGCCAATTCCAAGAACGCTTGCGATTACGGCTTTTGGAGATATGGATGTTTCAATTATTGATGAACTGCCAAAGGGACGTCAACCCATTACCACAAGATGGGTCAAACATGAACAGTTTTCTGAAGTTTTAAGTTGGGTAAAAGGTGAGGTTGCCAATGATTCTCAAGTCTACTTTATTTCACCATTGATTGAGGAGAGCGAAACCCTAGACCTGAAAAATGCAGAAGCCTTATTTGCGGAATTAAATGACTACTTTGGTTTATTTGCCAAAATTGGGCTTTTACATGGAAAAATGAAAAATGATGAAAAAGACCAAATTATGCAAGAATTTAAGGCTAAAAAATTGGATATTTTAGTGTCAACTACTGTAATCGAAGTAGGGGTTGACGTGCCTAATGCCACCATCATGGTCATTATGGATGCTGACCGTTTTGGACTGTCACAACTTCATCAGTTACGAGGACGTGTTGGTCGGGGAACAAAAAAATCTTACGCCATTTTAGTGGCAAATCCTAAGTCGGATTCAGGAAAACAGCGGATGAAAATTATGACAGAGACGCAAAATGGTTTCGTTTTAGCCGAAGAAGATTTGAAAATGCGTGGTTCTGGGGAAATTTTTGGACTTCGTCAATCAGGACTTCCAGAATTTATTGCGGCAGATTTGGTCAATGATTATAATATTTTAGAAGTAGCCAGACAAGAAGCAGTTGAAATTTTTAAAAAGGCAGACGAGTTTCCTGATTTGATTGCGCAAGTGAACGTTGAGGGTGGATTTGACTGATGAATGAGAATGAATTGAATGATTTGATTTTGGATACTTGGTCAGATTTTGAAGAATTAAAAGTAAATCCCAAAAGTGCTGAGGTCTTAATTCCGACCAGCATGCCACTTTTGTGGTTCGGAGATTTACCAGCCTATGAAAAATCGGACTTAAAAATACTGACCGTCAGTAAAAACGCATCTTATGCTGAATTTGGTGAAAATCAACGTTTTGAAAAATTACTGACAGAACTTTCGTCAGTAAATCTGAAAACTTACAAGTCAAATCTCAATCGGTATTTTGAATACAAACCTAGTTCTTGGTTCAATCAGTTAGCAAAATTTTTGCCAATTTTTGATGCAGCTTACAAAAAGTCTGAAAATCAAATTAACCGAGTGCTTCATATTGACTTGTTTACACCCATTCCAACAGAGCCAGTCTGGCCGAGTCTAACCAAAAGTCAACAAGCTCAATTCGTAATGAAATTTCCACAAATTATGCAGATTTTAAATCCTGATATTTTGTTGACCAGTCTGTCAGTAAGTAATTTAAAAATTTTACTTAACAATGCTGGGACTGAAATCGAAGAAATATTTGATAAAGAAGAAACGGGAAAAGCTGCCAAATACGTTCGAGCTTATCGTGTCGATAAAAAATTAATCGTGATTAACGGTCGAAACTTTCAAGGAACTTATTTCGGGGGAATGACTGACCAGTTTGTTAGAAAATGTCTGACAGAAATTAAAGGGATGGTTTGATGATTGATCAATTCTGTCAGTAAAAAAAGAGTTCAATTGAACTCTTTTTTATTTCCCTAAACAAAATTGTGAGAAAAGTTGTGTAATCAATTCATCAGGAGCGGCTTCGCCTGTGATTTCTCCAAGTAATTGCCAACAACGTGTGACATCGACTTGAATCAAATCAACAGGTAAGCCAAGAGCAAGCCCGTTATTTGCTTCCTTGAGTGCTTTTAAAGCTTCTTCAACAAGCGAAATGTGACGAGCATTTGATAAGACGGTTGCGTCTTTGGCTTCAATCTCACCAGCGAAGAAAATTTGATTGATTTTTTCTTCAACAGCAGATAAATTCTCATTTTTAAGGGCTGAAATTCGAATAAAATCACCGGAAATTTGATTAATATCAAGTTTTTCGGGTAAATCAGTTTTGTTAAGTAAAACAATACGATTGGCATTTTTAGATAGCTTTAAAAGTTCCAAATCTTTATCAGTCAATTCCAGTGAGGCATCCAAAACTAGCAAAACCAAATCAGCTTCGGCTAAGGCCTTTTTAGAACGTTCAACCCCAATCGCTTCGACTAAATCATCTGTTTCACGAATCCCAGCGGTGTCTACTAATTCAAGAGGAACGCCACCAATATTGGCAAACTCGGTAATAACATCACGTGTTGTTCCAGCAATGTCAGTGACAATGGCTTTTTCTTCACGTAATAATTGATTGAGTAAGCTTGATTTTCCAACGTTTGGACGTCCAATAATGGCCGTTTTTAAGCCTTCGCGCAAAATTTTTCCGCGTTTAGCTGTTGATAAAAGATTTTCCAAAAGCTGTTCAAAATGAGCAGTCTTTTCAAGGAGCATTTGTGAAGTCATGGTTTCGACATCATCATACTCTGGATAATCAATATTGACCTCGACTTGTGCCAAACTTTCGAGAATCTCTTGACGAATATTATTAATCATTTTTGAGAGACTTCCGTCAAGTTGTTTTACGGCAATATTCGCTGCTTTATCGGTTTTTGCGCGGATTAAATCCATGACAGACTCAGCTTGTGCCAAGTCAATCCGTCCATTTAAGAAAGCACGCTTGGTAAATTCACCAGGTTCAGCAAGTCTTGCACCATTACGTAAAAGTAATTGCAAGATTTCTTGTGTGACTGCAATCCCACCGTGTGTGTTGATTTCAACAATATCCTCACGTGTGAAAGTTTTAGGCGCACGCATGACTGAAACCATCACTTCGTCAACCAGACGTTCTTCTTCAAAGATGTGGCCATAATTAATCGTATGGCTAGCAACTTGAGCTAAATTTTTTCCTTTATAGACAGATTGAGCAATTTTCAGGGCATCTGTTCCTGATAAACGAACAATGGCAATTGCTCCTTCACCAAGCGGTGTCGAAATCGCCGCAATCGTATCAAATTCTTGTGTTAATGTCATAAAGACTATTTTAACGCAAAAAGCTTGAATTTCCTAGCCTATTAAATTTATTTTTTTATAAAAAATAAAATTCTATTAAGATTGAGTTTCCACACATAAAAAATGCTGAAAAAGAGATTTCTGCGTTTAGGTTAAGCTGTCCAATTGTGATAGGGTGCTAAAGCGCCTAGTTGACTTACAAAATAATAGTATAGTGAAACTACAATTCGAGGCAAAATGACTTGCTGAACCAAAAAAATTTACTATTTTTCTTCACCTTTTTTCCCATTTGTGCACACAATCTTGATATAATAGTAGACATGACTTATCAAGTAAAAATTATCTATCCAAAAGAAGAAGCCGCTGAAAACAACAAACTGACTGAACGGACTTTTAATGAGTTTATTGATGGACTCGAATTAGAAGAAGTCATCACGCAATATGAACAATTACTGACCAAGGGCTACTCAATCTCGGTCAATTTTGCTCCCCCTCAACTTGATGATAAAGGAACTGAACCAGATCCTTTTATGATTGCGGGTCGCTTAGAGCTCGCGGGAATTCCTTATAAAGCCACTTTGAAATTAAAAGCAAGTGGTGATTATGAATCAATGGTAAAAATTGCTAAAATGATTGAACAGCAAGATTATGATTATGATATCTCAGCTAAATTGCAAATTCGCGAGAATTCATCGGTTGATTTTGAAAAAGAAGGTTCTTGGTTTGATAAAGATTATACCAAATATACCATTTTGCCCAAAGCAAGTAGTCAAGATATTGCTGACTTAAAGACACTCTATGACGCACTTGTTGAAGAGCATCAAAAGGTGACAATCAATATTAAAGCAAAAGTCAAAAAAGATGATGATGACAGTTTTGCAAATCAATTGGCAGCTTATCCACCTGAAACAATGGTTATTTTTAAACTGACAGATGCTGATATTTATGGAGAATAAAAATGAGAAAAATTACTGACAGAAATTCCGTCAGTAATTTTTTTCAATCTGCAACTTCAATGCTCGCTTTGCCATAGGGTCGGTCGCTTTAGCACCTTACAGCGAATTCGAGCGCAGTGAAGATCAGTGCTTACGAATATGCTAGAAGGTTCATCAGTAATTTTTTTGTTTTTCAGGCAATCTGTCAGTAAATTTTCCATTTATCCAAAGAGAGAAAATAAAATCGCAGAACCAGAAACACCTTTTTCTATCGCTTTGAGTGCAGAGCGGTTATTGTAGAGCTTGCTATAAAAAAATTTTCATCTGAGGGGACATTTTTAGCCCAACAGCAACTGGCACAAGTTTGTTCAATAAATCATTGACTACTTTTGATACATCTGTTTTTTGTTCCAGATCATTTTTGGCAGCAATCAAAATCAGGCGCTCGTCCTCGGTTGTTTCAGGATTTATAATTAAGTTGATGAGCTGCTCTAGCAGTGCCTTTTCGCCAACGTTGAAATTAGCAGTAGTTGAGCCAAAAATTCCCATTGAAAATACCCTTTTCTTTCTTTTGATGCTGAAATCATTGTATCAAAATTTTTTGCAAGAGACTGCTTTAAAAATGAACGGTCCAGACCCAAATATTTTGTGTCAGATATAAAATCAAGACATAAATGCCAATCACTAATACTGACGGAATCAGGCATTTCAGCCAAACGATGAAAAATTTTTGATTAAAGAAGTTCAAAGCTTGACGGCTAGTCGAAATATATTTTAGCAAGCCCCAGATGGCAAGTGATGTGAAAACGGTGTTTGATAAGAAACCAGCAAGTGAAATTTTTGCCGTATGATCAGGCGAGAAAATCAACGATATGATGGTGGGTATAACGACTGAGAAGAGCAGATATGGACCAATCCAGTAGAGCGTAAAGTAAGCCATTCGTTTGATATTTTCACGTGGGGTAGCTGCAACAATCTCGTCTGCCAACTGATAAATATCACACCCCAGATAGGCTTCAGCATTTTTTCCTTGGGCTTGGGCTTCGAGCAAATCCTGAACAATCGCAAGTAGAGTTTCTTCGTAAACTTCTTCCTCACGAAAAAACGATTTGGTTCTTACGACGACAAGTAGCCTTTCATAAAACTTTTTGTTTTCTGAGGATAGCTGGTCACGCAAGCTGTTATTTTCTTTGATGAGTTCTTTGGTTTCCATAAGTTTCTCCTATTTATTTTTTTATCAAGAAATAAAATCCGCCAATAAGGAAAAGCGCAACTAGAATCTGAATTATGAAAGCAGAGATTCTTCGCACTATTTGAGATTTTTCAATCAATAATCTTCCAATCCAAAGGCGGAGCAAGGAATTTATCAAAGTGCCTAGTGCGATAAATCCGATATAAAGCCAATAATTGCTTTGAGCAAGATTATTTCTGAAAAACAGTAAAGCAATCACGTAAAAACAAATAAAACTAAAAATTCCCGATAAAATCGCTGGTTTATAGATATTTTTGTTGGGTAATTCTTTGACCATTTGCTCTGCCAAGTCTTTTGCACTCATTCCAAAGAAATTTTCAGCGGTTAAACCGTCTTTTTGAACATCAATAACATCTGGATAAATAGTAAGCTCACGAGTATCTTTTGATAATTCCTCTGCTTTTTGCAATGAAAATTTGATAAAATCAGTCAAATACTTCTGATTTTCTTTGCTGAGTTGATTGAAAATTTGCTTGTTTTCATAGTGTTCATGACTGTTTCTTTTGATTTTATTAAACATTGTCCTTGTCCTTTATGAGATTTTGCATTGCATAAGTTAAGAGCTTCCAATCGCTCAAAAAATCTGTAAGTCGTGCTTGTCCTAGCTCTGTGATTGTGAAATATTTTCTTTTAGGACCTTCTGATGACTTTCTCATTTCGCCTTTGATGAACTTTTCTCTTTCCAGTTTTTGTAAAATTGGATAAATTGTACCCGCAGCAATGGCAAGAAAACCCATTGTTTTAAGATTTTCAGTGATTTCATAACCATAAGTTTCATGACGAGCAATGACTAATAAGAGCGCACCATCTAAAGTTCCTTTGAGTAGTTGGGGATTAATTTCGGTCAATTTGCCACTTCCTCGCTATTCTATAATGTAAACTAGCTACTGGATAAATTTTATCACGGCTATTATATAATGTCAACTACTGAAATGAAAAAATTACTGACAAATATCCTAGAAGTTTCATCAGTAACTTTTTATCCCATTATTTTACTGACAGACCTGTCAGCAAAATCTGCTATAATAAAAGACATGAGACTAGATAAATTTTTAGCAGAAAGTGGCCTCGGAAGCCGGAGTGAAGTCAAAGTTTTATTGAAAAAAGGGCGCGTGACCGTTGCTGGTGAAATTCAGCGAGATGGCAGATTTCAAGTGGATAAGAATTCCAGACAGGTGGCTTTTGACGGTCAAATTTTAGATTACCAAGAATATTATTACTACCTATTGAATAAACCGCAAGGAGTCGTATCCGCTACGAAAGATAATGTTTTTAAAACAGTTGTTCAACTTTTATCAGAAAAAGATTTTCGTAAGGATATTTTCCCAGTCGGACGTTTAGATAAAAATACCGAAGGACTTTTGATTTTAACCAATGATGGGGCTCTTGGCCATGATTTAACTCAACCCAAAAAACACGTTGAAAAAGAATATTTTGCACGAATTGATGGAAAAGTTACTGACGAGATTATCAATAAATTTGCTGAAGGTTTGACTTTGAAAAATGGTGAAAAAGCAAGACCAGGAGAATTATTTGTTGAGAAAACTTACAAAGGCGATAGCCAATCCGGCTGGGTCAGTGAAATTCGAGTTATTATTCATGAAGGAAAATTCCACCAAGTTAAACGGATGTTTGAGGCAGTTGAGATGTATGTCCTTTATCTCAAACGAATTCGGATGGGCAATTTAGCTTTGGATTCAGATTTAGCTCTGGGAGCTTATCGTCCTTTAACAATCGAAGAGATTGAAAACTTAAAAAAATAAAAGTTACTGATGAAAATTCGAAGGTATCCGTAAGCTAAAGTGCAACGGCTATCTTCTGACAGAATTTTTCGTCAGTAACTTTTTTAATTTTCACGATTAATATTAACTCCAAGCACAGTCAGATGACCATTAGAAATTAATTTGATGATGAGATGAGCAAAATCCCGAGCGGACATTTGTGTCGAAGAAGAGACCCACCAATCTAATGTTCCGACCAAAATTGAACTAATATAAGAAATCACGAAGTCATTAGGAACTACAACATCTTTTTCTCTAACTTCCAATTTCTCAAATAACTCAGTATAACGCTCAGATAAAATTTCTAGAAATCTATTTTTCAAACGTTGATCGTGTGCTCTGTCAGTAATCATTTGAGCAATTTCAGGATTATCGCGAACAAATTCGTAAAAGCGACTCAGGACAGTTTCAATTTCCTTGACGTGAACATTATTTCCATCGACCAAATTTTGTTCATCCAAAATACCAGTAAAACTAGCCAAAAATTGGTCAATCAAACTATCATATAAATCCTGTTTGTCAGCATAATGAGCATAAAAAGTTGCTCGATTAATCATGGCTGAATCGGCAATTTCTTGAATTGAAATTTTTTCAAATTTTTTCTTGCGCAATAAAGTAAAAAAAGCCTGACTTATCAATTTTCTTGTTCGTTTCACGCGCAAATCATCTGATTTAACCATAAGAACCATCTTTCCATTATCTAGTGGGCAAAGAAATTATGTAATCTGCTTTGTCTAATTTTTCACATCATGCGATTATCTCCATTATAATCAAAAAAAAGCTTAAAGTCATTTAAGTATTTAGTCAAAACATTTTGTCATTCGATGTCAAAGTCTTTTAACATAATCAACAGCTTGTTTTAAATTGTCGTTTATGTGACAACCACGCCCTTTTTGCTGGTTGATTTTCTTATGACAAATGATAAAATGAACATATAATAAGATAAGCAACAGACCGTTTAAATTACTTTTTATCAAAATTCTGCGCCTAAAAGATAAATTAGATAAAAAATCTAATTTGCCGAAAAATGAATATTAAGGATTTAGAGGACTTGTTCAAGTGATATTTCTCACATAACTAGGAGACCATCTTGACACAAATTTATAAAACAGGGATTGACGTTGGTTCAACCACAGTAAAACTCGTCGTTTTTGACGAAAATTATAAACTCATTTTTTCACGTTACGAGCGCCACTTTTCTGACGTCAAAGCAGCAACCATTAAAGTATTCAATGATTTTATTGCTGAACACGGAGATTTAAATTTAGAATTAGCCATTACCGGTTCAGGAGGAATGGGACTTGCAGAAGTCATTGATGTTCCTTTTGTCCAAGAAGTGATTGCCTCATCTATCACCATCGAAAAATTTATTCCACAAACAGATGTCATGATTGAGCTTGGCGGCGAAGATGCCAAGATGACTTTTTTTGACAATGGCACTCAAGAATTACGGATGAACGGAACTTGTGCCGGTGGGACAGGTGCTTTCATTGACCAAATGGCTGCCCTTTTGAAAGTTGATGCCAATGGTGTCAATGAATTAGCTAAAAACTATGAAAAACTCTATCCGATTGCTTCACGTTGTGGCGTTTTTGCCAAAACTGACGTTCAACCCCTTTTGAACGAAGGAGTGCGTCGTGAAGATATAGCAGCCAGTATTTTCCAAGCTGTTGTCAATCAAACCATTGCCGGATTAGCCAGTGGTCGAAAAATCAAAGGTAATGTTGCCTTTCTTGGCGGACCTCTTTTCTTCATGAGTGAACTGCGCAAACGTTTCATTGAAACGTTGGATTTAAAAGAAGAAAATATTATCTTCCCAGAAAATCCACAACTTTTTGTGGCAATGGGAGCAGCGCTTTATGAAGAAACAAGCCAAAAAACAGCAACCGAACTCATTCATAGTTTGGAAAATGATGATTCTGATAGTTTGATTCCCCAAGATACTATGGATAAGCTCTTTGAAAATCAAGCTGAACTTGATGATTTTCGTGCGCGCCATGCCAAAGCAACAGCTAACTATAAGAACTTGTCTGAACATCATGGAGCTGCCTTCTTAGGAATTGATGCCGGCTCAACCACAACAAAAGTCGTTCTTATTGATGATGAAGGAAATATTCTTTATGACCACTATGGTTCTAATAACGGTGAACCACTTGAATCAGTTATTAATATTTTAAAAGATGTTTATGCTAAACTTCCAGCAGATGTTTACATTGCCAAGTCAACCGTAACCGGTTATGGCGAACACTTGATTAAAGCTGGTCTTCACGTGGATTACGGCGAAGTCGAAACCATGGCTCACTACAAAGCAGCTGATTATTTCAATCCAGGAGTGGATTTCATTCTCGATATCGGTGGACAAGACATGAAAGCCATGCGAATCCGTGATGGTGCTTTATCTAGTATTCAGCTCAATGAAGCTTGTTCATCAGGTTGTGGCTCATTTATTGAAACTTTCGCCCATTCGCTCAAACATGACGTTCGTGAATTTTCACAAAAAGCGCTTTTAGCCGAACATCCAGTAAATCTTGGATCACGCTGTACCGTCTTTATGAACTCAAAAGTTAAACAAGTTCAAAAAGAAGGAGCAACAGTTGGTGATATTTCTGCTGGTCTTTCATACAGTGTCATAAAAAATGCCCTCTATAAAGTTATCAAGGTAAAACGTCCCGAAGAACTTGGTAAGAAAATCGTTGTTCAAGGCGGAACTTTTTACAATGAAGCCGTATTGCGTGCCTTTGAAAAAATTTCTGAACGTGAAGTTGTCCGTCCAAGTATTGCCGGATTGATGGGAGCTTATGGTTGTGCTTTGATTTCTTTAGACAATGAAGAAACACACAAAGAATCAGAGCTTTTAAAACTTGATGAACTAGAAAAATTTACCACTCATAAAGAATTTATGGTCTGTGGACTTTGCGAAAACAACTGTAAAATGACACTGACGGTCTTCAATGATGGCAATAAGTTTGTAACCGGGAACCGTTGCGAACGTGGAGCTGAAAAAGCAACAAAAGTTAAAGTCGCTAAAAAAGACAAAAAAGTTAATTTAGTTGATTATAAATACAAAAAACTTTTCCGTTACCATAGTTTAAGTAAGAAAAAACAAACTCGTGGAGAGATTGGGATTCCGCGCGTGCTTAACATGTACGAAAACTATCCGCTTTGGCACACGATGTTAACAGACCTTGGCTTCCGTGTTGTTTTGAGCCCACGCTCAGACAAAGAACTCTTTGAAGAGGGAATTGAAACTATTCCGTCTGATACTGTTTGTTACCCAGCAAAAATGAGTCACGGACATATCATGGCTTTGATTAAACAAGGTGTGCCAACTATCTTTTATCCTTCAGTCCTTTTTGAACAAGAAGAACAAAAAAACGCTCAAAATCATTTCAACTGTCCAATTGTCCAATCTTATCCAGAAGTTCTTAAAAATAATATTGACGAAATTCGTGAAGGACAAGTCAATTATCTTCATCCATTTATTAATTTGGCAAATCCTGACGGTGTGTCAGTCAATATCCATAAGTCTTTGACGGCTCAAGGATTTACTGTCAGTCTTGAAGAAGTAAAAGCTGCTGTTCAACATGGTTTTGAAGAAATGGATAAATTCAAAGAAGACTTACGTCTTAAAGCCGAAGATTTACTGATGCAAATCAATTTGAACAATGAAAAAGCCATTGTCCTTGCAGGACGTCCTTATCATTTGGACCCAGAAATCAATCACGGAATTGCTGACATCATTACTCAAGAAGGATTCCATGTGCTGACAGAAGACTCTATCAGTCATTTGGCCGAAGTTTCTGGTCTGCGCGTGGTCAATCAATGGGTTTACCACAGTCGTCTTTATGCAGCCGCAAATGTTGTTTGCAAAAATAAAAACCTAGAACTTGTGCAACTTAATTCCTTTGGTTGTGGTCTTGATGCAGTGACGACTGACCAAGTTGAAGAAATCATGCGTGGACACAACAAGCTTTATACCGTTCTAAAAATTGATGAAGGTTCAAATATGGGAGCCGTTCGGATTCGCTTGCGTAGCCTTAAGGCAGCAGTTTCAGAGCGGACACGTCACAACATTGAAGCGACAACCGAAGTTCATGAGTTGGTCCCAGAAACACCAGCATTCACAAAAGAAATGGCTAAAAAACATACCCTTCTTTTACCAATGTTGTCACCAATTCACCAAGAAGGACTATTGGATACAGCTTTTGCTGCTGCAGGTTATAATGTCGTTTCTCTGCCAGAAACAAATACTTCTGTAAATAACGGCTTGAAATTTGTTAATAACGATTCTTGTTATCCAGCCATTATCACTATCGGTCAACTTATCGAAGCTCTCCAGTCAGGAGAATATGACCTTGATAATACCTCCGTCATGATGACCCAAACCGGTGGTGGTTGTCGTGCAACTAACTATATTCCTTTGTTGCGTAAAGCTCTGATTGATGCCGGCTTCCCGCAAGTTCCAGTAGTTTCTCTCTCAATGGGAAATCAAGGGACAGAAAAAGGCTTTAAATTCACGGTTCCATTACTGACACGCTTTATGATTGCTGTGCTTTACGGCGATTTGTTTGAACGAGTTGTCTATCGGACACGCCCCTACGAAGCAGTAGAAGGTTCGGTCAATGATCTACATGCAAAATGGCTAGAAAAAGCTCGAAAAAATGTAGAATCAGGGTCAATCTTTGAATTTAACCGCAATATGAAAAAAATTGTTGCAGAATTTGACCAAATTGAACTTTTTGATATTCAAAAGCCACGAGTGGGTGTCGTCGGAGAAATCTTAGTCAAATATAGCAAAACTGCTAATAATGATATTGTTTCCATTATTGAAGAAGAAGGTGGCGAAGCTGTTGTCCTTGATTTAATTGGTTTTATGAATTACAGTTTATACAATCAAATCTGGAAAGCAGATGAGATTGCCTTTAGTAAGAAAAATAAACTCATGGCTAAAACTTTCATTGGTATCATTAATATGCTAGAAAAACCAATGAATAAAGCTTTGAAGGCATCAAATCGTTTTGATTCAATAGAGTCAATTTATGACGTTGCATCCTCTACTGAAGAAGTGATTTCAATAGGAAATCACACTGGTGAGGGCTGGTTCCTTACTGGTGAAATGATTGAACTTTTGCAAAAAGGAGTGAATAATATTATTTGTCTTCAACCTTTTGGTTGTCTCCCAAATCACATTGTTGGTAAAGGAATGATGAAAGAACTTCGCCGTCAGTATCCAGGGGCCAATCTTGCGCCGATTGATTATGACCCAGGAGTTTCTGCTGTCAATCAGTTGAATCGTATTCGTTTAATGATGACCACTGCTAAAAAAAGAATGAACAAAGTTTCTGGTTCAGTTGAAAAATCAGAAACAGAGTCCAAATTGGAAACTGCTCAAGCATATTAAAAAGAAAATATAAAAGATACTGACAGCTTTGTCAGTATTTTTCTTTTTTTAAATAGTAACAAATGTTATCAATGCTCGTTATCAATTCTTGGTATCAAAGATTGATATCAAAAATTGTTGTCGCGCTTCGTACAACTTTTGTTTAAAATGATTGAGTAACTTAAAAACATTGAGAACAACAGTACATTGTTTTTCAAAAATATTTGTTATTTAAGAAGGAGATTTCAAAATGAAATTTGAATTTAAAGGACTTTCTTCATACGAAGAAAACTCAACACCAAACTATGTGGGTGATACCAAAGTACGTAGTGTCATTCAAGAATTTGTGAACATGGACGAAGCAATCGAATTTGTTTCAAATCATCACGGCTTTGTAAAAACTGAAGATGGCAAATTTGCTTTTGAAGTAAGAAACATTTCTGCCATCGGTTAATTAGATAAGGATAGCTAGTATGGAACAAAAATATTCAAGAATTTTAGTTGGTATGGATGGTTCAGCAGAATCACTTAAAGCTTTCGATGAAGCAGTTAGGATAGCTAAACGTAATGACGCTGAACTTATTCTTGCTAATGTTATTGAAAAACGTTCATTTCTTGCCGTAAACACTTACGACACAATTGCCGAAGAACGGCACGAAAATGGAACAAAACGTTTATTACAACAGTTTGCTAAAGAAGCTCTTGATGAAGGGTTGACTAATGTTAGAACTCTGCTGGAATATGGCTCGCCTAAAGTGGCAATGGCAACAAAAATTCCGAAACAAGAAAACGTAGATTTGATTATTGTTGGCGCAACAGGGATTAGTTATATAGAACGTGTAGTTGTTGGGTCAGTTGCATCATATATTGTTAATCATGCCAAATGCAACACACTCATTGTTAGAAAATAACAGTTCTACCTAATTCACTTAAAAAGAGCAGAGGCTCTTACTTAGAAATGGAAAAAATCATGGAAAAAGAAAGTATTTTTACACCTACTTTCGTAATTAACACGCTAATTAGTTTTTTATTTTATATTGTTTTTTATGTCTTAACTTCTTCAATAGGAACTTATGCACTTCAACAACTGCATCAATCAACAGTTGTAAGTCTTTCCTTGTCAAGTGTTTTTGTTATCGGGGCCCTTATTGGTCGGGTCTGGACAGGGATTAATATCACGCGTATCGGAATGAAACGTTTGCTTTATATTGGTGGACTTATTTTTCTTGTTTTAACCTTTGGCTATTATTTGACAACCAATATTCCCTTACTCTTTTTGATTCGAGTGATTCAAGGAGCTGGTTTTGGGATTGGGGCAACGGCGTCAGGAACAATTGCTGGACACGTTGTGCCAGCTTCACGTCGTGGTGAAGGGATTGGTTATTATGCCTTATCCGTTACGCTTGCAGCCGCCGTTGGTCCAGCATTATCAATCATGATTTATTCCTCACTTGGCTTTGGCTCTTTACTTGGAATTGCTCTTGGTTTGCTAGTTGTTACATTCATCTTGATTTTCTTTGTTCGTGTCAAAGAATTTTCGGCTGAAGAACGTGCCTATGCTTTAGAACATGAGCCCAAAGGGATTGAGCGTTACATTGAAAAATCTGCCCTTCCTATCTCAATTATTGCTTTCTTAGCTGGATTTATTGACTCAGCTATCTTAACGGGAATGGGTTCGTTTTCTACAGACCTCAAGATTCCACTTGCAGGTTCATTATTCTTCACCATGTATGCAATTTTAATTTTTGTATCACGTCCATTCACTGGTCGTCTATTCGATACTAAAGGTGATAACTGGATCTTTAATCCAACCTTTATTTTCTTTGCTGTTGCCATGCTTCTTGTTGGACTTGCCGGATTCTTTAGCCCAGCCATTGGATTCGTTGTCTTGTTGATTGCTGGGGGAGCTTTCGGGCTTGGGTACGGCGGTGTCGCACCATTTGGTCAAGCAATTGCAATTCGGGATTCAAGTAAGGACCGTATCGGTGTCGCGACTTCTACCTTCTTTGGCTTTTTAGACTTAGGTGTTGGTGGAGGACCAATCGTTCTTGGAGCGGTTATTCCGATGTTGGGAAATGGAATGCTAGGTTTCCGAAACTTATACCTTTATAGTGCGCCAGCAGTTATAATTGTTTGGATAATATACTATCTTATTCATGGTAAACATCAAAAATCAAGCACTAAAGTTTGATTTTAATGATTTACATAAAAAATGATATAATGAAATGGCTACAGCCTTATATAGGCGAATAAATGAACAAATTAGCGAGTAGATGAGTTTTAATAAGATGGAAGAAATGGCAAACGTAAACATTGAATATCTAATCAATACACTAGAACAAAAAAAAGTGAGTGTTGTAACACGCAAAAAACATAGTTATATTATGTATCAAGGAATTGAATCAGAATATATCTATGTACTCAAAGATGGTGTAGCGAAGATTAGCAATATTTTAAGAGATGGTCGTGAATTTAATATTGCGTATGTTGCGCAGCCAGATTTTGTTTCTTTATTGGAAGAGAAACAAAACGATGGAATTTCAGCGTTATTTAATGTACGAATTGAGTCTCCAACAGCCAGTTTTTATAAAATTTCACGCAGTGATTTTTGGAATTGGGTTCGTGAGGATTTGAATTTATTCAGAGTTGTTGATGACTTTTATAAACGAAGACTAGCACTTAATTTAGAAATTCTTCAAAAAATGACAATCAATGGTAAGAAGGGAGCGGTTTGCGCTTGTCTTCACAGTTTGATTGATGATTTCGGAATAAGAAAAAAAGATGGAATTCTGATTGATTTTACTGTCACTAATGAAGATATTGCAGGTTTTTGTGGTATTTCTACACGAAATAGTGTTAACCGTATTCTTCATGATTTAAAGGATGAAAAAGTAATTGGAGTGATTGATAATAAAATTATGATTTATAATCCTCAATACCTAGAAGAATATATTAGTTAATATAAATAAAAAAGCTACTTTAAGTAGCTTTTTTGCTATAATTAAGTCAGTGTGATATCGAAATATTCAAGGAGGTAAAATGGAAAATTTAAAAAAACAAGTTGGGATAAAAGCGGCTGAATTTGTTAAATCAGGAATGGTTGTTGGCTTAGGAACAGGGTCAACAGCAGCCTATTTTGTAGAAGAATTAGGGAGAAGAGTTGCTGAAGAACAATTAGAAATTACAGGCGTGACAACTTCTAGTGTGACAAGTGAACAAGCAAAAGCGCTGGGAATTCCTTTAGCTTCAATTGATGAAGTAGATTATGTTGACTTGACTGTTGATGGAGCGGACGAAATTGATTCTCACTTGAATGGTATTAAAGGAGGCGGAGCGGCACTTTTAATGGAAAAAATCGTTGCCACTTACTCAAAAGACTATATTTGGATTGTTGATGAGAGTAAATTATCAGAAAATCTTGGTTCTTTTAAAGTTCCGGTAGAAGTTATTCCTTATGGCTCAGAGCAATTATTTAAAGCTTTTGAAAGAGCTGCTTATGCTCCCACTTGGCGTTTAAATGATGAGGGGGAGAAATTAATAACAGATATGCAACACTTTATTATTGACCTTCATATTGCAAAAATTGAAAATCCCCAAAAACTTGCTGATGAACTTGATTTAATGGTCGGAGTTGTAGAACACGGTCTCTTTAATGATATGGTGAAAAAAGTGATTGTCGCCGGTTCTGGCGGAGTAAAAATAATAAGTCAATAAAAAAATCGTCTGACTGACGATTTTTTATTTTTTCAACCATTCTTGAACTCCCCATTTATGGGAGCCGCGTTTGAGTTTGCTGATAGCTGTTTCTGGGTCAAACCAACTAACGTGATTGAAATCTTCGAGTGGTTTAGAATCAAAGTGAACATTTTTAGTCTCAAAGATATAAGCAGGATTATGAAAATATTTATCTCGATGTGAACTATAAAAATACTCATCAGCCTGGCCTAGGAATTCTCCGATTTCAGCAGTAGCTCCCAATTCTTCCATAAGTTCACGGTGGAGCGCTTTTTCTTGATTTTCTCCAGCTTCAATTTCACCTCCGGGAAGAAAGTAAGCTCCGTTAGGGGCTTGAACAAGGCAAATTTCTTTGTTCTCTCTTGCTACAATTGAGTAGACGCCATATCTTGCTTGATAATCTTTTCCTTCATTTTTTTCACCAAAAACTGGAATATGACTCATAAAATTCTCCTCTAAATATTAGTTATTTCATTATATAAAAACCGCTTACAGAAATTATTATTATTTTATCAAAAAGTTAATAAAATAGCTAATAATCCTCTATACTAATAAAGTTAAAATGTTTGGAACTATCATATAGTCTCCTCTCATGGGAGATGTTAATAAGAGAGGGGCCTATAAAAACTTTGTACCGTAGATATTTTCAAAAAATTAGCGTCAACTTAAAAGCTCTTTTAAGAGAGATGAGCCATACATGATGCTTTGATAGGATCCTCTTGTAGGGAATGTTATATTAGTCCATCATTTAATAAATTGTTAAGCTGTTTTTTTACCATAATCTGGAGGACTTTTTTTATTAATAAAATTAAGGAGGGAAATCTTCCTAACTTTTTCAAGATTTTAGAAAGAAACAGATGTTTTAACTTTTATATGAGAATATTGTTAATGTCTATCAAAATTCTGCCAAATTTGATAAAATAAGGTACGAGTAGGAAGAACTTGTACGACTATCATATTGAAAGTATAAAGATAGCTCAAATAGATAAACGATATAAGAATTGCTTTTGCTTATAGCAAGAGGCTATGTGAAATCACAAAGCTTTCAAACTCAACTTATGGTGTTTGAAACATATTACCGAAGGGAACATAGAAGAGTGAAAAAAATTAACCTAAGTAAGCTTATTATTATTGCACTTATTATTATCATTGCAGCGATGTCAGCAATTTTTATCTCTGCCAAAAATTTTAAGTCCAACCGTAATCCATCAGCGATGACCCAGACAATTAATGATGGGACAAGTTTTGTTGACCGTGTTCTTGTTGCACCAATCCATTTTGTTCAAGACAAAGCAAATGAACTTTCCAACTTGATGAATACTTATCAGCAAAATCAAAGTTTAAAAACACAGTTGGTAAAATCAAAGAATGATGACAATAAATTGAGTGGGCTTGAGTCAGAAAACAAAGAGTTAAAGAAAGCTTTAAAACTTCAAGAAACACTCACTGACTATCAGCAAGTCGCTGCCAATGTGATTACTCGTGAGCCATCATCATGGAATGATACACTAGTCATTGATAGTGGGAGCAAAGATGGTTTGAAAAATGGTATGATCGTAATGGCAAATGGTGGTGTTGTCGGGCGCGTTACCCAAGTCAACAAAAGTAGCGCAAAAGTTGCTCTGTTAAGCTCATCTAAAGGAATTGCAAATAAAATTCCTGTCAGAATTGAAAGTGACGGCTCACCAATTTATGGTATTTTGAGTAGTTATGATTCTCAACAACAAGCCTATGTTATTAAGAATATAGATTCTCAAGGAAAATTCAAAAATGGTGATTCGGTATTTACCAGTGGTTTGGGTACTAACTCAGGTAGTGAGGGCGGAACACCAAGTGGACTTTTGATAGGGACTGTTATTGGTGAAAAACAAGATAGTGATGGTCTTGGTAAAATGGTGTATGTTAAACCAGAAACGAATCTTTATGATATTAGATTTGTCTTTGTTATTAAAAGCAAAATTGACGGTCAATAATTAAAGAGTTAAGAATGTTTATATTATTAAAATTTAAACATCAATTTGTTTAGAAAAATAACTAGAATACAAGGAATTAAGTAGTGAGTCGATTTACATTTCAATTTTTTAGTCCAATTATTCTTTTTTTACTAATAATTTTGGACGGTCAAATTACCCATCTTTTAACGGGATTGAGTAGTGGGACTTGGGTACCAGTGAGTCATCTATTTTTGATTTTTCTAATGTATAGTGTCACTCAGCACAGACCAAGCTATATCATTATCTTAGCGGCAATTTTGGGTGCAATTTATGATAGCTATTATTTAGGAATTTATGGAATTGCGACCTTATTGTTCCCACTTATTGCTCTTTTTGTATATAATATACAAATAACCATATTTACTAATCGTTGGACACGACTTTTTACAACAATTATTATTGTGACCGCTTTCGAAGTCTTTAGTGCAATCATTATGACGGTTTTTGGATTTGCACATCTTAACTTTATTAATTTTGTTGTATATCAGTTAGCTCCTACACTTTTACTTAATATTATCTTGGCTGCCGGGCTACAATTTCCTTTAGAAATTTTTTACAGATTAAAAAAAAGTCACGCAAGATACAATTAGAAAGTGTTTTGTAATCATAAAGAAATATTATGGTGGGGTAGGAATAGTATAATATGTTTATTCAACCGAACTTAATGGGAGGAAAAATTAAAAAATTACAGTTATGAAAAAAAAGATTATCTCAGCTATTTTAATGTCTACAGTAGTACTTTCTGCTGCAGCCCCGTTGTCAGGTGTTTACGCTGACACAAATTCAGATATTGCAAAGCAAGATGCCACAATTTCAAGTGCGCAAGATGCAAAAACTCAAGCTCAAGCTCAAGTTGATACAATTCAATCAAAAATTGATTCTATTCAATCAAAACAAGCCGACTTGAAGAATAAGATGGCAAAACTTGCAGCTGAGGGTAAAAAACTCAATGCACAAGTTACAACTTTACGTGAGAATATTAATGAACGTAATGCTTCTTTGCAAGCTCAAGCTCGTAGTGCCCAAGTTAATAATTCAACAACGAATTATTTAGATGCAGTTGTTAATTCAAAATCATTGACAGATGCAATTCAAAAGATTTCGGCTATGGCTACGGTAACTTCAGCTAACAAAAATATGATTGAACAGCAACAAAAAGATATGAAGGCTGTTCAAGATAAACAAGCTGAGAACCAAAAAAATGATGGAATCATGGCAGCGGCAGAAAATGATTTGGCTAATCAAGCCAAAGATCTTTCTGAGCAACAAGCTCAATTGAAAGTTGCTCAAATTAATTATCAATTGACGATTACAAATGCTCAAGATAAAAAATCAGAATTGCAAGCAGAAAAAGCGGCAGCAGAAAAGGCAGCGGCAGAACAAGCGGCTAAAACAAAAGCAGCTGCTGAAGCTGTAGAAAAAGCAAATGCGGCACCTATTGTACAAATTTCTCAAGCCCCTGCTAGCTCAAGTAGTTCAAAATCAAACAGTTCAAACAGTTCAAGCAGTTCAAACTCATCGAACTCTAATAATTCAAACTCTGGTTCAACGGGTGAAAGCTCAAGTACCCCAGACAATGGAGGTAACAGTGGTTCGAATTCCGGAAATAATTCTTCTGGTGGCAATAGTTCAGGTGGATATAACATTCCGTCAACGAATTATGGCTCAAACCCAGGGACTTACGTAGCGCCAACATGTACTTACTATGTGAAATCAGTATTTGGTAGCCGTGTAGGTGATTATTGGGGTAATGGAGCAGACTGGGCAGCTTCTGCAAGTGCAGCAGGATTCACAGTTGACAGTAATCCAGTAGCTGGTTCTTCAGTAGCAGTCTTTGGACCAAATGTTCGTGGTGGTAGTTATGGTCACGTCGCTGTTGTTCAAAGTGTAAATAAAGCAGCTGGGACTATGGTTATCGGAGAAGCCATTAACCAAGGTAGTGGTTACTTCAATACAACAAGTACAGTAAAAATTAGTGATGCTAACTATGGTTTCATTCACGTTTAAGTTTATAATTTAAGAAAAATAGTGATTTGATAGTGGGGAATTATTTTCCTTCTGTCAAATCATTTTTTATTATTGTGGTATAATAATAAGGAAAAATGATAAGGGGATAGATATAAATGTGTGGAATTGTCGGCTTTATTGACCGGATGAATCAAAATGATAAATCAAAAACTTTAGAAGAAATGATGAATACTATTGTTCACCGTGGTCCAAGTAGTTCAGGTGAATTTATTGATGAAGGTGCCGCAATTGGCTTTCGTCGTTTGAGTATTATTGACCTTGAAGGTGGAGACCAACCCATTTTCAATGAAGATAAAACTAAATTGATTACTTTTAATGGCGAAATTTATAATTTCCGTGAATTGCGTGAAGACCTTATCTCTAAAGGCCATGATTTTACTACTCACGCTGATACAGAAGTGCTTTTACACGGTTACGAAGAATACGGTGTAGAGCTTCTTCAAAAACTTCGTGGAATGTTTGCTTTCGTGATTTGGGATAGAGAAAAACAAGAATTGTTTGGCGCACGCGACCATTTCGGTATCAAGCCTCTTTACTATACTCAAATGAACGGAACTTTCATGTATGGTTCTGAAATTAAAAGCTTTTTGAAACATCCAAACTTCAAAAAAGAATTGAATAAAGAAGCTTTGAAACCTTATATGACTTTCCAATATTCTGCTCTTGATGAAACTTTCTTTAAAAATGTTTTTCGTATCAAAGAAGGACATTACTTTACATATAAAGATGGGGGTTTAGATATTAAACCTTATTGGGATATGAAAGTTGATGAAAAAGATATGAGCTTGGAAGAATCAATTGATTTGATTGACAAGACCGTTTTGGGTTCTGTTGATGCTCATAAGTTCGCTGATGTTGAAGTGGGTGCTTTTGTATCAAGTGGTGTGGATTCTAGTTATGTTGCTTCAACGCTTCGTCCTGAACACACTTATTCTATTGGTTTCGGTCAAGGGACTTTCAATGAATCTAAACAAGCCAAACAATTAACTGATATGATTGGTTTGAATAATACTTCTCGTGAAATTCATGGGGATGAAGCTTTCAAGTATTTCCCACAAATTCAATATTATTTAGATGAACCAGATTCAAATCCTTCTTGTGTGCCTCTCTTTTTCCTTGCTGAATTGGCAGCACGTGATGTACGTGTTGTGATGAGTGGTGAAGGGGCAGATGAGCTTTTTGCTGGTTATGAGTCTTATGGATTTAGTACCAATTCTCGTGCGGTTCGTGTTTTTGCAGAAGGTTTGAAGAAATTACCAAAATCTTTACGTTTCTCAATTGCTCGTGGAATTGAAAACAAACATTTCAAAGGACAAAAGCATCTATATGAATCACTTGCACCAGCTGAGGACTTCTTCATCGGGCAAGCAAAAGTATTTGATGAGTCTGAATCAGTTGAGCTTTTGAAAGAAGAATTCCAAGCGGCTCCAACAGTCAAAGAAATTGTTGGAAAAACTTATAAAAAAGCACCAGAAGGTTCTGAACTTCGTAAAATGCAATATCTTGATATGCACCAATGGATGCCAGGAGATATCTTGCTTAAAGCAGATAAAATGGCGATGGCACATTCACTTGAATTACGTGTCCCATTGTTAGACATTGAATTGATGCACACAGCTGAACAAATTCCTTCTAAATTCCTTTTGAATGAGCATAATACAAAATATGCTTTCCGTCAAGCTGCTCGTCGTCATTTGCCAGAAGAATGGTCAAATCGTAAAAAATTGGGATTCCCAGTGCCAATTAAAGACTGGTTAAGAGAAGAGAAGTATTATAAAGTTGTTCGTCAATTGTTTGAACAAGACTTTGTTGCAGAATTTTTCGACCAAGAAAAACTTTTGAAGATGTTGGATGATAACTTTGCAGATAAAAATGATGCTCGTCGTAAACTCTGGACAATTTATTCATTCTTGACTTGGTATGATGTTTACTTCATCAATAATGGTGAAAAACCTGCTGTAGTTAATTTTTAAGGGAGGTTTTTGTGTCACAAACAATTGAATTTCAACCTATTCTGTTAGGTTCTGATATCAACGTATATGGAATGGCTCGTTCATTTCATGAAGAATTTGGGATTACTTCCCTTGCTTTAAGTGCTTCTGGATTGGCACCCACAAAGTATTCGAAAATCGTTGAAGTGCAAACACATGAAAATTTTGACCATGAGGAAACTTTTATCCAAGTTCTTCGTGATTTCGCAAGTAAACATAAGGATGATCAAAAAAAATATCTTTTAGTGGCTTGTGGGGATGGCTATGCTTTACTTGCTTCGAAATATCGTGATGAACTTTCCGATTTTTTTGAAGTGCCTTATATTGATTACTCTCTTTATCAACAATTAGAAAATAAACCGGATTTTTACAATATCTGTGAGCAGTATGGCTTGCCATATCCTAAAACGGTATTGGTTAATCCTGAATCAGAAATAGATTCTTTAGTGGACAGTTTAAGTTTCCCTTACCCAATGATTTTAAAACCTGGGAATTCTATTTCTTACTTGGATGTTCATTTTGAAGGTCAAAAGAAGGCTTTCACGATTGAATCAAATGAAGAAATGAAGTTAATGCTTCATCGTTGTTATGAAGCCGGTTATCCTGATGAAATGATTATTCAGGACTTTATTCCTGGTGGCGATGAAAACATGCGTGTTTTGAATGCTTATGTAGATAAAAATCATAAGGTAAGAATGATGTGTTTAGGTCATCCTTTGCTTGAAGATCCAAGTCCAAAAGCAATTGGAAACTATGTCGCAATTTTGCCAGATTACAATGAACAAGTTTACCAACAAATTCAGGACTTTCTTGAGAAAATTGAGTACACAGGTTTTGCGAATTTCGATATGAAGTATGATCCACGTGATGGTTCTTATAAACTTTTTGAAATTAACTTACGTCAAGGGCGTAGTTCATTCTATGTTACCTTAAATGGCTATAATTTGACCCGTTATTTGGTGGCTGACCGTATTTACAACGAAGCTTTTACTGAAACGGTTTATGGTAAAGGGACTAAACTTTGGTTAGGAGTTCCTAAAAAAGTATTGCTTAAATATGTAAACCCTAGCTTTAAAGAAGAAATTCGTCGTTTTATTAATTCAGGAAACTATGGAACAACGTTATTTTACTCGAAAGATAATTCACCTAAACGTTATCTTTTAATGAAGTATGCCTTCCATCGCTATATTGGGACATTTAAAACGTATTTTCACAAATAAAAATTAAGAATAAGAAGGACAGGAGAATATAATGGAAAACTTCTTTACAATCTTGGGAGGAATGGGGACTCTTGCTACCGAAAGTTTTATTCATACGTTGAATGACCGAACAGAAGCTTATCGTGACCAAGATTATTTGAATTATATCGTAGTTAATCATGCAACAATTCCTGACCGAACAGATTATATCAAGAATCCTTCATTAGAAAATCCAGAAGAAAAATTGATTGATGATATCAAAATTCATAGTCAACTTTCACCAAAGTTTTTTGTTGTCCCTTGTAATACTGCTCATTATTATTTTGATGAGATGCAAAAAGCAACAGAAATTCCAATTTTACATATGCCACGTATCGCGGTTGATAGTATTGGTCGTCACTTTTCGGGCGCTAAGAGAGTCGCTGTTTTGGCAACAGAAGGAACGATTTTGACGGGAGTTTATCGCGAGGCCTTGGAAGAACAAGGTTATGAAGCGGTGGTTCCTGATGAAGAATTACAAGAAAAAGTTAATCGATTGATTTATCAAGAAGTCAAGGAAAATAGAAATCTCAACTTTGAACTTTATCATGAAATTTTATCTGATGTGGCTTCTAAAATGAACTGCGAAGTAACAATATTAGGTTGCACAGAACTGTCAGTGTTGTATGATGCTTACGATTTGACAAAAGAATATAGGATAATTGATGCACAAGCTGAAACGGTACACCAAACTTTAGCCATGATGGGGAAAAAAGACTTACTAGATGACTATTAAAAAGAAAAAACTTTTTAAAAAAAATATCGTAATTTTGTTAATCCTTGTCGCTTTCTTGGTTTTTGTGACATTTTTATTGAATCCTAAAAATCAAGAAGACAAACAATTAAGTCCTGCCTCAAAAACTTTTTATAAAACAAATAGTCAAGGAAAAGATGATTATGTATTAATGAAAACAGGAAATATCAATCAAATCACAATTGGTGCTTATCAAGGATGTGAGATTGTTTCTTTCTATAATGCTTTAGTCTATTTGGATAAAACGCAAGGAAAAACAGTTAATGACTGGATTGACGAGTTACCCTATGTTGGATGGGGAGGAGATCCAAACAGTGGCTATGCTGGGAATCCATGGACGGCTGACGATGAAATTCCCGACGGAGGATTCCCGACAATTTGGCCAGAGGCTCTGATAAGCTTTGCTCAAGATAATAATGTTCAGGTGTCTGATTTGTCTGGGCAAAGTATTGATGAAATTAAACGAGTTGTCTTATCAGAACATTTGGTTGAGATGTGGGTGACAATTGACTTTGATAGTCCGAATATTACTTATGATGATTATTATGGTTATATGGTTGTTGCGAACACTCATGCCGTAATATTGGATGGCTACAATGAGGATAAAAAAGAATTTCATGTGACTGACCCGATTAAAGGGAAATATTGGTTAGGTGAATCTACGATTGCCTCAGTTTACAATGAAACAAATCAATTTGCGATTGAATTTTTAAAATGATATTAGCACTCTGATAAAAAGAGTGCTAATTTTTTTGCCAAAAGTGAAAAAACGTGGTAAAATAGTGCTATTGAAAAATTGATTTAGTAAAGGAAGTGAGTAATTTAGAAATGAATAATACTGAATATTATGAACGACTGGGCGTTGATAAAAATGCCAGTCAAGATGAAATAAAAAAAGCTTATCGTAAAATGTCCAAAAAATATCACCCCGATTTAAATAAAGAAGAAGGGGCTGAGGATAAGTACAAAGAGGTTCAAGAAGCTTACGAAACGCTTTCTGATGAACAAAAACGAGCAGCCTATGACCAATATGGTGAAGCAGGAGCTAATGGTGGTTTTGGCGGTGGAGGCTTCGGTGGAGCTTCTGGATTCTCAGGCTTTGGCGGAGCTTCTGGCGGTTTCAGTGGTTTTGAGGATATCTTCTCAAGTTTCTTTGGTGGCGGTGGCGCGCAAGTTAATCCAAATGCACCACGTCAGGGTGATGATTTACAATATCGAATCAATTTAAAATTTGAAGAAGCTATTTTCGGTGTTGAAAAGCAAGTGAAGTATAATCGTGAAGAACTCTGTCACACTTGTGGTGGCTCAGGAGCGAAAGCTGGAACGCATCCGGAAACTTGTCATAAGTGTGGAGGCCGTGGACAAATTAATGTTGTTCGTGATACACCGCTTGGTCGGATGCAAACTCAAACAACTTGTGATGTCTGTCATGGAACAGGTAAGGAAATTAAAGAAAAATGTACAACTTGTCATGGTTCAGGTCATGAAAAAGTTGCACATACTGTTAAAGTGACTGTACCTGCTGGTGTTGAAACTGGTCAAAAAATGCGTTTACAAGGCCAAGGGGATGCAGGTGTAAATGGTGGTCCTTACGGTGATTTGTATGTTGTCTTCCAAGTAGAAGCTTCAGATAAATTTGAACGCGATGGCGCGGAAATCTACTATAAGATGCCAATGGACTTTGTTCAAGTGGCCTTAGGGGATGAAGTTGAAGTTCCAACTGTACATGGTAATGTGAAATTAAAAATTCCTGCGGGAACACAAACTGGTGCCAATTTCCGTCTAAAAGGAAAAGGAGCTCCAAAACTCCGTGGTTCTGGTAATGGTGATCAATATGTCATTATTAATATTGTCACTCCTAAGAACATGAATCAAGCTCAAAAAGAAGCTCTTCAAGCTTTTGCCAAGGCAAGTGGTATTGAAGTTTCTGGTTCTGGTAAAAAAGGATTCTTTGATAAGTTTAAATAAGAAAAAGTCGCTTGATGCGACTTTTTTCTTCTGTCAGTAATTTGATGATTCTGTTTACTGATGATAGAGCTGTCAGTAATTCTAGGGAGGAAAACAGGAATTTCTGTCAGTTTTTGATATAATAGGGGCATGAAAATTGATAATTATAAGCCTGATTATTTAGTGGAAGCTGTCTATCAACTGGATCCGAAACGTCTACAAGCACTAAATGTTCGTGCAGTAATGGTGGATTTGGACAATACTTTAATTGCCTGGGATAATCCTGACGGAACTCCAGAGCTTTTGGCTTGGCTTTCAGAAATGCGCGAGAATGGCTTGAAAGTTGTTGTTGTATCAAATAATAAACAAGCAAGAGTCGCTCGAGCTGTGGAAAAGTTTGGGGTTGATTATATCTGGCGAGCAATGAAGCCTTTTGCCTGGGGGATAAAAAAAGCTTTAAGATTACTTGATGAGCGTCCTGAAAATGTGATTATGGTTGGTGACCAATTAATGACAGATATCAGAGCTGCTCACAGAGCTGGCGTGAGAAGTATTTTGGTGAAACCTTTGGTCGAATCAGATGCTTGGAGTACTCAAGTTAATCGCTGGCGTGAACGACGAGTTTGGAGCAAATTGATAAAACGGGACGGTGAACCTGTGTGGAAAACAAGTCTATAAAAAAATTAAAAGGAATTTTACCTGTGGAAAAATAAATCCACAAGTAAAATCCTTTTTTTATCCTATTTTACTATTGAAAACATAAAGTTTTCCACAGAATTGTGAAGTCTTTCCACAAATATGTGGAAAACTGTGTAAAAGTTTGTGGAAAACGTAAAAAACCTATCTTGCTTACTGATAGGTTTTTATATTTATTATTTATCGTAGTAACCACGTTCTTGATACCAGACATCAGGTTGCCAAGCCCATTCATGTCCTTCTTTTTCGAGTAAATCAAAGGCAGCTTTAGGTCCCATAGTACGAGCGGCATAAGTTGGGAGTTCAGAGGTTTCTTTATCCCAAGCTTCGCGAATAACATCAATAAGTTCCCAGGCACGAGCGGCTTCTTCCCAGTGAGAGAAGTTCGTACCATCTCCATTAAGAACATCTAAAAAGAGTTTTTCATACGCTTCAGGAGAATTTCCAAGGAATTCACTGTCGTGACGGAAATTCAAGCGCAAAGGTTCTAAGTGGAAACCTTGACCGGCTGCTTTTCCGTTAACAGAAAGTGAAAAACCTTCTGTTGGTTGAATATAAATAGTTAAAATATTTTGTACAGACTGGTCATCGCAATTGTCGGCAAAAAGATTATCAGGGTCTTTTTTGAATACAATATTAATGCGAGTTCCTTTTTCGGTCATTCGTTTTCCTGAGCGAACATAGAAAGGAACACCTGACCAACGTTCGTTATCAATAACAAACTTCCCTGCGGCGAAAGTTTCAGTTCGGCTATCTGGAGCAACGGAATCTTCTTCACGATAGCCTGAGTAATCTTCGCCATCAAAGCGACCAGCTACATATTGACCACGTACAAAGTTATTTAAAGCTTCCTCGGGAGAATATTGACGCATGGCATTGAGTGCCTTAACTTTTTCTTTGACAATATGGGCTTCATCAAATTTTTGAGGTTTTTCCATCGCAATCAGACTGAGGACCTGTAAAACGTGATTTTGAATCATATCTTTCAAAGCACCAGAAGTTTCGTAATAACCTCCGCGGTCTTCAACGCCGATAAATTCAGCAAAAGTTATTTGGACATTGTCAATGTGCTGATTATTCCAAATAGACTCAAAAATAGGGTTGGCAAATCGTACAGCTGAAACAGCTTGAATCATTTCTTTACCGAGATAGTGGTCAATTCGGAAGATTTGTTCTTCAGTAAAAACTTTAGAGAGGCTGTCATTGAGTGATTTTGCAGTATTGTAACTTGTACCGAATGGTTTTTCAATAACGATTCGTTCAAAACCTTCACCTGTCAAAATATTTTCTGATTTGAGGTGTTCGGCAATAGTGCCAAAGAATTGGGGAGCCATGGCGAGAAAGAAAACTTGATTTCCAGCTGTTTTATATTGTTTACGTAGACTTTCGCCCAAGTCTTTCAAATTCACATAATGTGAACTATCACTAACGTCATGACTTTGATAGTAAAAATGGCTTGCGAAGTTTTCGGCTTCTGTTTTTGAATTCATCAAATCTTTGATTGATTCTAAAACAACTTCACGATAATAATCATTTGTCCAAGGACGACGGGCTGTTCCAATTACGGCAAAATTTTCAGCCAATTCGCCTTTTTTGAAAAGACGAAAGAGTGAAGGGTAGAGCTTTCTCTTAGCGAGGTCACCAGTTGCTCCAAAAATGGTGAAAAGTGCTTGTTTTTGTTCGGTCATATTTTTTCCTTTTTTAAAAAACAATAATTAATTTACTGACAGAAATAAAAAGTGAGAGATCATTAAAATTAGAAGTCCTAATTCACTGACAGACTTATTTAGAATTTCTGTCAGTAAAATTTAACCATTAGCATTACTTTCGTTGACATAGTCATGAGCATACTGTTCAATATCAGCTTTAAGTTCTGCTTTCATTTCTTGAAACTCAGCCTCACTATATTCACGTTCGGCTACTTTAGCATTATAAAAGGGAATGGCTAACTCCTGACGAAGTCGCGCTTCAAGTTCTTGTCTATTCATTTTAACCTCCAATAAGTTGCCTCAAAAACTCTTGTGAAGCATTAATCTTATAAGAATTATATCATAAATTGGGGTTGTAAAAAATAGAATAGGATTTAAATGTTCTTGATAAAGTATCTTAATCAAAGGAACAAGCAGCTTTAAAAAGTTTTTGGTAGAATAGGGTTATTAGATTGGAGAAATACATGTCTTTATTAGTATTTACTCTGTTGATGTTACTTCTTGGTTTCGTCGCAGGGGTTTTTGGATCAATTTTGGGTCTTGGGGGTGGAATTATTATCACGCCTGTTATTACGACATTTTTTGGTGTGGATATAAAATACGCCATTGGTGCAAGTATTGTTGCCGTTATTGCAACAAGTTCTGGTGCGGCCATTTCTTATTTGAAAGATGATATGATTAATGTCCGTACGGCTATGTTTTTAGAAATATTTACCACAATTGGTGGTTTAGTTGGTGCAATCTTAGCGGGATTTTTTGATGCCACGATTTTGAATATCTTATTTGGTTGCCTTTTGATTTTCCAAGGCTACAATATGTGGCGAAAAATGCATAAAGGTGAAGAAGTTGTTCAAAATGTTGAGTCAGATAAAATAGCTGAAAAATTAAAATTAAACTCAAGCTATTATGATAAGCAACTTGGCAAAGAGATTCCTTACCAAGTAGAAAAAGTTCCTGGCGGTGCGGCTGTTATGCTTGGTGCTGGTGTGGCATCGGGACTTTTGGGGATTGGTTCAGGTGTCTTCAAGGTTATGGCGATGGATTCAATGATGAAAATGCCTTTAAAAGCGTCAACAGCGACTTCAAATTTGATGATTGGGGTGACGGCGGCGGCTTCTGCAACGGTTTATTTTTTCAATGGCTATGTTAATCCAAGTTTAGCAGGTCCGCTTGCTATTGGGATTGTTGCTGGTGCTGCTTTAGGTTCAAAAATTATGCCTAAATTGCCAGCGAAAACAATTCGATTGATTTTCATTCCAGTTATTTTAATTATGGCTTTGCAAATGTTGCTTAAAGGATTGGGGGTATCATTCTAATGGTAAGTAAAGAATTGACAAAAGAAGAATTACTCAAAATAGAGCGAAATATCGGGAAAATTCTTCGTGTTGGTGTATTCGTGAGTACTACAGTCATTATTATTGGAATTTTGATGTTTCTTTTAAGTGGTCATTCAGGCTACGCTGAAGGAGTTTGGCCAGATAAATTTAATGAAATTTTAAGTGGTTTAGTTGAATTTAAAGCATTGGCTTGGTTAATGACTGGTTTATTCCTCTTAATTTTGACTCCTGTTTTGCGAGTGGTTGCTTCAATTGTGGCTTTTGCTAAAGAAGGAGATAAACTCTATGTGGCAATTACAACTTTGGTTTTGATTATATTAATTGTTGCAATGTTTGTAGGGCATGGAGGTGCTTAGATAGGGCGTCATAGCGGATTTTCAACTTGCATTTTTTCTATGAAACTGATATTATAGAAAAGTGTTATGACCCGTAGGGGAAGTGCCTTTGAAGTGGGCGCTTTAGCGTCTTACGTAAAATGACGAGCTTATGAGAATTCGCAAGGGGAAGTGGTGGAATGGCAGACACGCATGCTTCAGGTGCATGTGCGAGAAATCGCGTGAGGGTTCAAATCCCTTCTTCCCCATGATTAAGTGGACGGTTGGCTGGAAGCTGGCCGTTTTTTGCTCTTTTGAGCTTTTTGAGAGATGGAGAAATATGACTAGATTAACAAGAGAAGAACTAGAGAAAATCATTGATGAAAATCCTTTACGCTCTTTATCAAGCATTGGCGAAGAAACAGGAAATTCACGAGTGGCTATTGATAAATGGTTGAAAACTTATCAGTTAGATGAATATCGTAATCGGAAAATCAAACGTTTGCGGGGTGATAAAGCCCGTAAACGTCGTGATTACCAAAACTAAATTAAACAGATTTTAGAAGTCTGATAAATAAAAGGAGAGCTTATGTCAAAAATTGCATTTATTGGTACAGGCGTGATGGGAGCTGCTATGGCAGGTCATCTGATGGACGCTGGTCATGATTTAATTGTCTATAATCGTACAAAATCAAAAACGGACGGTCTTGTGGCACGTGGTGCAACTTATGCTGAAAATCCACAAAAGGCTGCGGCTCAAGCTGAGTTTGTGATTACAATTGTTGGTTATCCTAAGGATGTCCGCGAAGTTTATTTTGGTACAGAAGGAATTTTTAAAAATGATTGTTCAGGAAAAATTCTTATTGATATGACGACGACTGAGCCAACTTTAGCACAAGAAATTTATCAAGAAGCTAAAAAAGTTGGAGCTTTTGCACTTGATGCCCCTGTTTCTGGAGGAGATTTGGGGGCCAAAAAAGCGACACTGACCATTATGGTTGGTGGTGATTTGGCAACTTATGAAAAAGCTTTGCCTTTATTTGAAAAAATGGGAAAAACTATTACTCATCAAGGGGCAGCTGGAAGTGGACAACACACCAAAATGGCTAACCAAATTTGTATTGCGGGTACAATGACTGGAATGACAGAACTTCTAGCTTATGCCCAAAAAGCTGGTTTGGATTTGGATAAAGTTTTAAATACTGTTGGAGGAGGTTCAGGTGCCACTTGGTCTTTAGCTAATTATGGTCCTCGTATTCTCCGTGAAGATTATAGTGCTGGATTTTTTGTTAAGCATTTCATCAAGGACTTAGGGATTGCACTTGCTGAGGCCGATAAAATGAATCTTGAACTTCCGGCAACTAAAGGGGCAAAGGAACTTTATGGGCAATTAGCTGATAAAGGTTTTGAAAATGATGGAACACAAGCTTTGATTAAACTTTGGTGGCCCGATGGACATCGCCCAGAATAATAATTATGAAAATAAATCCAATAGTCTAGTAGGCTACTGGATTTTATATTTGGGTTTATTTCTTACCTTTTTAGGATTGGAAGTTGAATGCCTAAGTGTTTTAACAGTGGCCCCGCTATTTTTGGTGTAGGAATGAACGTAAACGAATTTTTCTCCGGTTTTTGTATTCCTTTATTTCACTGCATTAAAGATTAGTTTTGCACTATCATCAGAAATTTTAGTTTCGTAGTAATTAGAATTCATAAATGAAGTAGTGATAATTTCTCCCTCTTTTAGAGAGACAACAACATCAGGGTTTCCGGGATTATAGTCTTGACTTCTTTCATTTCCCTTTTCGTCATTGTAGATTGAGAGTGTCCACCCTAAATTTTCGAATTGGGGATCCATGGTCATGTTGGTGCTTAATTTGTAATTTCCTGCTGGAATATCACGGCCAACAATGAAATTTCCGGTTCCGAGTTGATTGGATGAAGTAGTTTTTTCTGGGATAGCCGTAAATTTTATTTTAGAGATATTGCTAAAGTTGAGCTTATCCCCATCGAGAAGGACAATCCGAATGTGTGAGGCATAACCACCATCATTTCCAAGCGCTCCACCAGTCCAGTTTAGGAACATGCCATTGACAGTTTTTCTGCTACCTGTGATATTGCCACTTCCTCCTGTAATGTTAAGGTCATAAATCCCCGGACTAACCGTTTGTCCATCGCCAACGGTAATCTCTCCAGTAACATATATTTCGTCAGTGGATTTTGAAACAGAAGCCAATTGGTTCATGAGCTCAAGAGGAGTTTGTTTCTTATTAGTTGAAGAATGATTGGGTACTTTGACAGTTTTACTGTTGGAAGATTTTTTGATGTTGTTTTTTCCAATGTCATCGATTGCTTTACCATAAATGGATTGGGTGACTAAAACAATGATGAGAGTGAGTCCAGAGATAATCAGTCCAATGAGCGAGAGAAGTTTTTTATTTTTTCTATTGCTAATTAATGCGATAATGGCAAGAATTAAAGCGAGTACTCCAAAAATAAAAGCGATGTTGTTGACAATTGGAATCCAAGAAAGAATCAGTCCCAATCCTCCAAGTGCTATTGCGACAATAGCAATAACTTTATGTTCTGTTTTCATAAATTCTCCTAATTTTATGTTTATTGTTCTTTTATTATACCTAAAGTTAGAACTTAAATCAATTTTAATACGATAAATAAAATTAAAATTGATTTTTCTTTGTTAAAATCCAAAAAAGAGGTAAATAAATGGGGATGGAATACTTTGGAGATAAACTTCGTGCTTTGCGCATGGAAAAAAATCTCACACAAAATGATTTGGCGGCTCGCTTAGGAATTGTTGGGGCCTCAGTATCATCTTATGAGAAAAGCAAGCAATACCCCTCTGTTGAGGTATTGATTCAGCTGTGTCAAATTTTTGATGTATCAGCGGATTATCTACTTGGCTTGTCAGACGATAAAAACTTTAATACTTCAACCTTGACAGATGAACAATTACAGATTGTTTTGAGATTAATCAATGAATTTGAGCAATTTAATGTGCTTAAAGAAAATAAATCATGATCTTTTTATTAGTTATTTAGATAAGAGGTTGGGAATAATAAAAATTACTGACGGATTTGTCAGTAATTTTTTTGCCTGAAAAACGCAAGTTTTACAAGTCCTATGGTGAAAGGAGAACTCATCATGGATAATAAAATGATTGATATCACAGATTTAACGAAGTCACAAAGAGAATTAATTCAAGAAATGATTGCGGAATTTAAACGAATGAATCAAAATTAAGAATTAGGAAAGCCTGAACTATTCAGGCTTTTTTTACAGATATCAAAAAAACAGACGATGGATTGATTGAAAAAATGTTATAATTATCTTATAAAGTCTAAGAGTTTTAATGAAAGAAATAATTAGTAATTAATGAAAATTTAAGGAGGGGCTTGAGAATGCACTATGATGAGCTAGTGGACTTGCTTGTTAAGAAAATTAAAAATCTCGATTATGTTAAAGAATTTCAACAAGCAGAAGAAGCATTGATGGCAAATCAAGAACTTTTTAAATCACAAGATGAAATGAAAGCTTTACAAAAAGAAGCTGTTTTATATCAAAAAATTGGCAAAATACAGGCCTACAAAAAAACATCACAAGCTGCCCAAATGATTGAAAAACGAATCAAACATCACCCCTTAGTTGAGGATTATGCCACAAAATTAGAAGATGTGAATGATTTGGTGCAGTATATCACCGGTGAATTGGAAGAAAAAGTAAATCTTTTTCTAGGAACTGGTGAATAAAAAATGCTGAAGAAAATCTGTCAGTAGAAATGTAATGAAAAAATACTGACAGACTTGCTGACAGATAGGTTAGTATCTTTTGTCAGTATAATTTAGATGGGATAGGAAGAAAAAAATGGCTGAAAAAATTTCACCAGGAATGCAACAATATTTAGACATCAAACAGGATTATCCCGATGCTTTTTTGCTCTTTCGGATGGGTGATTTTTATGAACTTTTCTATGAGGATGCGGTAAATGCCGCTCAAATATTAGAGTTGACCCTGACTTCAAGAAACAAGAATTCCGAAAATCCAATTCCGATGGCTGGCGTGCCCCACCATGCGGCAACTGAATATATTGATAAATTGGTTGACTTAGGCTATAAAGTGGCAGTTGCTGAGCAAATGGAAGACCCGAAAAAAGCGGTAGGAATTGTCAAACGTGCCGTGACACAAGTTATTACACCAGGAACGACAATTGATACTGCAAATTCAGTTGATAATAATTTCTTAGTAGCGATTGATTTTAAAGCTAAACGTTATGCCCTCTCTTATATGGACTTATCAACTGGGGAATTCAAGGTAACGGAACTCAGTGAATTTTCAGCAGTCGTCGGGGAAATTGCCTCGCTCAAAGCGCGTGAAATTGTTGTTGGTTTTCCTTTAGATGAGGCTCAAGTAAAAGTTTTTGAAAGACAAATGAATCTTTTGATTTCAGAACAATTTGAGATTCCTGAAAATTTACTGATAGAATTATCAGGACTGACCACCTTAGAAAATCAAGCCGCTTCAAAATTATTGGCTTATGTTAAAGAAACGCAAATGCGTGACTTGAGTCACTTACAAGAAGTTGAGCACTATGAAATTAAAGATTTTTTGCAAATGGACTTTGCGACGAAATCTTCTTTAGAGCTGACAGCAAATAAAACAGAAAACAAAAAACATGGGACCCTTTACTGGTTGCTTGATGAAACAAAAACAGCGATGGGGACGCGCATGTTACGTTCGTGGATTGACCGTCCTTTAGTTTCAAATTCAGCTATTCAAAAAAGAATGGAAATTGTCCAAGTTTTCTTAGACCATTTCTTTGAACGTTCTGATTTGATAGAGGCTCTTAAAGGAGTTTACGATTTAGAACGTTTAGCTTCTCGGGTTTCTTTTGGTAAGGCTGTTCCTGTTGACTTTTTGCAGCTGGCTAATTCCTTATCAAATGTGCCTGCCATCAAAAATATTTTGGAAGGTCTTGATGAAACGCCCTTAAATGAGTTAAGAAGCCAATTAGATGAAATTCCGGAATTGTCTGGCTTGATTAATTCTGCCATTAGTGAAAATGCCTCAAGAACGATTACCGAAGGGGGCATTATTAAAAAAGGATACAATGTTCAATTAGATAAATATCGTGAGGCCCTTGAAAATGGAACTTCGTGGATTGCAAAATTGGAAGCAGATGAAAAAGCAAAAACAGGGATTTCTACACTGCGAATTGATTATAATCGCAAGGATGGTTATTATTTCCATATCACCCAAAGTCAGTTGAATAGTGTACCTGAACATTTTTATCGTAAGGCAACGCTGAAAAATTCTGAGCGTTTTGGTTCTCAGGAATTGACTGAAATTGAAGAAATTATGTTGGAAGCGCGTGAAAAATCCTCTTCTCTGGAATATGATTTATTCATGGGACTTCGGGCTGAAACAGAACAGTATATCTCAAGACTTCAAGCTCTAGCCAAAACTATTGCTGAAATTGACTGTCTGCAAAGTCTTTCTGTGGTTGCAGAAAAACAAGGATATATCCGTCCGACGCTTACAGAAGGCTCAAGAATTGTTGAAATCAAAGGGGGACGTCATGCCGTAGTTGAAGCGGTCATGGGAGCTCAAGAATACGTCCCAAATGATATTGAACTGCCCGAACAAACTGATATTCAGCTCATCACAGGTCCGAATATGTCTGGGAAATCGACTTATATGCGTCAGTTTGCGCTGACAGTGATTATGGCTCAGATTGGATCTTTTGTCCCAGCCGAAACAGCTAATTTACCAATTTTTGATGCCATCTTTACACGGATTGGTGCCAGTGATAACTTGATTTCAGGGGAATCAACCTTTATGGTTGAGATGTCTGAGGCCAATCATGCCATTCAAAAGGCGACAAGTCGCTCTTTGATTATCTTTGATGAGCTGGGGAGAGGAACGGCAACTTATGACGGGATGGCTCTCGCTCAAGCGATTATTGAATATGTTCACGAACATATTGGAGCAAAAACACTTTTTGCTACTCATTATCATGAATTGACTGATTTAGACAAAGAACTTGATCATTTAGCTAATGTTCATGTTGCAACTTTGGAGCAAAATGGAAATGTAACCTTTTTGCATAAGATTACAGATGGACCAGCCGATAAATCCTATGGGATTCATGTGGCAAAAATTGCAGGTTTACCACAGACTTTATTAGAGCGAGCAGATTTGATTTTGCAGGAGTTAGAAAATAAACCTTTGCCAGCTAAAAAAGTTGCTGACGAACAAGAACAACTCAGTTTATTTGATTTTGCTGAAAATTCGTCTGAAATTATTGAAAAAATAAAAGGACAGAATGTTGATAATATGACTGCAAGAGAAGCCTTGAATTTCTTGTGGGAACTTAAAGATTCACTTTGATTAGGTAACAAGCTTATTTTACAAATAAGTTAAGAAAAAACGTTATAATTGTTTAAAAGAAATTCATTTAAAAATGAATTGAGCGGAGCTAACGAAAAAAGGAGCTAACATGGAAAATGAAAAAGAGATTCAAGGACAAGAAATCAATGAGAGTCCTGAAACACAAGAAGAGACAGTAGTAGAGGCGAAAACTGAAAATCAGACTTTTCAAGAAGAGCCTTCTAAAGCTGAAATTGGAGAAGAAATAATCTCAGAACCAGTGATTGCAGAAGGAGAAGTTTCTGAGCCGGTGATTGAAGATGCTGTCATTTCAAAACCTCTTCAAGCAGAAAGTGAAACTTCTGATTCTAGTTCAATTGTAAGTCCGGATTTATCTAAACAATCTGCCTACGCTGATATTCCCGTTCAGACTTTATCTGAAGAGGGGGATGAAATTAAGACCAAATGGAACTGGGGAGCTTTCGCTTTAACCATGTGGTTTGGGATTGCCAATCGCGCTTATTTGGGACTTTTGATTCTACTTACTTTGGTACCATGGGTAGGTTGGATTTTTGGGATTGTATGGATGATTGTTTTTGGTTTTCATGGCGAAAAATGGGCACTTGAAAATAGAGATAATCATTTCCGTGATGAAGAAGAATTCCGGAAAGTCATGGATGGTTGGAACCGAGCAGGATTTATTGCCTTTATCATTGAAATCGTGGTTGTTGCAATCGTGATTTTGGTATCTATCTTCTTGTTGGTTGCGGTCTTTAATGGTTATAATAACTTTGATAATGGCTATTATGACTTTGGAAATTACTAATTGATATAAAAATGATAGCTGGTTTTTAACTGGTCTATCATTTTTTTTGTCAGTAAAAAATGAAAAGCGAGCCCTTGCTTTTTGTGTTATAATTAGAATTAATTTTATAAAAACAAGAGAGCGAGATTATTGTGGGAAAAATTATTGAACTAAATGAAGCGCTCGCCAATCAAATTGCTGCTGGAGAGGTGGTTGAGCGGCCTGCTAGTGTTGTCAAAGAATTAGTCGAAAACTCGATAGATGCTGGTAGTAGCAAAATTACCATTAGTGTTGAAGAAGCTGGCTTGCGATTAATTGAAGTCATTGATAATGGTTTGGGCTTAGAAAAAGAAGATGTGGCTTTGGCTTTGCGTCGTCATGCGACAAGTAAAATCAAAGATTCAGCTGATTTATTTCGAATTAGAACGCTCGGTTTTCGGGGTGAGGCTCTGCCGTCAATCGCTTCTGTCAGTCAGATGACGATTGAAACAAGTAATGCTCAGGAAGAAGCTGGGACAAAACTGATTGCTAAAGGTGGGACGATTGAAACTTTAGAACCTCTTGCAAAGCGGTTAGGGACAAAAATTTCTGTTGCGAATCTTTTTTATAATACACCAGCAAGGCTCAAGTATATCAAGTCTTTACAGGCTGAACTTTCTCATATTACAGATATTATCAATCGTTTGAGCCTCGCTCATCCAGAGATTTCTTTTACTTTAGTTAATGAGGGTAAAGAATTTTTGAAAACGGCGGGAAATGGAGACTTGCGCCAAGTGATTGCTGCAATTTATGGCATTGGAACGGCGAAAAAAATGCGTGAGATTAATGGCTCGGACTTAGATTTTGAACTGACAGGTTATGTCAGTTTACCCGAGCTGACAAGAGCGAATCGCAACTATATCACGATTTTGATTAATGGTCGATTTATCAAGAATTTTTTGTTGAATCGAGCAATTTTAGAAGGTTACGGGAACCGATTGATGGTTGGACGTTTTCCTTTTGCTGTTTTATCAATTAAAATTGACCCTAAATTAGCAGATGTCAATGTTCATCCGACAAAACAAGAAGTACGTTTGTCTAAGGAACGTGAATTGATGACTTTAATTTCTAAAGCGATTGATGAGGCCTTATCAGAAGGGGTTTTGATTCCAGAAGCTTTGGAAAATTTGCAAGGTAGATCCAAGGAAAAGGGGACTGTTTCTGTTCAAACGGAACTTCCTTTACAGAATAATCCTTTATACTATGACAATGTTCGTCAAGATTTTTTTGTCAGAGAAGAAGCGACTTTTGAAATCAATAAAAACGATAATTCAGATTCTCTGACTGAACAAAATTCTACTGATTATACAGTTAATCAGCCAGAAACTGGTTCTGTCAGTGAAAAAATTACTGACAGAACTGTCGAAAGTTCAAATGAATTTACTGACAGAACCCCAAAAAATTCTGTCAGTAACTTTGGAGTTGATTTTGATAATATTGAGAAGCTGAGTCAGCAATCAACTTTTCCCCAACTAGAATACTTGGCACAATTGCATGCGACTTATTTACTTTGTCAGTCAAAAGAGGGTCTTTATTTGGTTGACCAACATGCGGCTCAGGAGCGAATCAAGTATGAATATTGGAAAGATAAAATCGGCGAAGTGAGCATGGAGCAACAAATTTTACTTACGCCATATTTATTTACTTTACCCAAAAATGATTTTATTGTTTTAGCTGAGAAAAAGGATTTGTTACATGAAGCAGGGGTTTTCTTGGAAGAATACGGAGAAAATCAATTCATATTAAGAGAACATCCGATTTGGTTAAAAGAAACTGAGATAGAGAAATCAATTAATGAAATGATTGATATTATTCTCTCATCAAAAGAATTTTCACTCAAAAAATATCGGCATGATTTAGCCGCAATGGTTGCTTGTAAAAGTTCAATCAAAGCCAACCATCCCCTTGATGCCGAGTCTGCTAGAGCTTTAATCGCAGAATTAGCCACTTGTAAAAATCCTTATAGTTGTGCGCATGGACGGCCAACGATTGTTCATTTTTCAGGAGATGACATTCAAAAAATGTTCCGCAGAATCCAAGAAACGCATCGTTCAAAAGCGGCCTCTTGGAAAGATTTTGAGTAAAAGAAAAGAACTGACAGTGGTCAGTTAATCAAAAAATTAGAAAAGTAAAAAATGTTTGAATATCTAAATGGGAAATTAGTTAAAATTTCCCCAACAAATATCGTGATTGACCTATCTGGAATAGGTTATCTTATCAGCGTAGCCAATCCTTATGCTTGGTCTGCTTTAATGAATACAGAAGTAAAGATTTATGTTCATCAAGTTATTCGGGAAGATGCACATAGCTTATATGGTTTTGTTAATGAGGCTGAAAAAGCTTTGTTCTTGCGCCTGATTAGTGTTTCAGGAATCGGGCCAAAGTCAGCTCTAGCTATTATTGCGGCAGCTGACAATGAAGGTTTAATCAATGCTATCGATAATAGCGATATTAAGTATTTGACGAAATTTCCAGGAGTTGGTAAAAAAACGGCCATGCAAATGGTACTTGATTTAGCTGGGAAATTTGATGCGACAGGAGCTGTTGGGATTTCCCTTCTTGATGCTGCGCCTGCTGGTAATCTGGCTTTAGAAGAAGCCATTGAAGCTTTGCAAGCTTTGGGCTATAAGGCGACAGAACTCAAGAAAATTGAGAAAAAATTGGCGCAAGAAGCCGGATTAACCAGTGAAGAATATATCAAATCAGCCTTAAAACTTATGATGAAATAAAAAAGTTTGAAGAAAGAGCTGACAGACATCAAAAACAGTCATACAAGCCTTTCTGTCAGTAAAATTTACTGACAGATTCTCATAAGTCATCAAAAATCATCTCTAAAAGGAGAATTACAAGATAAGATGAACGATATATTAAACAAAGAACCAATGGAAGAAGATTACGGCATTGAAAAATCTCTTCGCCCGCAATTTTTCAATCAATACATTGGTCAAGACAAAGTCAAAGAACAGTTAGAAATCTTTATTAAAGCGGCAAAAATGCGGGAAGAAGTTTTGGACCATGTTTTACTCTTTGGTCCTCCCGGGCTTGGTAAAACAACCATGGCTTTTGTGATTGCCAATGAACTTGGGGTTAATATTAAACAAACCGCTGGTCCTGCTATTGAGAAACCAGGTGATTTAGTCGCAATTTTGAATGAATTAGAACCTGGGGATGTCCTATTTATTGATGAAATTCATCGGATGCCCATGCAGGTTGAAGAAGTGCTTTATAGCGCCATGGAAGACTTCTACATCGATATCATGCTTGGCTCTGGTGACGGCTCACGTTCGGTTCATTTAGACTTACCACCTTTTACTTTGGTTGGCGCAACAACGAGAGCTGGGATGCTTTCTAATCCATTGCGGGCCCGCTTTGGGATTTCTAGTCACATGGAATATTATCAAGAGCGTGATTTAGAGGAAATTGTTAAAAGAACAGCTGATATTTTTGAGGTTGAAGTCATTGATAATGCTGCTATGGAAATTGCTTTACGCAGTCGTGGGACTCCACGGATTGCCAATCGTTTACTTAAACGAGTGCGTGATTTTGCCCAAATCATGGGGGATGGACGAGTGGATAAAGCGATTACCGATAAAGCCTTGACAATTCTTGATGTTGATGCTGCTGGTTTGGATTATATTGACCAAAAAATATTGCGCACAATGATTGAAATGTATCATGGTGGACCTGTTGGAATTGGGACTTTGGCAGTAAATATTGCTGAAGATCGCGAAACTGTCGAAGACATGTATGAGCCCTATTTGATTCAAAAAGGATTTTTGATGAGAACTAAACAGGGACGTAAGGTGACCAAAAGAGCTTATGAGCATTTGGGTTACGTTTATAATGAAGAGGATTGATAGAAATTCTAAAAGGAAAGTTTGTCAGATTTTGGCAAGCTTTTTCCTTTTAGAACTCTGTCAGTAATATCTGATGAAATAAGGTATAATAGAATAAATGCCCAAAATTAGTTAATCTATAAATTATATAAAGTAAGGAACTCATGGAAAAAATCGTTTTTGTCTGTTTAGGAAATATTTGTCGTAGTCCAATGGCAGAATTTGTCATGAAAAATTTAGTGCTGAAATCAGAACACGAGTCCGAATTTATCATTGAAAGTCGTGCAACATCTTCTTGGGAGCACGGTAATCCAATTCACAGTGGTACTCAAGAAAAGCTGAGAGAACAAGGGATTGACTTTGATATTCATAAAAGCAGCCAAAAAATTACTAGCACTGATTTCTATGCGTTTGATAAAATTATCGCAATGGATGAATCTAACTTAAAAAATCTAAGAGAGATGGCGCCCGATGGAACAGCTCATAAAATTGAAATGCTTTTAGATAATGACGTTCCAGACCCTTGGTTTACGGGAGATTTTCAAGAGACTTATCAACTAGTTAATGCAGGTTGTCAAAAATTATTAGATAAAATTGTCTAATAAATTTCAAATAAAAAGAACTGATGTGAGAAAATCTCACATCGAAGCTTGACTTTGCGAAAGACAAGGTCTATAATGATACGTATGGAGGCGAGATTTGGTGAAAGAACGTGAATTAAGACGCTCTATGGCGGTACTTCCAATAGGAACTGTCATGAAACTCACTGACTTAAGCGCAAGGCAGATTCGTTACTACGAAGAGCAAGAGCTTATTTTCCCAGAGCGAAGTGACGGTAATCGTCGCATGTATTCGCTCAATGACATAGATGCCCTTTTTGATATTGCTGATTTACTGCAAGAAGGCAATAATATTGCGGATATCAAGGAAATTTATGCCAAAAGGGATGCTAAAAAAGCTCAAACTTTATCTATCGGAGAAGTCCACCATGCACTTGAACGCGAATTTGCCCAACAAGGGAGATTCGGGACTCCTAATCCCACTCATTTTACCCAACCGCGGATGTAAATTTGGTTGACATAATTTGTCAAGCAAGTTTACAGCGAAAATTTAACTAGGAGAGTAAAGCATGACAATCACAGCAGCAGACATTCGTCGCGACGTCAAAGAAAAGGATATCAAATTCTTGCGTTTGATGTTTACAGACATTCTTGGAACACTTAAAAACGTTGAAGTTCCAGCAACAGATGAACAATTGGACAAATTATTTGAAAACAAAATGATGTTTGATGGTTCGTCAATTGAAGGATTCGTTCGTATCAATGAATCAGACATGTATCTTTATCCAGACCTTGACACTTGGATTGTTTTTCCTTGGGGTGACGAGTATGGTAAAGTCGCAGGTGTAATTTGTGATGTTTACACTCCGGAAGGTGAACCTTTCGCTGGTGACCCACGTGGTGTCTTGAAACGTAACCTCAAATCAATGGAAAAATTAGGTTTTAAGAACTTTAACCTTGGGCCTGAGCCTGAGTTCTTCCTTTTCAAACTTAATGAAAATGACGAACCAACGCTTGAAGTAAATGACAAAGGTGGATATTTTGACCTTGCCCCAACAGACCTTGCAGGAAATACAAGACGTGAAATCGTTAATGTATTAACAGATCTTGGATTTGAAGTGGAAGCTTCTCACCATGAGGTAGCTATCGGTCAACATGAAATTGACTTTAAATACACTAATGCTTTAAAAGCGTGTGATAATATTCAAATCTTTAAACTTGTTGTTAAAACAATTGCGCGTAAACATGGTTTACATGCAACGTTCATGGCAAAACCAGTTCATGGAATAAATGGTTCTGGAATGCACTGTAACATGTCTTTATTTACTGAAGATGGTGCCAATGCTTTTGCTGATCCAGCTGAAGATATGGGACTTTCAGATGTTGCTCATAGCTTTATCGCCGGACTTTTGAAACATGCTTATAACTTTACAGCCATCACAAACCCAACAGTTAACTCATACAAACGTTTGGTTCCTGGCTATGAAGCCCCAGTTTATGTTGCTTGGGCTGGACGTAACAGATCACCGTTGATTCGCGTTCCTGCTTCACGTGGCTTGTCAACCCGTGTAGAACTTCGTGCCGTTGACCCAACAGCAAATCCATATCTTGCTTTGGCTGTTCTTTTGGCAGCAGGTCTTGACGGTGTTGAAAATAAATTGGAAGCACCAGAAGCAATTGAATCAAACATCTATGTGATGACTGAAGAAGAACGCAAAGCACATGGAATTACAGATTTGCCTTCTACTTTACACAATGCGGTTAAGGCTTTGCGTGAAGACGCAATCGTAACAGAAGCACTTGGCGAACACGTTTTGGTTAACTTTGTTGAGGCGAAGCGTATCGAATGGGCAAGCTATGCACAATTTGTATCGCAATGGGAAATTGATAATTACTTAGAACTTTACTAATATATAAATATATAAAAACACTGACAATGTCTGTCAGTGTTTTTATTTCATTCAATTTTTTAATCAATTTCAGTAATTGTCAAGACGTTGAAAGCAGTTTTTCCGTCTTCAGCAATTAAAAATCCTTTGTGGTCTGCAACGTAATCAATTGCTGCTTGAAAATCAGCGAATTCTTTAACGATTGAGCAAGTGTTTACTGCGCCGACATAATTGTTTTCAGAGTCCTCGTAGTAATTGATTCCTTTAAATTTAAATTTCATAATAAAAAGTCCTTTCTTTGTTATAGTTTTATTATAGCAAATGGCCCTTATTTTTTATTGATAAAACTTTACATCAGGTTTGAAGTTACAAAAAGAGCCAGATTTTTTGAAAATTTCACAAAGTCAGTGTAAACTTGAGATAGGTTTTATGAATTTAAAAGGAGAAAGGAAGCGAATCCTAATACTTTTGATAAAAAGTAGGTTTGCATAGGAAAATATGGAACTTAATAATTTGAAAGATTCACTGACTACTTTGAAATATGGTGAAATTGCGACAGTTGCAATGATTGACCGAGGGGCATATGCGGAAATTGAGGAGTCGATTGAAGCAGAAACTAAAGATGATTCAAAGGTCGATTCAGGAGTTTTTAAAGAATTGGCTGCAATAGTTAAGGATAAAGATGAAGATTTAGTGATAGTTGGGCGCTCAGATATTGACCGTGCTTTAACAGCAGAAGACTTTGCTCACTTTATTGGTCAAATGACTAAGGAAAAACACATTGTTTTGGTTGAGTGTCTTTATTTAGGAACGACTGAAATCAAGGGATTTTTAAATGCTTTGAAAGAACAGGTCCTTTTAGAAAATAGTAAATTGATATTACTTGATTTACCACAGTTAGAATATATGATGTTGCGAGACAGTTTAGCTGGACAATTTAAATTATAAAAAAATTACTGACGAATTTTTGTCAGTAACTTTTTTATTTTTCTCGTTTTTCTTTTTGATAGAGACGAGAATTTTTCATGATATCTTTATATGTATTAATAATTGTTTCTTGATAAGCAGGATTTTCAGTATTTTTCCGCGCTAAATCCAAAACGGCTTGTTCGCGTGAAGCATCTAAAATAGTAATTTCTTGCTTTTGTTTTTCTTGGCTAATTTCTTGAACAATTGTCATACGTTTTTCAAGAAGTCGAACGATTTCTTGGTCCACTTGATCAATATTGTTTCGAAGTTCTTCTAGTTTATTCATGGTTTTTATTATATCAAAACTAATCTAAAATTTGCCTTTAAAAAATGATATAATGAGTTATATTATTTTTGAGGAGCAACAAGATGAATAAACAAGAAAAAATCGAAGGTTATGAGTTGCTTAATTTGCAACTAAAAGCACTGTTAAGTGAACAAAATTATACGCTCTCGAATTTAGCAAATGCAAGTAGTTTGCTTTGGAGCTTCTTGCCTGAGCAAGTCTACACTGGTTTTTATCTATATAATGGGGATAAACTAATTTTAGGACCCTTTCAAGGTTCAGTTTCTTGCGTTGAAATTGTGATGGGTAAAGGAGTTTGTGGAGAAGCAGCTCAAACTCGTCAAACAATGATTGTTGAAGATGTAAAAAAACACAAAAATTATATTTCCTGTGACGGACGTGCGATGTCTGAAATTGTGGTACCAATGGTTAAAGATGGCAACTTGGTGGGAGTTCTTGATTTAGACAGCTCTGAGGTTGGTTTTTATGATGAAATTGACCAAAAATACCTTGAAGAATTTGCTAGTATTTTATGTGACATGACCGATTTTAAATTTTTCGAAGTAGGTTAAGTCAAAAATTTGAAGAATATCGGAGAGAAAAATGAGTGAAATAGTTAAAAAGTTTATTGCTGACCGCTTTGATGGAAAAGAAGGGTTTTCTGTAAATCCAGATAACATTGGTGATTCCCGTGAATTTGCACAAGAATTAGGAAATTTTTTGTATCAATTGCATCATCTACCAACAAAAGAGGCGGGAGCACCTAATTTTGGAAATGCTTTTGCTGGTTCTGACTTGATTTTCTTTGAAGCAGAAATGATAGAGCTTTTGAAACTTTATCAAAAAGTAGTCCCTGCCGATTTATTGCAAGAAAAGTTCGATTTTGCTGCAAAAACAAAATGGACAAAAGCGCCCGTCTGGGTTTTAGGCGAATTGATTCCGCAAAATTTAATTGTTTCTGACGGAAAATTAGTTAATGTAAAAATTACTGACAAAGCTGTCAGTGGTGATCCAGCATATGATTTGGCGATTGCCTGGACAATTTTTGACGAAAAAAGTCGCAAAATATTTTTTGCATCTGCTGAAGCAGATCAAGCAACGATTGACAGAGCGAGAATGTTTGCACTCAGACAGGCATTAAGAAACTATCAGTCACAAGATATTGATGAGTTGATTCAATCTCGAGATGCCTCGACAGAAATTTTGAAAGATTTAAATTATAGCCTCGGACAAGATTTGTACTAAATGGCAATTTAAAAAGAATAGTAAGTAAAAAATTGGAAGAGAAAAATGGCATATCAAGCATTATATAGAAAATATCGAAGTCAGAGATTTGATGAAATGGTGGGACAAGAAGTTGTAGCGACGACGCTTAAAAATGCGATTGTCAATCATCAAATTTCACATGCTTATCTTTTTTCTGGTCCAAGAGGAACAGGGAAAACCTCTGCAGCTAAAATTTTTGCCAAGGCAATTAACTGCCCTAATCAAGTGGATGGAGAACCTTGTAATAATTGTTTTATTTGTGATTCAATCACAAAAGGAAGCTTAGATGATGTTATTGAACTTGATGCTGCTTCAAATAATGGGGTGGATGAGATTCGTGAAATCCGCGACAAGTCAACTTATGCGGCAAGTCAAGCAACTTATAAAGTTTATATCATTGATGAAGTGCATATGCTTTCGACAGGCGCCTTTAATGCACTTTTGAAAACCCTTGAAGAACCTACAGAAAATGTGGTTTTCGTTTTAGCTACGACTGAATTGCAAAAAATTCCAGCAACCATCATCTCAAGAGTTCAACGCTTTGCCTTTAAATCAATCACGACGGCCGATATTCGGACTTATTTAGGAAAAATTCTTGGGGACGAAGGGGTTGAATTTGAAGATAAAGCCCTTGATGTGATTGCTAAAGCAGCTGAGGGCGGGATGCGAGATGCTTTGTCCTTACTAGACCAAGCCTTATCTTTTTCAGCAGGAAAATTGGAAGAAGAAGACGCCTTGCTTGTCACAGGCTCAATTGCGGCGGACGCTTTAGTGAGTTATGTCTCGGCACTTTTTGAAAATGACGAATCAAAAGCGCTGACAGAACTGGATAAGATTTTTGCTGAGGGTAAAAATATGCTTCGTTTTACAGAAGACTTACTTGCCTATCTTCGCGATTTGCTTTTGGACAAGAACGCTCAATACGAACGCAATCAAATTTTTTCTTGGATAGATATTGCGATTGAGAGCTTGAAAACGATAAAGGAAACAACACAAACGAAGATTGCGGCAGATGTCATGACTATGCGTTTGGCCGAAGTGGGTCAAACACATTTGCTGACAGCTTCGCAAGCAGAAGTTCCTAACGAAATAGGTGCTGAAATTGCTGCCCTAAAAGCAGAAATCAATCAGTTGAAATCTCAGATTTCAACAGGTCAAGTTCAAGGAAGTTCAGATTCGCAAAATAATCCTTCAACACGAGAAGTTAGAGAACGTCCAAAAGCGGTAGCGCCTAAAAAACGACAGATTAATAAAGATTTAATTTATAAAGCTCTGGCTGAAGCAACAAATGAGGCTAGAAAGGCTGCATTAAGCGCTTGGCCTGAACTTGTTGCCTCGGTGACTAAACCGGCAGACCGAGCTTTACTTAATAATACCTCTCCAGTCGCTGCCTCAGAGAACTTTGTTGTTGTGACCTTTCCTCATGAAAATCTTGCAAAAAGAGTCAGTGAAAACGAAGAGCTGCAAAACTTTTGTGGGAATCTCTTAAGTTCGATTATTGGTTTTGCTCCAGAAATAATTTCGCTTGCTGAACAAGATTGGCAAGAAGTTCGAACAGAATATGTGTCTAATCTAAAATCAGAGAGTCCCCAAGAAGATGAAGAGCAAGAAGACGAAAAAATAGATGAAACAGTTACATTAGCTAAAGAGCTTTTTGGTGAGAAAGTTGTTGAAATTAATGATTAATAAATAAAAAAGCCGCTCATTGAGCGACTTTTTTTAATCTTTATGACGACTTAAATCTACATCTTTTAGCGGAATAAGTTTTGTCTTGTTTTTAAATTTATAACCTAAGTAAAGAATAAAGAAGAGTGGAATTGCGGCATACATGACCACCCCTTGCACCCAAGTTTTTCCAAACAATAACATTGGGTCTTGACCTAACGTTACTAAAACGGTCATAATGAGAGCTAAAATCGGACCAAATGGGAAGAGTTTAGCATGATAAGGAAGTTTTTTCACGTCTTTTCCTTGAGCGACATAAGCCCGACGGAAGCGGAAATGGCTAATTGCAATTCCAATCCAAGCAATGAAACCAGTTAAACCAGAAGCAGAGACTAGGAAAGTAAAGAAGCTGACCCCATAAATTGAAGTTAAGAATGTGAGCAATGCAACAGCGGTTGTTGCCAACAAGGCGATGAAAGGAATCCCGTTTTTAGAAGTTTTTGAGAAGATTTTTGGTGCACCACCATCTTTAGCCAAAGAATAAAGCATTCGAGTAGAGGCGTACATTCCAGAATTGGCCGCAGAAACAACAGATGTTAAAACAACGGCATTCATGATAGAGGCTGCGATAGAAAATCCAACACGTTCAAATACAATTGTGAACGGACTTTGAGCTGCCGAATTACCACCAACCAAATGTGGGTCTGTGAATGGAATGATTGCTGCCATTACAAAGATCGATAAAATATAAAAGACAAGGATACGCCAGAAAATAGAGTTCATGGCTTTGGGAATTGATTTTTCAGGATTTTCGGCTTCACCAGCAGTAATTCCGAGTAGCTCTGTTCCCTGGAAAGAGAATCCAGCAACTAAGAGAACACCAAGAATTCCTCCACCAGTCGTGAAGCTACCAAGTCCCCCGACAAATCCATGATTACCAACTGAAAGATTTTTAGCGACATCAATATGTCCGCCCATAATTCCAAAAATAGATAAGAAGCCAATAATCAAGAATAAAACAACGACGGTAATTTTAATGGCTGACAACCAATACTCTGTTTCACCAAAAGTTTTTACTGACAAGGCATTGATTGAAAAGACGATAATCAAAGCAATCAGTGAAAAGATCCAACTTGGAACATCAGGTAACCAGAATTTGATACAAAGAGCAACGGCGGTTAAATCAACTGCTACTGTAATTGCCCAGTTTAACCAATAATTCCACCCTAGAGCAAAACCAAAAGCTGGGTCAACATAACGTGTTCCGTAGTCTGAAAAAGAACCAGAAGTGGGTAAATAAGTGGCCATTTCGCCGAGTGAAGTCATGAGGAAGTAAACCATTGCTCCGATAAGAACATAGGCAGTCAGTGCCCCAAAAGGTCCTGCCGTGTGAATGACATCCCCTGAAGTCAGAAATAAACCAGTTCCGATTGTCCCACCAAGGGCAATCATGGATACATGACGTGATTTTAAGCCGCGTTTTACTTGCGTCTCAGTAGTTGAGTTTGAAGAATTTTCCAAAATTCTCTCCCTAATAAAATTTATTCTACACCGACTTGTTAGACTCAGACTTACCCTCACTCCTGTTTAGTTTAGAAAAGTCTGAGAAAAACAAAAAAAGCAATCCTACTAGATAGAATAGATTGCTAAAGGTCCGACAAAATTTTAAAAATTTTCTTGAACGAATAGCCCTCCGCATGGTTCTTAACCATTTGCGACAGTCTAGTGAGTTTTCCTCACTAGCCCAAGAACTTTGCTGAGCGTCAAAATTCTTTCGGCAACTTCTCCCCCTCTAATACGCGTCTTCGTTGTGCTCCAACTCGGCGTAGATTCATATCAGTTGCGACCTCTATCGATGTGTTAGTTGTAATTCTAGCGCAATTTTGGAATGATGTCAAGGATGAGAATGTAAAATTAGTTACAAGTAATCAGTTTTGGTAAGTAATGGTCACTTGTTTAAATCAAGGTGTACAAGCGGAGCAGCAAGAGTAAATAAGGACATAAATATTAGGTGACAAAAAACTCCTTTGTTTTGTAAAGGAGTTTTTTGTCAAGATGTCGTGTAAAGAAAGTCATAAAGATTTTGTAGCTTAGGGAGATTGATGCTTTTGTTTTTGTACTCCCTTCATTGATAAACCCATATATTTGCGTTTGGAAAGTCAGACTTTACCATATCTAAAATTATACTAACTGGTTTTGATAATATAATATCATTGCCTGAACCATCATTGCGTTTTAGTTTTTGGTAAAGTTCACTTTGTGTGACCCATTTTATCTCTTTTGACAATTCTAATTTTGCGTTTTCCCAGTATGACTCGTCAACACGATTCTTATCCAATATCATCGTCTGCCAATTTAATGTCCCCATATTTTTTGAAGCAGACAGAGACGTTACAAAATATTTCAATATTCTCCTTATCTTCCTGGTTTCATTCCAGGACCACCAACCCATGAACCGCCACCGGGTATATAGGGAACATATCCGCTTGGTGTTACCTTTTTTTGTACCCAACTAGGAGTGCTTTGAAAAGAACTGAGTACTCCGTCAATACCTTGCCACCAAGTCATTCCGCCAGTTACCTCTGACAATTCTTCGTCAGAAATAATTTCAAAATTGTTTGGATTTTTCATTTGTAATCCTCCTTTTTCTATTATTTCCTTTCAGTATAAGCGCTTACATTGGTTTTGTCAAGGCTTTTTTTAAATTAAATAAATTTTCTATAATTGATTCTTTTCTATTTTTACTCATTGTGGTCGGATGAAGCGGAAATAATAAATTTTCGCTTGGGATAGTCGTTGTCAGGTGACTTATGAATGTGCTAGTTGTTTCATCAGAAAGACTAGGTATTTATCTTCGCCTTTGATTAGACAGTCCATTGGTTCTAGCCAGCACAGTTAAAAGATAAAGTGTGCTATTGCGACTTCCGTCTTGACCTGTTACAAGCGGTGATGTTTATGATATACTTATGAGGATAGGACTGCTTTGTCAGTCGATAAAAATCAGTCTTTTTACTGAAATTTTCTAGGAGCAAAATATGGATTTTATTCGTGCCATTATTTTAGGTATTATTGAAGGGATCACTGAGTGGTTACCTATTTCTTCAACGGGGCATTTGATTATCGCTGATGAGTTCATTCGGCTTAATCAATCAGCTGCTTTTAAAGAAATGTTTGATGTTGTGATTCAATTGGGAGCGATTTTGTCGGTCGTTGTTTTATATTTTCATAAGTTGAATCCATTTAATAAGTTAAATCCCGCTGACAAACAAAAGACACCACGTGAAATTCAATTAACTTGGCGTTTGTGGTTGAAAGTTTTGATTGCCGCTTTACCGGCAGCAATTATTGGATTGCCACTTAATGATTGGTTAGATAAGCATTTTTATCACTTTGTTCCGGTTGCCTTTATGTTAATTATCTATGGGGTAGCCTTCATTGTTATTGAACGACGTTGGGTACCGAATCATGAATTTTCCGTGATGGATATTGACCGCTTGCCATATCGTGCGGCCCTTTATATTGGTTTATTCCAAGTGCTGTCTTTGCTTCCTGGGACATCGCGTTCTGGCGCGACTATTGTGGGTGCCTTGTTAATTGGAGTAAGTCGTGAAGTTGCTGCAGAATTTACCTTTTTCCTAGGAATTCCAGTCATGTTTGGAGCAAGTTTTATCAAAATTCTTCATTTCTTTAAAAATGGAAACTCTTTAAATTTTGAACAATTTGGCGTCTTACTGGTTGCCTGTCTGGTTGCCTTTGGGGTATCAATGGTTGCTATTAAATTCTTGACGGATTACGTGAAGAAACATGATTTTACTTTCTTTGGGAAATATCGTATTGTCCTAGGGATTGTTCTCCTTATTTATGCAGCCTTTAAAGCCTTTTTAGGATAAAAGTTAAAAAGATAACAGTAACCATTTTCTGGAGGCTGTTTTTCTTTTTAAATAGATAATAGTTACTGCCCAATAGTTTTAAATCTATTCTTGCGAAAAACAAAAAAAAGTGATAGAATATAACTCTGTGGGAAAAACTCACAACTTGCGCAGGACTCAACCTGCGTCATTAGTCCAAAAGGAGGAAAAATCAATGACTAAATACGAAATTCTTTATATTATTCGCCCAAACATTGATGAAGAAGCAAAAACTGCCCTCGTTGAACGTTTCGATGCTATCTTGACTGAAAACGGAGCTGCAAATCTTGAGTCTAAAGACTGGGAAAAACGCAAACTTGCTTACGAAATCAATGATTTCCGCGAAGGTATCTACCACATCGCAACTTTTGAAGCTGAAACAACTTCAGAAGCTTTGAGCGAATTTGACCGTCTTGCTAAGATCAACCTTGACATTCTTCGTCATATGATCGTTAAAGTTGAAGCTTAAGAGCTTTTATTTCTAAGGAGAAGTTCATTATGATTAACAATGTTGTATTAGTGGGACGCATTACTCGCGATCCTGAACTTCGTTACACCCCTCAAAATCAAGCTGTTGCAACTTTTTCATTGGCTGTAAATCGTCAATTTAAAAATGCTAACGGTGAACGTGAGGCTGATTTCATTAACTGCGTTATTTGGCGCCAACAAGCTGAAAATTTGGCAAATTGGGCTAAAAAAGGAGCTTTGATCGGTGTAACTGGTCGAATTCAAACACGTAATTATGAAAATCAACAAGGTCAACGCGTTTATGTGACTGAGGTTGTGGCTGATAGTTTCCAAATGTTGGAAAGTAGATCTGCTCGCGATGGTATGGGAGGCGGAGCTTCTGCCGGTTCATATTCTGCACCAAGCCAATCTACAAATAATACTCCACGTCCACAAACGAATAATAATAGTGCAACACCGAATTTCGGTCGTGATGCTGACCCATTTGGTAGCTCACCTATGGAAATCTCGGATGATGACCTTCCATTCTAATAGGGCGAAATAGTTGACGCTAAAGCGCCTAATTATTTCACGGAAACCGCTATGGCGGATTTCCTAGTCCTCTTACTAGTTATTATGAAAAGCAGAATCGGCTTTTCATAATAACGTCGTACCTAGAAAACTTTAAACAGACATCTAAAAAATAATATAAGGAGAAATAAAATGGCACAACAACGTCGTGGCGGCTTCAAACGCCGTAAAAAAGTTGACTTCATCGCTGCAAACAAAATCGAAGTCGTTGACTACAAAGACACTGAACTTTTGAAACGTTTCATCTCAGAACGTGGTAAAATCTTGCCACGTCGCGTAACTGGTACATCTGCTAAAAACCAACGTAAAGTGGTTAATGCAATCAAACGCGCGCGCGTAATGGCTTTGCTTCCATTCGTAGCTGAAGACCAAAACTAATAAATGAAAAGACTACTTTGGTAGTCTTTTTTTATACAAAATTTACTGACAGCTTTACTCAAATGATTTTGTCAGCGTTTTTTTAATTAATGCTATGTTTTTGTCAGTAAATTTATGATAGAATAGACAAATGATTGGATTGATAATAGGAGCATTGCTCTTGATTTTGTTAATTTATGGTGTTTTTATAGAACCACATGTTATGAAAGTAAGACATGTAAAAATCGCTCAAAAACAAAATATAAAAATTGCTCATTTTACCGATACGCATTTTGCTTGGCATACAAGTAGTCGACGATTTATAAAATTTGCTCGAAATATTGCTGACGAAAAACCAGACTTAATTATTTTTTCTGGTGATTTGTTTGATAAGGTTGCTTGGGCAAAAGATAAGAATTGGAGTGAGTTACTGGTGATATTGTCAGGGCTTAACGCTCCTTTAGGAAAATTTGCGATACTTGGTAATCATGATTTTGATGATGAAAAATCTTCTGGCTTTGTTGAAGAGTTTTTAGAAAAAGCTGGATTTACTCTTTTAAAAAATAGATCAGTATTAGTGGATAATGATCAAAGGACATTATCTGTTTCCGGTGTTGATGACTGGCGTGAGGGGCAACCTGACTTGGAGCTTTATCCGCTTGAGGCGTCTTTTTCGCTTTTAGCGCTTCATGAACCTGATACTGTTTTAGATATGGAAACAATCAAGCAATTTGATTTGATTTTATCTGGGCATAGCCATGGTGGACAAATTCGGATTGGAAATTGGCGACTACATAACAAGGGTTCAAGTAGTGCTGATGGTGGATTGTATCAACTGAATGAACGGACAAAATTATATGTGAACCGTGGGATTGGTTTGACTTTCTTACCCATTCGTTTTGGGGTGCCACCAGAAATTGTCTATTATGAAATTTAAAAAAACTGTCAGTAATTTTGACAGTTTTTTTATTTTTGAAATTACTGACAGATGGATTGACTTTTCTGTCATTACATTTCTCGTGCAGTCATGATTGTTTCACGTCCCATATTGTCTACTGCTCGATAATGAAGTGGCCAATCAGGATTAAATGGATAGCCAAAATCAACTAGAACAGTGGTTGGGCTATTATCTTGAGAGAAACGAATCGAAAGTAAATTATCAGAGTTGACTAAGTCAAAATTAATAATGGTTTCCATCGGAAAAACGCCTTTTAAGTGATGGTCAATAATGAACCAAAAAGCATCGATGACTTCTCCAGGAATAGACGCGACGGTATCAAAACTTGCGTAGCGTCGTCTAGTGTTAGAAAATGCCATAAAATCACATCCTTTCTCTAAAATGAAATGGATAAATTCTAAGAAATACGTGAATCGCTAATTACTTTTCGGATTTCAGATAAAGTTCCCTCGGAAACATCTTTCATTTTCATTCCATACATCATGAAAAGAGCATCGAGTAAACTAATTTGAGAAACGGTCGAAGCTACTGCCTCGGGTCGAAAAGAAATTTCTTCAGAAATAGAAATGAGCGCCACATCAGCAGCCTTTGCTAAAGGAGAGCTGGCAAAGGAGGTTAGTGCAATAATTGGCACACCCCGACTTTTCAAAATCTCGACCAAATGCATCGTATCTTTGTTTTTTCCTGTATGTGAAATCACAAAAGCACAATCTTCGCTTGTCAATTTTGCGGCTTGCATTTGTTGAAAATGGAAATCCTGATGATAGACACAGTGTAGAGGCATTCTCAAAAATTTATGAAAAGCAATCAAAGCGACAGCGTTTGAACCACCTAAACCAAAAAAACCACAAGTATTAGCTTTGAGTAATATTTCCATTGTTTGGTCAAGTTGTCTGTTGCTAATAAGATTTAAAGTTGAATTTAGTGATGAAATATTGCCGTTGAAGTTTTTTGTCAGTATTTCTTTATAATCATCAGTAGGTGAAAGTTCGCTAAAAAATTCATCATCTCGCGTTGAATCAGTGGCGTGAATGGCCAGTTTCAATTCTTGGAAAGAATTAAAGCCGATTTTTTTGGAAAATCTGGAAATTGTAGCGGTTGAGACTTGGGTTTTCTGAGCAAATTCTTGAATTGACAGCATCGCAGCGCTATCAATATTTGCAATTAAATAGTCAGAAATTGCCTGGTCTGATTTACTGAGGTTATCATAATAACTTCGGATTCGGCTGATTAAAGTACGCGACATATCAAGCCTCCTTCTAATTGACTACATTATACCATAGCCAGTAACACGAAACAATATTTCGTGTACTGGCTATCATCTTATTATGACCGAACGATGCGTAGGATAGCTGTTGTCAGTTTACTGACTTACAGATATGCTAGTTGTTTCATCTAGAAACGATAATTTTCCGCTGAGTGAGTAATAAGGTATCTAGGAAGTTCGCTATAGCGACTTCCGTCTGCGCGTTCACGCTTTAGCGTGTTATAAGCAGTGATACTTATACCATAAATACGATTCCCCGATTTATAAGAAATTCCGAATTAGTCACTTGAAATTGTTTTGACAAATCAGAAAATATTTTACAAAAAATATTGTTGACAAATGAAAAAAATTACTTATACTAAAGTTAGCAAAAAGAAAGCGATACCACGGAGGAAAAAGTGATGAAATTTGGTATGATTGGTTTAGGGAAAATGGGAATGAATCTTGTGAAAAATGCAGTTGATCACGAGATAGAAGTTGTAGCCTACGATGTTAATGCTGAGGCTGTGGAAGAGGCTGGGAATTATTCAGAAAAAATTACAGCAGTTAAAAGCATTGACGAATTACTGACAGAATTGTCAGAGCCAAAAATTATTTGGTTGATGCTTCCAGCTGGGAAAGCAACAAATTCAACAATTGAATTATTATCAGAGAAGCTGTCAGCAGCTGATATCCTTATTGATGGTGGAAATTCTAATTACAAAGACAACTTAGAACAAAATAAATTACTGACAGAAAAAGGAATCAAATTTTTTGATGTTGGAACCTCTGGTGGAATGGCTGGGGCTCGTCAAGGTGGCAACTTTATGATAGGTGGCGACGATAAAAACTCTTGGTCAGTGATTGAACCTATCTTCAAAGCAATTTCAACAGAAAATGGTTATCTTTATACAGGAAAACTTGGAAGTGGTCATTACTTAAAGATGATTCACAATGGAATCGAGTATGGCATGATGCAAGCCATTGCTGAGGGTTTTGAAATTTTAGAACAATCACCATTTGATTATGATTATGAAGCCGTGGCAAAATTATGGAACCACGGGTCAGTCATCCGAAGCTGGTTGATGGAGCTTGCACAAGATCAATTTTCAAAAGACCCTAAACTTGACCAAATTATTGGCCGTGTACAATCCTCAGGAGAAGGAAAGTGGACCATTGAAGAAAGTTTAGATTTAGGCGTTCCGGCTCCGGTTATCGCCTTATCCCTGATGATGCGCCAACGCTCATTACAAGAAGACACAATGACTGGTAAAGTCGTTGCTGCTTTACGTAATGGTTTTGGTGGACATGAAGTAGAACAAAAATAAGTTACTGACGAAAAGTTGAGTAGGTCCATAAAAGCTTTGTGTATGGTTATCCTCTGACGGCTTGTTCATTGCACTAGGTTTCTTAAAATCTACCGAAATGAAGCAGGCGATAAGGCTCTTATCGACGTCAGTAACAAAATAATCAACTGACAGAAATTTCATAGAAGATAGGCGTTTAAGTGCTTAAGCTTCTTGGGTGGTACGTTCCAGTTTATAATTTGAACTTGTAACCTGTCAGCAAATATATATAGAAGAAAAGGAGCGCCAATGCAATATTTAATAGGCGTAGATTTAGGGACAACGGCGACCAAGGCAGTGCTTTTTGAAAAAGATGGTAAGATTATTGCAAGTAGTAGTCAAGCCTACCCTCTTCATCGTGATGCCAGTGGAATGGCAGAAGAATCACTTGAAGAAATTTTTGAAGCAGTCTTAGTAACCATCCGAGAAGTTTCAATCAATTTAGAAGACGAAGACGAACTCTTGGCAGTTTCCTTTAGTACACAAATGCACTCACTGATTGCTTTTGATGAAAATTGGCAACCACTTACAAGACTAATTACTTGGGCAGACACGAGAGCTGTGAAATACACAGAACAAATCAAAGCTTCTAAAAAAGGATTCGATATTTATCGGAGAACAGGAACCCCTCTTCATCCGATGGCTCCTTTATCTAAATTTATGTGGTTACAAGCGGAATACCCAAGTATCTATCAAAAAGCAGCTCATTACTTGGAGTTGAAAGGTTACATTTTTCAGCGACTTTTTGGAACTAATAAAATTGACTTATCAACGGCAACAGGAACTGGTGTTTTCAATATTTTTGAACTTCAGTGGGATAAAGAAGCATTGGAAATGACTGGGATTAAGGAAAGTCAGATGCCAAACGTGGTTGAGCCTTATGAAATTGAAGAAAATCTTCCGCACGAATATGCAAAAAAAATGGGGATTCAAAGTAGCACCAAATTTATTTGGGGAGCAGCTGACGGGCCTTTATCAAACTTAGGAGTCAATGCCATCAAACCGGGCGTTGCAGCCATAACTATTGGAACATCTGGGGCCATTCGAGTGGTGACCGACAGACCAAAAACAGATGAAAAAGGACGTACTTTTACATATGCTTTAGATAGAGAGCATTGGGTAGTGGGGGGACCAGTTAATTCTGGCGGTGATGTTTTCCGATGGGCTCGTGACCAGATTTTTGATGGAAAAATCACTTTTGATGAAGTCACTGAGCTTGCAGCAAACATTTCAGCAGGAGCTGACGGTCTGCTTTTCCATCCTTACCTTGGTGGGGAACGGGCACCGATTTGGGATGCTAATGCCAGAGGTTCATTTTTTGGCTTGAATTATGGTCATAACCGAAGTCACATGGCGCGTAGCGTTCTTGAAGGAGTTATTTTTAATATTTATATGGTTGCTCTTAGTCTTGTTGAAGTAGTGGGTGACCTCAACATGATTCAAGCAACAGGAGGATTTACAAGTTCTGAATTATGGACACAAATTCTTGCAGACATCTTTGAACAACCGATTAATGTTCCTGAAAGTCGAGAAGCAGGTTGTTTAGCAGCAGTTATTATGGCTGAGAAAGCATTAGGACTCATTGACGATATTAGTGAAATCGAAAAGATGGTAGGGACTAACCAAACTTACCAACCCAATCCAGAAAATTTCAGTATTTATCGAGAAATAAGTCCAATCTTTATCCGACTTTCTCGCTCATTTTTAGCAGAATATGAAAATATCGCGAATTTTCAAAGAAAATTTGAAAAAGACTAAATTTAGATTCTAAAAAACTCAATACCTACTATACTTAAGATAAAGCAAGTATTGAGTTAAATTTTAAATGCAAATTGTAAGCGCAAGCAACTGATTTTTACACAATGTCTTCAAGATTTTTGAAAGGAAAAAACAAATGATTGATTTACTTGTACTTTTAATTGGAGTGTTAATTCTTCTTTTGATGATTATCAAATTTAAGATTAACACCTTTGTATCACTAATTGTTGTAGCAGTTCTAGTTGGGTTGGGTCTTGGGATGCCCCTAGGACAAATTCCTGTTTCCATCCAAAACGGAATAGGAGGATCACTAGGAGAATTAGCAATCGTCTTTGGTTTTGGTGCGATGCTTGGGCGTTTAATTGCCGACGCTGGCGGTGCCTACCGAATTTCCAAAACTCTCATTAATAGTTTTGGCAAAAAGAGAATTCAATGGGCCATCATGGTTGCCAGTTTTATCATTGGGATTGCTCTCTTCTTTGAAGTAGGTATGGTTCTGTTGATTCCGATTGTCTTTGCCGTTGCCTTGGAAGCCAGTGTACCTTTGATTTATCTTGGGATTCCGATGGCTGCAGGGCTTTCTGTTACGCATGGCTTCTTGCCACCGCATCCAGCACCTATTGCTATTGCTGGTGTACTTGGAGCAAATCCAGGGACAGTTCTACTTTACGGGATAATCGCGGCGATTCCTACAGTTATTATTGCCGGTCCAGTTTTCACAAAAATTGCTAGAAAATGGGTACCAGAAGCTTTTGTTGTAAAAAATAAACTTTCTGCTTTTGGTGAAATAAAAGAGTGGAAACTTGAAGAAACACCAGGTTTTGGAATTTCTATCTTGACAGCTCTTATGCCAGTAATTTTAATGGCAATCAGCACCGTTTATTCCATTGCGACTAATGATGGGAAACCCTTTGCCGCAGTAACGACAAGTGCGATGAAAGCTGGTAAAGTAGTTACGACGACGACTTATCCTTCAAGTATTGTTGAAAATGTGATGATGTTCATCGGAAATCCAGTGTCAGCAATGATTATTTCTCTGCTCTTTGCCTTAGTTACTATGGGTTGGATGCGCCGTAAGAAAAATTCTGAAATTGCTTCTTCAATTGCGGATTCAGTTAAATCAATTGCCATGCTTTTATTAGTCATTGGTGGAGGAGCAGCGCTCAAACAAATTCTTATTGATGGTGGAATCTCAGTTCAAATCGCTAATATGTTTAAAGATTCACCCCTTTCTCCTTTATTGCTTGCTTGGATTATCACAGTTATCTTAAGGGTTGCATTGGGCTCAGCGACAGTGGCTGCCCTAACAGCAGCAGGTCTAGTTCAACCAATGCTTGCTACAGCGTCTCCAAATACAGCAGCTTTGATGGTTTTGGCAATAGGTGCCGGTTCAATTGCAGCTTCACATGTTAATGATGCTGGATTCTGGATGTTTAAAGAGTATTTTGATTTAGATGTGAAACAAACCTTAAAAACATGGACAGTCTTAGAAACAATTATCGCAGTAGTAGGTTTAGGAATGGTAATGTTGATGAGTATTTGGATTCACTGATAAAAAAAATAAGTCATTTTTTGACTTGTTTTTTTATTTTCTCTAAGTCAGTGGTAGCACGCGATAAAACGCTATCAAAGTTCGTTAAAAACGAACAAAAGGTAAAGAAATCCTAAAAAGTGACAGTTAATTCTTGACAGGGAGAGATAGGTTTGATAGAATATAATAGTTGTCGCGAGAGACGAGCGTC
>NZ_JAVXIY010000010.1:0-72665 GCF_036648155.1 Lactococcus sp. | reverse complement strand
AGATAAATAATCTTGAATAACGCGTTGTTTTAATTCTATGGAATATTTGACCATAAGAAAAGACCTCCGAAATATAGATTTGAAAAGTCTATATTTTGGGGGTCACTACAACTCACGGCTTTTTTATTATTAAGTTCTCATTCAATTAATCAACTTTAACAATTTTTACTGTCATTTCGCCAACTGGCAATGGGACATCAACGATATCTCCAACTTTTTTACCAATCAAAACACGAGCAATGGGTGATTCATTTGAAATTTTACCTGTAAATGGGTCTGCTTCAGCAGTACCAACGATTTGATATGATTCTTCGTCAGTTTCTCCGACTTCCACAAAAGTAACGTTTTTACCAAGTGCCACTTCATCTTTAGCAATTTTAGCATTGTCAACAATTTCAGCGTAACGAATCATTGTTTCAACAGTTGAAATACGTCCTTCAATAAAGGCTTGTTCATCTTTAGCTGCTTCATATTCTGAGTTTTCTGAAAGGTCACCATAGCTACGCGCAACTTTGATACGGTCAATAACTTCTGGACGTTTAACGAGTTTTAAATTTTCAAGTTCTGCTTTTAATTTATCAAGACCTTCTTTGGTCATTGGGAATGTTTTTTCCATTTTATTTCTTTCCTTTTATTATAAACTTTTCTTTTTAGTTAAATCAAAATCAATCATACTCTATTTACTTAATTTATCATTCACATATTTTTGAACATTTGCATTTTGTTCTTCTAAGGTTTTCGCAAAATAAACTTTACCAGTTGTTACATCAGCAACAAAGTAAAGATAATCATTTTGCGCAGGATTAAGCACCGCCTTAATTGATGACAGACTAGGACTATCCACAGGACCAGGGCCAAATCCAGTATTGGCATACAAGTTATAAGGCGAATCTAGGTTAGTATCAATATTAGCATCTTCTGCTAAGCTTGTTTTTTCACCTAACTTACCTTCAGCATAAAGAATTGATAAATTAGAACCCAAAGTCATTCCTTGATTCATACGGTTATAAAAAGTAGCCGCTACATTTCGACGATCATCGTCATTATTGGCTTCTTTTTCAACCAGCGCAGCTAAACTCAAAACATCATTAACAGTCAGATTTTTTTGCGTCATCGTGTCGTAGTAAGGCGTAAGTTGAGCATTCATCGCTTCAATCATATTTTCAATCACAGACTCAACAGTTGATGATTTTGTATAATCATAGGTTGCAGGGAATAAATAGCCTTCTAACTGATACTTGATTCCTGAATCTTTTGTAGGTAAACTTGCAAAAAGTTTAGGATAAGCTTTTACCATTTTGGCAATAAAAGTAGGATCTTGAACAGTCTTCATAAAGTCAGCTTCTGAGAATGGCGTTTTAGCATTTTTTTCTTGACTGTTACTATTGACTGTCACTGCTTTCGCTATTTGTGTCAATGTATAGCCTTCAGGAATTAAAATTTTACCCAAGGTAGGGGCAACAGGTTTTTCGGTTCCCCCTTCTTCCAGTTTGGAAGCAATCGTAGATAAACTCATGTTTGGCGAAAGGTTATAATAGCCACTCTTGAACTCTGAGTAATTTTTAAATTTTGTGTAATACTGAAAGATCATTCCATTTTTAATAATGGACTGTCTTTGCAAAATTTCACCAATTTGTTTACTACTTGACCCCGCTGGAATACTGATTGATTTAACTGTTGTATTTTTAGAATCAAGAGGTTGAATTCCTGATTTTACAAAATTATAACCATACCAGCCTGTTCCACCAACTACCAAAATTAAAAGAACAACAATTACAGTGATAATTTTTCCTGCCGTAACTTTTTTCTTTTTCTTATTTTTGTTTTTCTTTCCAGAAGAATTCTTCTTAGATGGCGCAGTCGTTCTTCTTGAAGGTTGGTGTTTCACCATTTTTTCTGATTCTCTTTTTTCTGAAATATTTTCCTGTTCAATCGGTTCTTCTTGAACTACTGATTCACTTCTTGAAAAAGGAGGTGGGAAAGTTTGTTCTTGGTTTTCATCAGAAACTATTTCTTCTAATTTTTGACGCAGTGAACCCGTTTCTTGAGAAGTGTTTTCATCTACTTGTGCTTGAAAATCTTCTTCTTCATCTGCTTCTGGAAATTTGAAAACTGGAAGCTTGAACGGTTCAAGTTCAACTTTCCGTGGTTCAATTTTTCGCTCAGAAGTTTCTGGCTCACTCCCTTTGGGACGTTCGAAATCTTCAGGGTCTGGGAACTTAGTTTCTGCTTGTTTCGCTGCATTTTCTTCAAGTTGACGAAGTATTTTTTCTTTAAAACTTCCTCGAGAAAATTCAGTTGTTTCTTTGTCCACCAAATTTGTTCTCCTTATGATTAGCTCTCGCTCAATAATTAAATTTTTCTTTTTATAATTGTAACCGTTCTTTTAAACTTTTACAAATAAAAAGAAAATATTCATAAAAGTGAGGCTGATGCCTCACTTTTATGTGTTTTAGTCTTCATCAGTATCGTCTGAATCGTCTTCATCGTCTTCCACTTCGATGTCAACTTCTTCATCTACATTATCAAGTTCTACCTCAGCAAGTTCAGCATCATAAGCAGCTACGTCATCTTTATCCTCATCTTCTGCTTGAGTATCATAAGACATATCTTCTTCTGTTGTTTCTTTTGTGCCTTCTTCATCTTCTGGGTCGATTTCGTCTTCGATACCAAAAGCGTTAACTTTTTTGCGTTTTTTAGCTGGTTTTTCTTCTTCTTCGTCTTCAATTTCGTCAAGAGCGATGACTTCTTCATCAATTTCATCAATGGCATACCATGAACGAAGCGCCCAAACGTTATTTCCTAATGGAATGAAACTTCCGTCTGTATTGATTTCTGTATAAAAACGAGAAATACTAGCTTTAATTTCATCATCTGATTTTTCCAAATAATCTTGAATCGCTCTGATGATTTCAGAAAATTGCATTTCTTTGCCATTTTGCTCTAGTAAAGCATGGGCAACTTCAATCATTGAAAGTTCTGAGATTTTTTGTCCTTCTAAGGCTGTAATTTTCAAGTTTTTACTCTCTCTTTTCCTAATATAATATGGGCTCGTTTCCTAGAAAGCGAACGCCTCTGTAGATTTTCTTTTTATAGTGTATATCAAAATTGGCTTGCTGTCAATATTTTACACCAAAAAACCTCTGTCCTCTTGCCATTAGCTCGAATGTATCCTTTTAGCTTTTACTAAAAGAGTACTGACAGAAATTATTGGGTGACTGGCTGACAGAAATTAATAATGCATTAAAACTTTATAGTCGTAATTTCCGATTTTTTCGCGACCTTTAAGCTCGTCAAGTTCGATAAGGAAGGCACAACCGACAACAACTCCACCCATTTTTTCAACAAGTTCAATTGTTGCAGCAATGGTTCCACCTGTTGCAAGCAAATCATCAACAATCAAAACGCGTTGTCCTGGTTTGATACTATCTGAGTGCATTGTAAGTGTATCTGTACCATACTCTTTTTCGTAAGTTGCTTCAATAACTTCACGAGGTAATTTTCCAGGTTTACGAACTGGCGCAAAACCTACACCAAGTGCAAATGCGACTGGGCAACCAATGATGAAGCCACGTGCTTCAGGTCCTACAACCATATCAATTTCTTTATCTCTAGCATACTGAACAATTTCGGTAGCAGCATAGTTATAGGCATTCCCATCTGCCATCAAAGGGCTGATGTCGCGAAAAACTACGCCTTCTTTAGGATAGTTTTCGATGGTTGCAATATAGTCTTTTAATTCCATGTTTTTGTTACTGACAGAATTGTCAGTGCTCCTTTTTCTAACATAAGTCCGTTGTTTTTACTGACAGAATTAACATTAACAGTCTAATTATTTTCTGTCAGTAAATTTTATATAAAAACGAAATTATTTTTCTAATAATTTTTGATAAATTTCTTTAACTGGCGCTAAGGCAAAGAGTTCTTGCATTTTTACAATTTTTTCTAATTCTTGGTAAATTGTACTTTCAGAAATTTCACGTTTTTGAGCCGCTTTATTAACGGTCATTAGGCCATTGTCAATGTTGACAAATTCAAGTTCTTCAAAGATTTTTATCATCTTGACAAGCAAGAGATGAGGAATATTCAAATAATCTGCAAGCGACTCAAGCTTATAACGAACATCAAATTCTGGAAATTGATAAATCGCCTTATAGAGCTTTGCAAATTGTTCACGTGTTCCGCTTCCTGTTAAATAATAGCTATCAGTGATTTTATTTTTAAAATAGATTATTTTAAAATCATCCGATGCTGCTTTACTGACAGCTTCTTCTAATACTGACAAACCTGCTAAATCTACAGGTGTCTCTTCGATGACAAGCACATCTTCCATTATACCATGTTTTAGCTGATTTTGAGAAAAAATATTAGCCTCTTTGGGGATAGAAATTTGTCTGCTCCGTATATCAAGGAGTTCCACACCTATTGAATCGGCATCTTCAATCATCAGTTGAAGACTGGTGTTCCCATTCCAACTATTACTTGAAAGTGTCACCACAAGTTTAGTTTCGGCTTGTTCAAATTCTAGCTCTTCTGAGCCATGTTGAAAATAAACGGCATCAATTTGTTGCTTTTCTTCTTGAATTTTTAATTTAAGATGTGCATTATCTTTGCCCATGCTACGACTTTGAATGACTTTATAATCTTCTACTAAGAATCGCGGTTTGGGATTATCCATACCAAAAGGGGCTAATTTTGCTAAATTATTAATAGTAGCAAGTGAAATTTCATCCAAATGACAGCGATCCGCAACTTCAAGTGGACTCTTTTTAGAAAGATCTAAATGATTATCCACAACAAAATCACTCATTGCTTTTTTAACCGCTTCAACATTTTCCAGAGCTAGAGTCATACCCGCCGCCTGTTTATGCCCTCCAAAGGCAATAAAAAGTTCGCGGTGGGCATTTAGTGCTTTAAAAATATCAAAACTATCAATTGAGCGAGCAGACCCGCGCAAAATCCCCTCTTCTTCGGCGAGCATAATTACTGGTTTATGGATTTGTTCCAATAAACGCCCAGCCACAATTCCTAAAACCCCCTTATGCCAATCTTTGTGATATAAAATTTGGACAGGCTCATCTGTCAACATTTCTAGAGCTTCATTGTGGATTTTTTCCACGATATCTTTTCGCTCAGAATTTTTTTGGTCAATCATTTTAGCAATTTCATGAGCTTCATCTTCGTCCCAACCTGTTAATAACTCAATTGCTGGATTAGGGTCATCAAGTCGCCCCAAAGCATTTAACCGTGGCGCGATTTGAAAACCGACAGTTTCTTCGGTGACCTTGTCAAAGTCGACGCCGGCGTATTTCATTAATTCTTGCAAACCCGCACGTTCTGTTTGGGCAAGAACTTTAAGACCATGAGCGACTAAAATTCGATTTTCGTCAGTTAAACTAACCATATCAGCAATCGTCCCAATGGCCACCAAATCTAGCATTTCGCGGGGTGCATATTCTAAGAGGGCACAGGCGACTTTAAAAGCAACTCCAACACCGGCCAAATATTTAAAGGGATATTGACTTTCTGGATGCTCTGGATGAATAATGGCATAGGCATTAGGCAGTTGGTCAGGCATTGAATGGTGGTCAGTAATAATGACATCCACTCCATTTTCTTGAGCCCAAGCGATTGCCTCCACCCCTGCTACCCCATTATCCACAGTGATAATAAGATTGATATTTTCATTGTTAATATAATATTGATAAACATCAAGATTTGGACCATAACCGTCAGTAAATCGATTTGGTAAGTAAACCTGAGCTTCGGCGCCTAATTCGTCAAGAGCAGATTTCATGACAGAAGCAGCTGTCATCCCATCAGCATCATAATCCCCATAAATCAGAATATTTTCACCTTGTTCAATAGCTGATAAAATTCTTTGTGTTGCTTTTTCCATGTCGTGAAGCAAAAATGGGTCATGCAAATCTTCCAAATTCGGCTTTAAAAATTTTTCAATTTCAGATTCATCATGAATCCCTCTTTGATAAAGCACTCGACTTGTTAATTCGTCTAATTTATGTTTTTTGCTTATTTTTAGAAAATCTTCCGAAAGGACTGTCTCGTCCAATTTCCAATCATATTTCGCTTTTATCATTTTCGTTCTCTTTATCTTTTTCTGTCTTCAACTCAATTATTTTAGCACAAATTACTTAAAAGAAAAATGGCTACAAAGCAAGATAAGTTTTAGTCTTCTTTATCGCAAATGACTGCTATTTTTTTACTGACAGAAGAATGAACCGCTTCTATAAAAAACTGTCAGTAGAATACTATTTAAAATTAAAAAATCTTGTTGATAAAAAATCAACCAGTGAGGGAAAAAGACTGCGAAGTTTGGCAGCTGTGGATAAAGTCCACGGTAAATTTAGTTCTCTTTTTCTTTTCCCGAGGTTATTCACAATTTTGTCAGCAACTTTAGCGGCAGAAATAGCACTTTTCCCCACTTTATTAAGATAATCTCCATTATCCTTATGAAATTTGGTCCGAACTGGACCAGTATTCACAGTGGTCACAATTAATTGTGGATTTTCCATGCGCAGGGCATCCGAAAAAGTAATTAATGCTGCTTTACTGGCAGCATAAATACTTGATTTTCTTGTCGGTAATTTCCCAGCAATAGAAGCAATGTTAATCAGCTGAAGTCTTGGTTTTAACTGTCTTGTCAGCTGAATGGGCATCAATGTATTAATGACAAATTGCTCAGTAATCTCAGAGTCTGTCATTTCAATAAACTCTTTAAAAATACCAAAGCCAGCATTATTAATTAAAATATCCACATCATAAGATTGCTCAGCAGTTAAAAGTTCATCATTGGTCAGTAAAGTGACATTTGCTAACTGCCCATACAATTTCTCTAAAGCCGTACGACTTCGTGATACCAAAATCAAATGGTCATTTGTCTTAGATAATAAGCTGACAATTTCTTTTGCAATATCACCAGTTGCACCTGTAATTACAATATTTTTAACCAATTTTTTCCTCGTATAAATCTTTGGCCACAAAGGTATTCGCGTGAACATCTTGCGCTTCACGAACCAATTGCCCTACCAAAGGACCAACATAACGTGCACTAATATGGGTCAATAGCAAACGATTGACGCCTGCTTCCTTAGCAACATCAGCCGCTTGCTTGGTCGTTGAATGCCCATGAGCTCTGGCCATTTTACTCTCACTGGCCTCATAAGTTGCCTCATGCACCAGTAAATCTGCTTGCCAAGCCAAACGCACCGCTGTGTTGGTTTTTCGCGTGTCTCCTAAAATCGTCACGATTTTCCCTACTTTATCAGCTCCGATATAATCCTTAGGGTCAAAGGTTTTTCCCTCATAGTCGACGACTTCTCCTTTTTTAATTTTACCAAAAAGAGGTCCAAAAGGAAGTCCAGCTTCTTTTAAAGCATTGGCATCAAGCTCACCTACCCGATTTTTCTCTACTACGCGATAACCCAAGCAGAAAATGGTATGGTCAAGCAAATCCGTATAAACTTCAAAAGAATCATCTTCAAAGATTTTTCCGGCTGAATCAATCTCATGAAAATTAATCCGATAACCTAAACGTGAACCTGAAATTCTAAGCCCCGCTAAAACAAACTCTTTAATCCCTACAGGACCATAGAGGTCCAAATCAGTCTGCTCATCTGAGCTTTGAAAACTTCGGCTAGACAAAAAACCAGGGAGACCAAAAATATGGTCGCCATGCAAATGTGTAATAAAAATCTTTGTAATTTTTCGAGGTTTAATTGCTGTATTTAAAATTTGATGTTGACTAGCTTCACCACAATCAAAAAGCCAAATTTCATTACGTTCATCAAGCATTTTTAAAGCAATCGCTTGAGTATTTCTTGATTTCGAGGGCTGACCTGCCCCAGTTCCTAAAAATTGGATTTCCATTGACCCTCCATAACATAAGCTTTAGAATCATTAGCTTTTACCGTTGTTTTCTCTAAACTTTGAGAAATATTTTTCAAAAATAAGAAAAAATTGTGAGCCATCCCCACAATCTTTTCTTCAATAAATTTAGTGACCCGTGCTGGGCTCGAACCAGCGACCCTTTGATTAAAAGTCAAATGCTCTACCAACTGAGCTAACGAGTCATACTTAGGCGTCATTTTCACAACGAAATATATTATAACACAGACTTTCGCAAATTTCTAGTCTCAACTGTAATTTTCTATTTTTTTATTCAAATTCTTGTCTACTAGGCCTTTTTAGCTGATATCTAAACAATTTTGAAAACCTTTGGAAGATAAACAAGGAGATACTGTGAGCTGACAGAGTTTTTGGACTCCCCTATCTATCCACTTTGGAGTTTCTCATGAATTAAGTCGTCATCTTAAACAAAGACCGACATCGTAAAGCATATTTTGATAACACAAGTCAAACCAAGTCAAGAGGCCATTCCTCTTCTTTGAGAAATATTTGAAGTCAGTCAAATAAATCTTTCGGAATTTGCAAAAATTATTTCTAATAAAATTTTATAAACAAGAGTATTTATGAAAAAAATCTTATTATTTGGAGTATGTTCATCAAGCAATAGCTCAACTACTTCAATAAATGATTCAAAATCAGTCAGTAGTTTCATTTCAAAGTCTAAATTCAGCAAACCTCTTGTTTCAGAAAGATGAAGAAAATCTCAAAATTAGGCTTCTTCAAATTATTTGGCATAAAAATAAGAAAACCGCTCAACAGAGCGGTTTATTTGTATGATTAAATGCGTCCGGAGGGAATCGAACCCCCATTGCAAGAATCGGAATCTCGCGTGATATCCATTACACTACGGACGCTATAACCCCTTTATTCTACCTAATTTCAAAAAAAATTGCAAGAAGAAACTCAGCAAAATAAAAAAAGCTATCTCTTGATAACTTTCTTTTTTCTTTTTATTTTCCTGCTTTTATTGCTGATAAAATCTGGGTTCGCAAGCTTTCTGCTCCTTCAGCTCCACTAGGAAGGAAGATGGTTGAGTTTCCACCCGCAGCAAATTGGTTCAAAGTATCCAAATATTGGTTGGTCAGCAAAATCGCCATAATTTGTTCTTCATCAAGTGCCACACCAAGTTTTTTGATTTCAGTAATTTGTTGAGCCAAACCATCAACGATTGCTTTACGTTGTTCGGCAATCCCAACACCATGCAAGCGGTCTTTCTCAGCTTCGGCTTCGGCTGCCGTCACAACTTGTATTTTATTAGCATTAGCCAACATTTGACTAGCATCTTGCTTACGTTGAGCCGCATTGATTTCGTTCATAGATTGCTTAACTTCAGCATCTGGTTCAACTTTAGTAATCAAAGTTTTAACAATAATGTATCCGTATGTTTGCATTTCTTCAGCAACCGTTTTTTGAACTTCAAGAGCGATTTCATCTTTTTTCTCAAAGACATCATCCAAAGTCAACTTTGGCACAGCTGACCGAAGTGCATCTTCGATATAGGCTTTGATTTGTTCACCTGGGTTCATCAATTTGTAGTAAGCATCTTTAATTGATTGTTCGTTTACTCGATATTGTGTAGCAATATTCATCGTAACAAAGACGTTATCTGCTGTTTTTGTTTCAACAGTCATCTCTGTTTGCAAAAGGCGTAATTGAATTCGCGCAGCAATTCGGTCAATTCCCCATGGTAGTTTTAAATGAAAACCTGGGCCTGCAGTAAATTGATATTTACCAAAACGCTCAACAATAGCAACCGTTTGTTGCTTCACGACGAAGACAATTGTACTTAAACTAAAGATAAGAATCAGTAAAACAATTGCCAAAATAACGAGTGGAAAAATAATAATATCCATGAAAAGTTCCTCCTTGTAGCCTCTCATCAGTCGCTGATCAATCTGTCAGTAAAATTAAATAATTAGTTTTTTAATGATAATGTCTTTGTCAGTAACCGTTTTCAAATAGTCTATCACTTATTGGAGAGAATTGCAATTTTTTAGGCAGCTAATTCATCAATGATTAAAAGCCTTTTGTAATATAAACCAAATGTTTTCGTCCATCTCGTCCATAGCACAAAGGACTTAAAAAGCCAATTTCCTGTGCTTGTTCCAATAAATCCTCAATATTATAACCTGATAAACGGATATATTCTTCATTTTCCGCTTGCTCGGTCAAGGCTGTCACGTCCTTCACTTTCTCAAATTCACTTTGGAATTGAGCAGGTTTCATCTGCAATTTTCCATCTTCTTCAATCAATAGATAGTGTGGAAAAATTTGTGCAATTTCAAACATCAATTCAGCTGTAATTTTTACTGGAAACTCACTAAAGATAAGCGCTTCTTCCGCTTCATTTTTATAAGAAAAACCAAATGATTTGCCTGAAAGGTTGAGTCGAATAAAACGGAAATGTTCAGAACCCACTTTTCCTTCAAGTTGAAAATCTGGGTTTTCTTCAAAAATATCAAAGGCCTTAGAAAGCTCAAAGAAATAGTCTGTCGCATCCTTGGGCGAGCGTTTTTGATAAAGTTCAGCAAAATAAGCATTCAATACCGATGCTGGCGGAGTAACCAAAAGTCGTTTATCGGCGACATCAGTTAAAGTGGCTAATCTATTTTCTAAAAAAATTTGATCTTGAGCCATGAATCCACCATATTTCATTCCCAAATCTATCCATTTTTTATCATTCATCTTCTCTCTCCTTTTTTGCTAAAATATTACTGACAAACTTCTAATCTTTTTGTCAGCAAAATAAGTTGACTGATTTAAAGTCTGTCAGTCAGATATAATGTCCTTTTTCAATCATTTTCATTATAACATTTTTACGAAAATGAGTCAGTTCAAAAATTGAGTCACTTTCTCAAAAACTGAATCAGGGTATGTTTCTGAAAAGACATCCTCAAATTCGACTTCCATTCGATTTCTGAACCAAGTCAATTGCCTTTTAGCATAACGTCTGGAATTACGCTTGACTAATTCAACTGCTTCTTCTAAACTAATCTCGCCAGCAAAGTAAGGGAAAAATTCTTTATAACCAATCCCTTTTGCTGCTTGAGCATCGGGTGCCTTTTCAAATAGAGTTCTTGCCTCATCCAAAAGCCCTTCGCTCATCATTTGCTCTACCCGCTGATTGATTCTTTCATAGAGCACTTTTCGCTCTGCATTCAAGCCAATTAATAAAAAATGATAATCAGAGCCACTATTTTCGTAAGTTGAACCAAAAGTTTGCAACTCCAAAAAGCGAATCGCTCGTCTGCGATTCAATTCAGGAAAATTTGGATTTAATTTAAGAACTTTTTCAAAGAGCTCTTCGTCAGTTAAAGCCGATAATGTTTCTCGAAGTTCCATCATTGCTTGATGATTTTCTTGACCTCCCAGATGGTAACCTTCTATCAGTGACTGAATATAGAGTCCTGTCCCACCAACAATAATCGGGACATTCCCACGTTCAATAATCTCCTCAATCAATCGATTGGCTTCCATCACAAAATCATGAACCGAAAAATTCTCTGTCCATTTTCGAACATCAATCAAATGATGAACTGCTAAGGCTTGTTCAGCTTTTGTTACTTTCGCTGTCCCAATATCTAATCCCTGATACACTTGTTGTGAATCACCAGAAATAATTTCACCATTCATTTTTATAGCTAAATCAATGCCTAGTGCCGTTTTACCCACCGCAGTTGGTCCAACAACAACCAAAACTTTATTATTTTTCATTTATATCTTTAACTCACTCTCACGATTTCCAATCTCTATTATTTCAGAAATAATCAGCAAATTCAAGCTTTGACCAGAAAAAAAGTTACTGACCATTCTGTCAGTAACTTTATAATATATTTTACAGTCTCTTAAGCCGCAAACACTTTTTGGTAAATTTTCTTTCCACGTGACATCAAAGATTTTCGATAATCTTCCCGCCCAACAATCAGTGTCATTTTACTAAAAATGTAGCATGATAGGAGAGTAACGGCAAAGTTAGGAAGAGACAAGAAAGTCAATAAGGAAACGCTCAGAACAACGACGTCAACCAAGAATAAGACTTTATCGATTTTAAAATCCCATTGTTCTTCTAAAATTCGACTAAGTAGGATAGAGCCGCCAAAAGTCCCTTCCGAAATGATGACTAGACCGGCACCGATGCCTGATAAAATTCCATCAAAAATCCCGGCAAAAATAACATGTGAGAATTGAAAACCAGTAACACCCAATGCTTCATAAATCATTAACCAAAGACTCATTGCAAGAGCTCCGGGAATACTTAAAAGTAAAATTCTACGTGGAAGCAGACGTCCCCCGAAAATAAAGAGGGGTACATTTACCAAAAAGAAAGTCAAGGCTGGGTTGATGCCGAAAACAAAATCCATAAGTACAGAGAAACCAGCGACACCATTACTTGCTAAACGGTTGGGGATGACGAATAATTGAACAGATAATACATAAAGGCCGACACCTATAATCAGGATGAGTAAGTCCCTCATAAACTTCTGATCAATTTTTACACCTATAATTGTCATATTTCTTACCTTCTTTCTTTTTCATTTATTTATTACAACTGATACTAATATATCACATGTGCCTAATCTTAACCTTAACCGGTTAAGATTAAAAAATCTTTCATTTTTAGAAGTGATTCGATAGCGTTTTCACATTTTTTGATTTATAATGATAATATAATGATTTTTAAATAAAAATTAAAGGAGACCCGCAAATGAAAAATAAATTTATCCAAGGTTACCTCATTGGAAAATCAGTCGAAATTCTTGTCGCTGGAACTGCCCTCTTGATTGCCAAGAAAAAAGGATATCTTCCCTCAGCTGACAAGGCTGAATTCATCGCTCAAAAACGAAAAGAAGCCGCTCGAAAACGACTTGCACGCTAAAATTTTTACTGACAAAAATAAAAACTTACTGACAGAATCGTCAGTAAGTTTTTTAATTTGTTGCAGGAGCTTCTGTTTCATCTACTTGCTCTAAACGCTCATGAATTTCCAAATTACGCACATCTGAAAGAACCAAGGGAACCGTTTCAACTGTTACTTCCGAGAATTGAAGTCCAAACCAACGAATTGGTGAGGCAGTAATTCTCTTAATTTGTGCTTTCGTTTGAAGAACAAAACGTTCAAAACCTGGCATTTGTCGTGCATTCATTAATTTTTCTTCAACAACGACAAAGCGGAAATCACCAACTTTACGTCCTGGAGTGATACTGTAGTGTTGATGTTGTCGAGGCAAGCGACCTGATTCCATCAAATCCGTCACAATAGTTCGTAGATAGCGCGGAACTTCTTGACGCATACGGAATCCAAGATAAAGATTCACTCGAACAATAAAATCAGTATCCATCATATCAACTTTGTACTCAGAAGTATAAGGTTCGTCAGTAACTTTCACATTAACAAACCAATAGCATTCCGCACGTTTTGGCCGTTTGTCTAAGATGGAATACAAGATAGAACGGTCAATCCATTCATGATCCATTTTACTCGTCAGATAAACCACATTCGTTTGATATAAGTCATAAGATTCATCATGACGCAAAGCATTCAATTGATTCTTATATTCATTAATATTCAAAGATTTAATGTATTTCATAACAATCTTATGTGACTTATTCCAGATAAACATCACAAAGATAATTGCCAAAGCAATCAGTACAACAATATATGCTCCATTGATAAATTGTACCAAGGAAGCCGCAAAGAACGAGCCTTCAATACAAAAGAGACCAATGGAAATAAAAGCAATCGCAATTTTTGGCGTCCCTTTTTGAATTAAGAAATAAGTCAAAAGAGTCGTTGTCATTAACATAGTGATTGTAATCGCCAAACTATAAGCGGCTTCCATATGTTCTGAAGTTTTAAAATACAAAACAAAGAAGGAAGTTGTTACCCAAAGTGCAAAGTTAACTGCTGGGATATAAAGTTGTCCCAAAGTTTGCCCTGGATAATAAATTTTAAACAAAGGTAAAAGTTTCAAACGAATCGCTTCAGAGACCAAAGTAAAGGAACCTGAAATCAGTGCTTGAGAGGCGATAATCGCGGCTAGCGTTGACAAGATAACAACATAAATGACCATATTATCAGGTAAAACGGCAAAGAAAGGATTAAGCTTTTCAATATGTTCACCACGGTGAGCTAAAAGCCAAGCCCCTTGTCCACAATAAGATAAGATAATACAAATCTTAACAAATGGCCAGCTGACATAAATATTTCCGCGACCTACATGTCCTAAGTCAGAATAGAGTGCTTCTGCCCCGGTTGTTACCAAGAAAATTGAACCCAAGATAAAGAAACCAGCCTTATTTTCCGGACTAAATAATAAATGAATCGCATAATAAGGATTAATCGCCTTAAGAATTGATAAGTCAAGAAATGAGTTGATTAGCCCACTCACGCCCAAAAAGCCAAACCAGATGAACATAATTGGTCCAAACAAACGACCGACCAAACTTGCTCCAAACCTCTGAATTAAAAAGAGAAAGGCAAGGATTATCAAAGTGGTCACCATGACCGTTGTTTGATTGGAGTAAACATGAGTTACCCCTCTTAATCCCTCAATTGCTGATGTGACCGTTACAGCAGGGGTCAATGCCCCATCTGCTAGTAATGTTGCTCCACCAATCATTGCTGGCACAATCAGCCATTTTCTCATTCGTCTAACAAGCGTAAACAGTGAAAAAATACCGCCTTCATGATGATTATCAGCCTTCAATGCAATCAAAACATACTTAACTGTTGTGATTAGCGTTAAAGTCCAAATGACAAGAGAAACAGCCCCTAAAATAAAGCTTTCAGAAAGATTTGCTAATCCTCCCTGTCCTCGAACAATAGCCTGCATGGCATAAAGAGGACTTGTTCCAATATCACCATAAACAATTCCTAATGCAATCAGGAATCCCGCAGAGGTCGCTTTGTTAAACGACCGATTATGTAAGTGTACTTGACCCACTTTTATAACTCCTCAACTTTCTTCAGCGAAAATAGTCAAATAAATAAAACGAAGCTTAGCTCGTTTTTTAATAGCTATATTATAGCAGATTATCCCCAGTTTATTCAAAAAAAACTGTGAGAAATTACATTTATTTATTTCTCGCAGCTTTATATAAAATACACTATTCTTCTAAAACACTACTATATCAATCAAAACCAAGCTTTTTGCTTATTTATTTTGACAGATTTTCCACTTCATTTTCCTTTGAAATTCGCTCGTGAATTTCCAAATTTCTGACGTCTGAAAGAACTAAAGGAACCGTTTCAACTGTAACTTCTGAGAAATGGAGTCCAAACCAACGCGCCGGCGAAGCCGTAATTTTCTTTATTTGCTCCTTTGTTTGAAGAACGAACCGTTCAAAAGCTGGCATTTGTCTTGCATTAATCAACTTTTCTTCTAAGAGAATGAACCGGAAATCGCCAACCTTCCGTCCGGGAATGATACTGTAAGGTTGATGCTGTTGTGGTAAACGCCCTGATTCCATCAAATTAGTCACGATTGTGCGCAAATAACGTGGAATTTCTTGACGCATGTGAAAACCGAGATAGAGATTGACACAAACGATAAAATCAGTCCCCAACATATCCACTTCATACTCAGAAGTATAAGGCTCATCTGTGACATTAACCTTCACAAACCAGTATACTTCGGCTTTCTTAGGTCGTTTATCTAAAATTGAATACAAGATTGAACGGTCAATCCATTCTTTATCCATTTTGGCCGTCAAATAAACAACATTTGTATGATAAAGATCATAGGATTCGTCTTTTCGCAGCTTATTCATTTGTTCTTTGTAATCATTAAGATTAGAAGATTTGAGGTATTTATAGAAAAGTTGGTCAGATTTGTGCCAAATTGCCATAACGAATAATATGAGGGCAGCTAAAACCACAACCACATAACCACCGTGCAGGAACTTTACAGCAGAGGCTGCAAAAAATAATCCTTCTATGAAGATAAAAGCACCGAAAAAGAGGACAACGAATACCTTTTTGACTTTTTGATGTTGTGCTAAATAAACCGTTAATAAAATTGTTGTCATTAACATGGTGACCGTAATCGCTAAGCCATAAGCGGCCTCCATGTGGGCAGAACTTTGGAAGTAGACAACAATAAAACTTGCCGCGAGCCATAAGCCCAGATTTACCGCTGGAATATACAATTGGCCAAAGGTTTCCCCCGGATAATTGATTCTCAATCTTGGGAGTAGTTTAAGGCGAATGGCTTCAGAAACCAATGTAAATGAACCAGAGATTAAAGCTTGGGAAGCAATAATTGCTGCCAAAGTCGCTAGAATCACAGAAAAAATAATCAGGCTTTGAGGTAAAACTGCAAAAAATGGATTAATATCACCTAATGATTTTCCGCGATTTTGTAAAAGCCAGGCCGCCTGTCCACAATATGATAAGATAATACAAACTTTAACAAATGGCCAGCTAACATGAATATTTCCTCGGCCCACGTGACCCAAGTCAGAATATAGAGCCTCTGCCCCTGTCGTCGCTAGAAAGACTGAACCAAGGACAAAAATTCCTGCTTTATTTTCTGGACTTAAGAGTAAATGAATGGCCCAGTAAGGATTGATTGCTTGAAGGACTGAAAAATCGCCAAAGAGATTAATCAGGCCTGTAATCCCAAGAAAACTAAACCAAATAAACATCACTGGTCCGAAAACTTTACCAACGATCGAAGTTCCAAAACGTTGAATCAAAAACAGAATTGCCAAAATCGCCAACGTTATAACGACAATTGGTAATTGTTGCTGACCAAAAGCTTCATGAAAAGCTGGAATAGACCTCAATCCCTCAATTGCCGAAGTAACTGTAACAGCCGGTGTTAAAGCACCATCAGAAAGCAAGGCAGCTCCACCAATCATCGCTGGGATAATTAACCATTTTGCATATTTACGAACAAGAGTAAATAGGGAAAAAATCCCACCTTCATGATTGTTATCCGCTTTTAAAGCAATCCAAACATATTTGACCGTTGTAATCAAAGTCAAGGTCCAAATAATCAATGACAGAGCCCCGATAATTGAGGTTTCCGAAATTCGTTCAAGCCCTCCTTGACCTTGGACAATGGATTCCATTGTGTAAAGAGGACTTGTCCCAATGTCACCATAGACAATTCCCATTGCGATAATGAAACCTGCGCCTGTCGCCTTATTAAATGAGCGATTATGTTGATAACCCATTTTAGCTCCCTCAACTTTCTCTAGTTGCAATCATTTTTTTCAAAATAAGCTAAGCACATTTTGATTATCTAATAATATAACATTTTATCCATTTTTTGTTAAAAAATGGTCCAAAAAATACCACTAATCTTTAAAAGAAAAAAAGCTAGAAAACTCTAGCTTTTGATTGAATATTTTTAAATTAGTCTTCTGTATACCAGTCGTAATGGAAGATTCCTGCTTTATCAGTCCGTTCATAAGTGTGAGCACCGAAATAGTCACGTTGAGCTTGAATCAAGTTTGCAGGAAGATTTTCAGAACGGTAGCTATCGTAGTAGCTGATTGCTGAGGTGAATGTTGGAATTGGAATTCCTGCTTGAACAGCAAGGGAAACTACATCACGTACAGCTTCTTGATAACGTTTTGTGATGTCTACAAAGTAGTCATCAAGCAAGAGGTTTTCAAGTTCGCTATCTTTATTGAAAGCATCTGTAATATTTTGAAGGAATTCTGCACGGATGATACATCCAGCACGCCAAATTTGAGCAATTGTACCATATGGCAAGTCCCAATCAAATTCTTCAGAAGCTTTGCGAAGTTGAGCAAATCCTTGAGCATAACTCATAATTTTTGAAAAATAAAGCGCTTTGCGGATTTTTTCGATTACTTCTTTTTTATCGCCTGAGAAATCAAGAGCTGGGCCAGACAAAACTTTGCTTGCTTTAACACGTTCATCTTTATAAGTTGAAATATAACGAGCAAATACTGATTCTGTAATCAATGGAAGTGGTACACCAAGGTCAAGGGCAGATTCTGAAGTCCATTTACCAGTTCCTTTATTTCCTGCTTTATCAAGAATTTTATCAACGATATAGCCTTCGCCTTCATCATCTTTACGTTTCAATACTTCTTTTGTGATTTCGATGAGGTAGCTATCAAGTTCGCCTTCATTCCATTCTTCAAAAATGGCTTGAATTTCTGCGTTGCTAAGTCCAAGAACACGTTTCAAAAGGTCATAAGATTCAGCAATCAATTGCATGTCGCCATACTCAATTCCGTTATGAACCATTTTAACGTAGTGTCCCGCACCATTGGCTCCCATATAAGCAACACATGGTTTACCGTCTTGAGGAGCTTTAGCTGCGATTTGTTCAAAAATTGGAGCTACTAAATCATAAGCTTCTTTTTGTCCACCAGGCATCATAGAAGGGCCCAAGAGCGCTCCTTTTTCTCCACCTGAAACACCAGTACCAATGAAGTTGATTCCTGAGTCAGCAAGTTCAGCATTACGACGCATTGTATCTGGGAAATGAGTATTCCCACCATCAATCAAGATGTCGCCTTTGTCCAAAAGTGGCAAGAGTGATTTGATGGTTGCATCAGTAGCAGCTCCCGCTTGAACCATGAGCATGATACGACGTGGTTTTTCAAGACTTCCGACAAATTCTTCAAGTGTTTTTGTGAAAACAAGATTTTTATCTTGATGTTCTTTATAAACTTCTTCAGTTTTTGAAGTCGTACGGTTGTAGATAGCAACGGTATATCCACGTGACTCAACATTGAGTGCAAGGTTTTTACCCATTACAGCCATTCCGACAACACCAAAGTTTGCTTGTGCCATTTGAAATCCTCCAGAGTATTTCTTTTATTTTATATATTATATAGTATAACGCAATTTATTTCCAATTACCATAGTTAGGTGTGTAAATGTTTTACATATCAAAAAATCTGTCTAAAAGACAGATTGAATTTTATTATTTTTCATCAGGAAAATTTGTTAATTCTTTGGCTTCATCAGCAATTTTCTTTGCTTCTTCTGCAAGAGATTGAGTGTCAATATCTTCTTTTACTTCATCTTTTGCATCACTGAATTTAGCTACTACTTCTGCAGCTTCATCAGACAGGTCAGATTCATCCTCATCAAAGAGTTCTTCACCACTTTCTTTCATTGAATTAATCTTTTCAACGACAGCATCTTTTGTATCATTGAAAAAGTCAATCACAGTTTCTTTAGAAAGTTCTCCTGAATCCACTTTTTCCATAATTAAATCACGTTTTGAAAGCAAGAAATCTTTAGCTTTATCTGCTGAAATCTCTCCTGAATCAAACTTTTCTTTAATTTCATTAAATTTTTCAGCTGAAAAATCAAGAGCAGTATCTCTCATCCCTGTCAACGTTTCTTGGGGATTTTCTTTTAAATCATCATAAATTTTCCCAGCTTCCTCACGGAGTTCGCTGCCTTTTTTAGGAGCTAAAAATAAAGCGGCTGCGGCTCCAACTAAAGCACCAACTAGAAATCCTGTTTTTTTTGACATCGGTTAAGTCCTTTCTTTATGTAAGTAATTTAATTTACTTTTACACCAGCTTCAGATTTATCTTTTTTGACAAAGAATTTTTTCGCTGTTTTGGCAAGTACAACAGCCGAAGCTGAAGTTGTTTTTCGTTTTGTTGAACCTCGATTAAGGCGTGTTACAAGCTTACGGCTTGAGGCATTAATATCTGAAACACTTTCAGATAAATCAGCAACTGCTGTAAACAAGGGGTCAATCGTGGCGACTTTCCCATTAACATCATCAAGCAAAGTGTTAGCCTTAGTCATGATTCCATCGGCTTGATGAAGCAGTACGTCCACATCACTCGATACTAATTTAACAGTACGGTTCGCTTCTTCTACAACTTTCGAAACCTTATGTAATACAATAACCAAGAAGACTACCAATACAGCAAATGCTATCGCGATAATCAATAATGCAATATTTCCCACGTTTCCTCCTCTTATTCGGACTTAAAACTCTATGTCCATTTTTTAATCTTCTTTCATTTGGATGAAAGCGATTCTATTTTACCTCATTATAACAAATTGTTGCGCCATTTTCTAATATTACTTACATTTTTTTATGACAAAAAGGCAATCCCTTAGGATAGCCTTCTTAATTTTTTTTAATTCTACGATAAACAAATAGGATAATTCCTAATATCACTAATAAAACTGACAACCATTGCGACACCCGTGCTGGGCCCAACATTAGGCTATCAGTACGCATCCCTTCAACAATAAAGCGCACTGCCCCATACCAAACGAGATAAAAACTAAAAATATCTCCTCGTTTCAAACCTTTGATACGATGTCTAAAGACCATAACCAGAATAAATCCACTTAAGGTTCCAATACTTTCAAATAAGAAAGTGGGCATTCGATAATGGCCCTCGATAAACATTTGATTTCTAATAAATGGTGGAAGCCAATCTAAATTTGAAACAATTTTACCGTAAGCCTCTTGGTTTACGAAATTTCCCCAGCGGCCCATTGCTTGAGCAAGGAAAACACCAGGTATAGTAATATCTAGCAAATCTAAAGGATGGATCATGCGGTAGTAGCTAAAGACAAAAAGAACAATCGCTCCAGCAATTAAACTCCCATAAATGGCTCCCCCACCATCCCACATTGCAATAATTTGCGACGGATGCTGACTATAATAAGACCATTGGAAGATTACATAATATAATCTTGCTCCAACAATTCCTAAGGGAAAAGCAAAAAGCACAAAATCAATAATATCGTCGACCTTTATGTTTCGTTTTGGTGCTTCTTTACACGCTAACCAAACCGCTAATGCCGCACCACCCACGATAAAAATGGCATACCAATGAATAGCAAGAGGGCCTAATTGGAGAGCAATTTTATCCAGAGCTAAAAAAGGAAATAAATTATTCATAGTTTTTATCAGTTTTCTATTTTAACTGACAGTATTTCTGTCTGTCAGTTACCTCTAAGTTTTATTGTGATTCTTTGTTGTGACTGATTAAGTCTGTTAGACGGTCTTCAAAAGTTTTAGTGGCATCAAAGCCCATTTGTTTAGCTCTGAAATTCATGACTGCCGCTTCAACAATCACTGACACATTACGCCCTGTTTTTACAGGAATACGCGTTTGAGGCACTTCAACATCAGAAAATTCGACGATTGTCGGCGCATTTCCCAAACGATCAAAAGCTTTTTCTTTATCGTAATATTCTAAATAGATAGCCATATCAATATCCGTTGAATCCTTGACAGCACCTGCACCAAAAAGACTCATCACGTCAATAATCCCAACGCCACGAATTTCTATCATATTGCGTAAAATTTCTGCAGGTTCTCCAGAAAGCGTAAAAGCATCTCGTTGAAAAACGTCTACACGGTCATCAGCAACTAATCGGTGACCTCGTTTAACTAATTCAAGACCTGTTTCAGATTTACCAATCCCACTCGCACCTTGAATCAGCACACCAACACCAAAAATATCCATCAGAACACCATGAACTGTGGTTCTTTCTGCTAATCGTTCATCAAGGAATGAAGTCAAAACCGAGTTTAAACGACTGGTTGCTTCTCGCGATTGAAGCAAGACAATGTCTGCTTTTTTAGCTGCTGCAACCATTTCACTTGGAATTTCTAAATTACGCGCAACGATTACAACTGGTGTCTCTTTGGCCATGACCTTTTTCAAGAGGTCATAACGATTATCTCCAACTACAGTCATCATGTAAGACCACTCTTTCATCCCAAAAAGCTGAATTCGCTCAGGGGTGAAGTAATCAAAATAACCAGCCATTTCTAAACCTGGCCGCATAATTTCGGAAGTTGTAATTTCTTTTTGTAATGCTGTTTCTGTTGAGTAAATCACATGAAAGTGAATTTTATCAAGTAAGTCTTGAACTGAAACCGCCATTTTAATTCTCCCTTATTTTTTCATAAATTAAGAATAACTGACAGAGTTGCTAGAGAATAATGTCGTGTTTTTTTACTTACAAGTCTCCACAAATTTTGTCAGTACTTTTATAATAAAAATTGTGATAAAAAATCACATTTTCATCTCACGTATAAATTTATCCAAGCGATAAGCAAGGAAGATTCGGCGCACCAAAAGGAAGCCGAAAAATGTGGCTAAAAACCACGAAGCAGAAAGGAAGGCCCAGCTGAAAATCCAAGCTTCAATAACCGTTCCAATCATAAATGAGTAAAATCGTTGTTTAGGCATGCCTCTATTATGCCATTTTTAAGTCAGAAATGTCAATGGATTGTCTTAATTAATGACTGACAAAAATCACATTTTATTTTCTAAAAAAATGAAATTTCATTATTAATTAACAAAGAATTTGATGATTAAAAAGAGGAGGACAGCATCTACAAGTAGGCCCAGATACCATGAAAGATTAAAGTACCATTTTCTTGTTTTGTGATGACAGAGATGCCCAGCTAGAAGTGCTCCAATCCCTCCACCTAAAAGTGCTTGAGCAAGTAAAACTTTCTCTGGAATTCTCCATAAGTGCTGCTGTGCCTTGTACTTATCGACCGCATAAAACACAAAGACAATAAGATTCCAAACTGCTAATAAAGCTAATAGATAAACAATCATTTTCTTCTTTCTATTCTAATTTAAATAATCGTTAGATTTTAAATTCTCTCATTTTTTCAACTCGAAGGGCTCCTTTTTGACCACTAAAAGTCCAGCGTTGTTTAAATTCTCTTCGATATTGATTATTTCCCGAAATAATTTGACCAGAATCAATAGAAACAAGATAGTCAATAGCTACAAAATATAGGTCAACTTCAAATTGATTATCTTTTATTTCCTTATAACGCGTGATACCATCTAAAATAGCACTGCGCGTATGATTAATCTGACCTTTATTTCTCATTTTTTCAAGAACTTTTTGATGCTTTTCATACAATTGATCGCCATAAAATGGTGATAAGCTTTGTAAATCTTGTTTATCCCAAGCTTCTTGAACATTAAGAAAAATTTCTTCTATTCCTTGTGCTAAAGCCGGATCATTTATTGTCTTTTCTTGATGATAATCTCTTTTTTTAAAAGGAAGTTTAACTTTATTTCTTACAAAATAAAGTCCGAGACCAACAAGCACAATCAGCCACTCCCAAATCCTTCCCCTACTATATCTTCTTCCCATTCTAGATGTTCCAGAATTAGAGCTATAATTATTGGAACCAGTATTATGATAATCGCTGTTAGTGTTTCCACCTCCAAAATTACCACCAGTTCTTGTGCTTCTATTTCCTCCCCCTCGGTATCCTCCTGCTGTTGCAAAAGCATGAGGCGTGACCAAAAATAAGCCACTGATGAGCAATAAAACAATTATTTTTTTCATCATTTGATTCAAAAACCATTCTCATTTCTTTTTATTTATATTACTATATTTATTTTGTTATTATACCCTATTCCCTACATTATTTGAAATATCTACTCATGCTATGAAAATTCTATTTTTAGTGGAGTCTAAGAAAAGAGTATGATATAATTACGACATGAAAAAACTCATGAATGTTTTAAAATCCGAAACGGTAAGATATCTTATTTTTGGTGTTTTGGCAACTGCTGTCTATGCTCTTGTCAAATGGTTAACTTGGCAAGCATGGCATTCTGGCTGGGGCTCAGAAACTGCTGCCCAAGCTTCAAGTATTATTTTCGCTTTTTTCACGAATAAACTTTTTGTATTTAAGCATCAATCAACCAATTTATTACGTGATTTCATCAATTTTACTTCTGGCCGGATTGTTCTCTTGCTCGTTTCTATTTTTATTAACTGGTGGTTTATTGACCAACATCCAGATATTTTGATGAACCTTTTTGGACTTTCTAAAAACAATATGGTGGCTAGCCTCAATCTAGTCGTTCAAGTTCTAATTATTGTCATTAACTATCTCTATTCAAAATTCTTTGTCTTTAAAGAAGATAAAAAGATTAATGATTAAGAAAATTATTTTTTAAAAAAACTACTGACAGTTCAATGCGATCAGAGTGAGCATTGAATCGGCGAACAAAAAATACTGACAGATTTTCTGTCAGTATTTTTTTATTTTCTAATTTCCTTGATGAATTCAACGATTTCACCGCGACGTGTTTCAATCTTACCAACTTTTGTTTTTTGGTAGACAGCATTTAGTATGGCACCAATGATTAGAACTCGGGCAATGAAAATAAACCAAATCATCAGAGCAAAAACAACCAATGACCCAATTAACTTCAAGTCATCCAATCGTTGCAAAGCAAAACTAACATACTTAGCAATCCAGTTTGTCAGAAAAACTAAAACAAAGGTCGAAAAAATTGTTCCGGGCATCGTATATCTTAATTTTCTTATTTTGACATTCGGTAGAATAAAATAAAGCATCATCAAAGACAAAAAAGTCGCTACAGCAATCGCTGGCAGGGTCATATTATGCAAAGTGCGGTACAAATGATCATCAAAAGCGAAAATACGATGAACTTGCTCTAAAATTAATTGTCCAAAAGTTGAAAGGACAATTGAGAAATAGAGAAAGAGTAAAATCGCAAATCCTGCAGCTAAACCAATTACTCGACTGACAATAAAATCGCGATGATTAAAAACTTCATAAGCTTTATTCATCGACATCTGTAAAGCAGATAAAGCCCTTGAAAAGGTCCAAAAACCTGCCAAAACAGAAAGTGAAAGTAATCCAGTATTTCTTTGATTTAAGAGATTATTAATGACTGGTTCAATTCCTTGATAAACATCACTAGGAAGCTGCTCAGATAAAAAGCTCAATAAACCTGAAGTATCAATATGTAAGAATGGTAAAATATTTCCAATAATCAAGCCCAAAGGAAAAATTGCGAGCAAGAGATAATAAGCAACGGCAATTGAGGATAGACTCATTTCTGAACTTTTGAAAAAAGTCATGAAAGTTGTCGTTAATTCACCAATTTTTTGTAGACTTTTTTTCATCTTTCCTCTCATCTGCTTTTTCCTTTTTTACTTCTTAATAAGTCCGCTCTTCCCCTTGAGAAGTTAAAATTACTGGACCATCTTTGGTAATGACAAATTGATGTTCATATTGACAAGATAAGCTTCCATCAAAAGTCACATAACCTCGTTCACCATCATGATCGATTTCCCAACCCCCAGTGTTAATCATTGGTTCAATGGTTAAAACCATTCCTTCACGAAGACGAAGACCACGACCCGCACGTCCATAATGTGGAACCATTGGTTCTTCATGCATTGTTGGGCCAACACCATGTCCTACAAGGTCACGAACGACACCATAGCCACGACTTTCAGCATATTCTTGAATCGCTGCCCCAATATCTCCAATGCGGTTTCCAACTTTAGCCTGTTCAATACCAAGATAGAGGCATTCACGAGTAACGTCCATCAAGTTTTTTACTTCCTCAGAAACTTCACCTACAGCATAAGCCCAACAAGAATCGGCCACTCCACCACGAAATTCTTCTTGATATTTAACCATTGACTCAGCATCATCAAAGTCAAGTTTTGAAACATCAACAGAGCCGTCTTCAACTAAGCCAAGTACCATGTCGACTTTAATCAAATCACCCTCTTTTAAAATTTGATGACGCGGAAAAGCATGAGCAACTTCATCATTCAAGCAGCAACAAGTAGCATAAGGGAAGGGATTATAATTTCCTTCATCTACACCAATTTGTAAAGGTAAAACATTTTTTTCTTTACAAACTTTGCGGACATATTCTTCAATTTCCCACATGTCGATACCTGGTTTAATCAAATCACGAAGACCAATATGGATATCTGCCAAAATTTTACTACTGCGTTCCATTTGTTCGATTTCACGTTGAGATTTTAATGTAATCAATTTATTCTTTCCTTCTAAAGTCCTGAGAATAGACTCAGTTCTTTTTATTTAAATTAATATTTTGAAGTGACTCATACTTCATCGAAAAATAAATAGCTATTTACTGGGGTTACTGAATTCTTATGAGATAGTATTTATGCCTGTATCTATAAGAATTTTCTTCGACAATCATGAGCCTTTTCAAAATGATTTGAAATGCTGAGCAATTCAATTAATTATTTCTAATCAATCCGAGTTTGCTTAGTATAAATACACTCTATTTTACCATAAAATTCACCATTACTTGGTGTTTTTTATATAAATCGGAAGTAAAACTTCATCGACCAATTCTTTGATTTGTTCATCATTCATTGATTGGCCCTCAAGCAACATATGATATCGAGTCATTTGAAAAGGAAGAACTTTGGCTGATTGTCCAATTTTTTCACGCGCTTCTCCTCTTTCCTGAGCTCTGGCTAGTAAACGTTCCATGATAATCAGATTGCTTGGAAGAACATTGCCAACGGTCGATTCAAGAACATTTTTTCCTTGAGATTGCATAAATGAGACGAAAGCTAGAAAACCTTTAGGATAGAGTAAAAAATTTTCTCTCATAAAAGTTAAAAGTTCAATCAAATCTTGCCGTAAGCTTCCTTTATTGATTTCTTGATCAATGACATTCCCACGCCATTTAGGATTTTGTGAAATATTAAAACGTACGGCTTCAAAAATTAAGTCAAAAACATCATTCCAATACCGATAAAGTACACTTCGGGTCGTTTTTGCTTCTTTTGCAACATTTTGAAAGGTTACTTTTTCATAACCTTCATTTTCTAAAATATTAATTGCCGCTTTATAAATTGCTTCTTTAAGTTCGCTTCCTCTTCTTCGAGATTGGGGTGGCGTTTTTTTTACTTTTTCTTCAAGCATAAGAGACCTCTTGTTTCTTATTTATATTATATCATCATTCTTATCTAATACCAAAAACCAAAATTAGATACAAAAAGAATCTTATTGTTGACAAATAAAACTTTAAGTTTTATAATATCTTTTGTAAATAAGGTACAAAATGTATCTTAATTGAAATTTTTAGATTTTCCTAAGTTTATCAAGACTTAGCTTTCGCTTAGGCGAAAAGAAAGGAAGCCATTATGGCAAAATCAAAAAAAGAAAAATTACCAAAAGAGTTGACTCGAAATGCTTGGATACTAGTTGTTGGTGCAATTGCTCCCATGCTTGACTCCACCATGGTCAATATTGCAATTAACAAATTACAAAGTGATTTACATACCTCTCTTGACATGATTCAATGGGCAATCACAGGTTATGTGCTTGCCCTTGCTGTAGCCGTACCTGTTTGTGGCTATGTGGTCAATCATATTGACGGAAAAAAAGTCATGCAATGGTCTCTCCTTAGTTTTGGACTTTTTAGTTTTTTATCGGGAATTGCTTGGAATATTGATAGTTTTATCATTTTCCGAGCCGTTCAAGGATTTTCTGCAGGTTTCATTACTTTACTGATGACCACCTTGCTGATGCAAATTACACCTCCTGATAAACTTGGTCAGTTAATGGCCGTTGTTTCTACACCGATTATTCTTGGCCCAATCATCGGTCCTGTTCTTGGTGGTGCTATTGTTTCTGGAGCCAATTGGCATTGGATATTCTATGTCAATATTCCAGTTGTTATTATTGCTGTTTTACTTAATCATTTTTATCTAAGTTCTTTCAAACCTTTTAATCCAAAAGCAAAATTGGACTGGTTTGGTACCCTTCTTCTTGCTGGGGGCTCTGTTGGATTAATATATGGCATGATGAAAGGTTCAACGAATGCTAAAAATTTTTTCAATAGTCAAATGATTACTTTTGTCCTCATTGGTTTAGCTTTATTTATTATTTATGGAATTTATAATCAAATTCGGAAAAATAATACCGTTCTTCCTTTAAGATTTTTCAAATCTAAACATTTTACTGCAGCAAATATAGGAATTTTTCTAGCTGGAATTGCTTCTAATGGTCCTATGCTTCTTCTTCCTCTCTTTTTCCAAAATACCAAAGGATTTACAGCCATTGAAGCAGGTTTGATGTTAATTCCCCAAGGTCTTGGAATGATGGCAACCCGCCCTTTGATTGGGAAGATGATTGACCGACTTGGAGCAAGACCTGTAGTGCTTGTTTCTCTTGCCATTTCCCTTCTAGGAACGGTTCCTTTCATTTTCGTTTAAGAAAATACTAATTTAATTTGGTTAGGACTGGTTTTATTTATTCGCGGAATGGGAATTGGTGGCCTGCAAATGCCAATGATGACTGATATCTTCATTGGTTTAGATAAACAAGATATTCCTGGGGCATCAGTAGGTCAAAGAATCATTCAAAATGTCGGTTCATCTTTTGGCTCAGCCGTTATCTCGGCAGTTGTTACGGCGGTTGTAACATCAGAAATTGCTGGACAGATGACGACTAAACTGCATCAATTAGCGGCTCTACATAGCACTTTAACACCCACGGTTATTGCGACTGCAAAAACTTCTGTTGAAAAAGCAGTGACACTTAATGGTTATCAACTTGGTTTTCTTGTCTCTTCAATTGTTTTAATTGTGATTGCTATTCCAGCAATATTCCTCTCACAAAAGAAGAGCGTGAAATAATATTCATAGTTTTTAGCTTTGATTTCACTTGAATTTTGTTATAATTGAATTGAATTATCTCAATGATAGATAGACAAATATTAATCAATTAACTGAGCTTGGTACGTAAAATCTATACGTTCCTTGTATCTTATAGGAGAGTGAAAAATGCCTTTAGCAAAAATTGTATATGCAAGTATGACAGGAAATACTGAAGCTTGTGCCGATATTGTCGCTGATAAACTTGAAGAATTAGGTTTTGAAGTAGAACTTGATGAATGTACTTCTGTTGATGCTGATGATATGGCTGATGCTGATCTTTGTATCGTTGGAACATACACTTACGGTGACGGTGAGTTACCTGACGAAATTGTTGACTTTTACGAAGAATTAGCTGAGGTTGATTTATCTGGTAAAATTTACGGTTGTTTCGGTTCAGGCGATACTTTCTATGATGATTTCTGTATCTGCGTCGATATGTTTGAAGCGCAATTTGAAAAAACAGGGGCAACTAAAGGAGCAGAGCTCGTTCGTGTCGATTTGTCACCTGAAGATGAAGACGAAGCCCATCTTGAAGCTTTTGCAGAAACTTTAGCGGCTCACTTTAACTAATGTTGAAACATAAAAATTACTGACAAGTATGAAAAAAAGCTGACAGAAATTCTGTCAGCTTTTTTATCTACCGATTCAATGCTCACTCTGCCATAGAGAGGTTGCTTTAGCGACCTGACTTCTTGGACAAGCTGAACTCATATCTATGATGTGAGTTTGTGGCTTGGTCGCATTGACCTGTCAGTAATTTTTTATTCTACCATTTCAATTTCACTATCAAAATATTGCTCTTGAAAATGGACTGCCTTTTCGATTTCTTTATTTGTAAATTTTTCTTCCAAACTGGTCAATACCCATTTATCTTCAACATCATCTTTTCTGTGAACAATAGCAATGCGTTTTCCAGTGAATGTTTTGAGAGCTTTTTGATTCTCAGGTAAATTGGACAAAATATAGACATCTTGTTCTTCGCCGTCTCCTGCGATAAGTCCCTCGATGTATCCATAGTTTATTGGATAAACTGTCCCATGATGAATTGTTCCAATTGGTCGGTCAATTTTTGCAATGTAGTTTGTCATCAATTTTCTCCTATCAACAGTTTTTTGTCAGTGCTTTAGCTTCTTCTAAAAAATTCAAACTTTGTTCAATTTCTTTTATTCTTTCGATTAATTCTACTTTCTGCTCTTCTAATAACTCTAATCTTTTCTGACGACTTTTTGCACCTAATTGTTTGAGATCAGAAAAATATTTGATTTCAGAAAGTTTCATGCCCGTTTTTTTCATATTTTCGATAAATCTCAGCCAGTCAAGGTCAGAATCATCAAATTCTCGGTAATGATTGGTTTTTCTTTTCGTCTGTAAAAGTCCAATTTGTTCATAATAACGCAAGGTTGCAGTCGTTAATCCTGTTTGCTTTGCGACTTCTGATATTTTATACATGCTATCCAATCTTTTTTACTTGCCTTCAAGTTCACTTGAAAGTTTATACTGAGTATATCACAAAACAAAGGAGTTTTTATGTCACACACATTTTTACAAAAACAGATTAGTTTTGTTCTTACAACAATGATTATCTCGTTTTCTTTATTTTATATCAATCTCAATATTCTCAAACTTGGATTTACAAATTTCCCATGGTTCCTGTGGTTGCGCTCCTGGGCAATTGTTTATCTTTTATTGCTCATTTTATCTCGTTTAATTCCACCTCTGGTGAATCGAGTTTTTAAAAAGTTTGGAGGTCAATAATGTTTAATAAAGGAAACAAAGTCGAAAAACCTGCTTATTCAGGTTTACCTTTTTATTTGAATATTTTAGACGACAATCTTTTTGCAATGGTTGAACAGTTGACTTTCCCTATTGGTTCACGAACAAATTGGCACAAAAATCCCTGTGGACAAACCATTTTGGTAACTAAAGGAGCGATGATTTATCAAGAAGAAGGCAGCGTTCCCCGCCTTTTACCCTCTAACACAGTGATTACTATTAAAGCGAATAGCAATCATTGGCATGGTGCTATTTCGGAAGAAAATTCTTGTTTATTAATTACTTACAAAAGCAACGGGGATGAATTAGTCACTTTTACTGATTCCGTCAGCGATATTGATTTTAAAAAAGCACTGATAAATGCAAAGTAAAAATTGTAAAGAATAGAATAGGACACAAAAGCTGTCAAAATGAATTGACAGCTTTATTTTTTACTGGGGAAGTTCAGTCCGTCAGCAAGGACAGCCCTATCAGCAAATATAGGTGTTTCTTTAGTATTTACGAGCCAAAATCAATTTCTGTCATAGGATAGTCGTTAGCGCTTGAGCGCTTACGAATATGCTAGGGTTTTCATCAGTAATTTACAATGAAAACATCAAAATCCCAGCAGCCACAGCGACATTTAAAGATTCCGCTTGTCCTGGCATGTCAATATGAACAAGCTTATCAGCAGATTCCACGGCAAAGTCTGATACTCCAGCTCCTTCATTGCCCATGACCAAAGCAAAAGATGATTCCTCAACAGTTTTATAAGATACAGAATTCGCTGATAGCGTTGTTGTCAAAATTGAAATTTTTGCTTGTTTGAGCGCAGCAAAACATTCTTCTTCATTCATGCGGGCAATCGCTAAATGAAAATTTGATCCTTGCATTGAACGCATAACCTTCGGACTATAAAGGTCTGCCGTTTCACCAAGTAAAATAACAGCTGAAAAGCCGGCTGCATCAGCCGTTCTAATCATGGTTCCGACATTTCCTGGATCTTGCACATTTTCTAAAAGTAAAAATTTTGATGCTGAAAAATCAATAACTTCTTCAATTTTTGACACTTCAGCAATCAGTCCTTGTGGACTTTCGCTGTCAGCTAAAGATTTTAGTACATCTTTACTGACCAGATTTACAGATAAGTCTGTCAGTGATTTTTCAGACCCAATCATTGCTGTCAGTTTATCCAGTTTATTTTCTTCAACAAAAATTTGCTTTATTGAATGACCAGCTTTCAGTGCTTCCTCCAACAAATGAAATCCTTCGATGAGATATGAATTTTTACGGTATTTTTTTGTCAGCAATTTTCTTGCTTCTTTAACTTTTTTATTATCTTTTGAACTGATGATTTCCATTCTCTTATTTTATCAGATTTTTGCCAATCTTGCTTGTGCTTATGCTATAATAAAAGAAAACGTTTTAAATAAACAAGTCACTCAATAATTTAACGAATGAAAGGAGCTAAAATGTTCAAAGTAAAAATGATTGTTTCTGGACGAGTTCAAGGAGTCGGCTTTCGCTATTTTGTTATTATAAGTGCCCGTGAATTAGGAATTTTAGGTCGTGTTTGGAATAATGATGATGGTACCGTTGGTATCCTTGCCCAAACTGATGACTCCCAAAAATTAGAAGAATTTACGGCCCTTATTCGTGGCGAAAAATCTTCCAAAGGTCGTCTTTCTCCCTTTGCGAAAGTAACTTATGTCGAGTCGAGTCCTACAAGTTTCCCTGATTTTACCGATTTTAATATCAAATACTAAAAAAATACTGACAGATTTTCCGTCAGTATTTTTTTATCAATTTATAAGCGATTGCTTGTCAGTATATTTTTCCAGAAGTTCTAAAACCATCAATAAATTTCTTTTATCAATATGATAAGCCACAGCAGCTTTAACCGCTGGTTTTGCACAAAAAGCAATTCCAAGACCAGCAGCATTTAACATCGGAATATCATTTGCCCCGTCCCCAACAGCGACTACCTCAGACAAATTCAACTTATTTTCCTTGGCCCACTGCTTCAATCTTTCCAATTTGAAACTTTTATCGACAATCGTTCCATAAGTTTCGCCAGTCAAATAACCCTCTTGCACAGCCAACCGATTGGCAAAAACATAATCTAGTTTTAAATCTATAGCCAATTTATCCACAATTTCATGAAAACCACCCGAAACGACACCAACTTTCCAACCTCTGCCATGTAAAGTTTCAATCAGCCCAGTCGCTCCATTTGTCAAATGAATTTCTTTATAAATTTCATCAAAAATCGTCGTTGGTAGCCCTGAGAGTAAGGCGACTCTTTCTTTCAAAGCTTCTTTAAAGTCCAACTCGCCTGACATAGCAGCCGCCGTAATTTCAGAGATTTTTTCACCTAAGCCTGCTTTTTCTCCCAAGAGGTCAATGACTTCCTCCTCAATCAAGGTGCTATCGACATCCATCACAAGTAATCCTTTTACTGTCATTTTTCCTCTATCCTACTTGTCTTTCAAAAATATTTATGATCAAATTTAAAATAAATTTGGATTCTCAATTAAACGTACACGCACAATATTTTCAGAAGCTTCAAAACGCGAAACCAAAGCCGCCAATTTTCTTTCGTCTTTTTCATCTAAATCAAGTAATGTATAAGCAAAATCCCCTTGACCACGATTGACAATGTTAGCGATATTAATATTTTCTTCGGCAACTGCTAAAGAAATTTGCGCCACAACGTTTGGCACATTTTTATTGATTAAGGTCACACGATAAGGCGTATTTAACTCTTGCAAAACACGCGGAAAGTTGACTGAATTAATAATCTCACCCGTTTTCAAATAGGTTTGAACAGAATCAAGAGCCATCCGAGTACAATTTAAGCTGGCTTCTGCTGTTGATCCCCCTAAATGAGGAGTCAAAAAAACTTGAGGGTGATGATAAAATTTTTCAGAACCAAAATCGGTGCCAAAGAAACGAACAATCCCTTCATCAATCGCCTTAAGAATGGCTTCTTTATCTGAAATCTCATCTCGAGCATAATTCAGCAAAATCACTTCATTTTTACATTTTGATAAATTTTTCCAATTAAGCATTCCCTTTGTTTCATCAGTCGCTGGCGTGTGAACCGTAATATAATCTGCTTTCTCAAAAATTTCTGACAAATCATTGACCCGTTTGACATGATGTGACAAATTCCAAGCATGCTCAATTGAGAGATATGGGTCATAACCAATCACTTTCATCCCTAAACGCTGTGCATCATTAGCAACTTTTGAGCCAATATTTCCAAGACCAATCACACCTAAAGTTTTTCCAGAAATTTCTGAACCAGAAAATGCTTTTTTCCCATTTTCAACTGCAACGTCAATGGCCTTATCATTTCCTTTTTGTCCTGTCAGCCATTTATTGGCAGGTTTCAAATTACGGGTCCCAAAAATCATCATTGACAAGACCAACTCTTTGACCGCATTAGCATTCCCACCAGGGGCATTAAAGACAACAATTCCTTTGCTTGCGCATTTTTCAATCGGGATATTATTAAATCCAGCCCCCGCACGTCCAATGGCCAACAGTTCTTTTGAAAATTCATAATCATGAAAAGGTTGGGCACGACAAATAAAAGCGTCCGCTTTGTTTTCTGGTACTTGATTGACAGCAAATTGTTCGCCAACTTCATCCAGAGCAACTTGGTCAATATTATTTCCTATTGTTTTAATCTGATAAGTCATTTATTTTCCTCTTCAAATTCCTTCATAAATTTAACCAATTCAAGCACACCTTCTATTGGAAAAGCGTTGTAGATACTTGCTCGCATTCCCCCAACCGACCGATGACCTTTGATTGATTTAAAACCTTTTTCTTCGGCCTTTTGCACAAATAAAGCATCCAGTTCCTTACTTGGACTGGTAAAGACAACATTACATATCGACCGCTCTGCTTCATTTAGAACTGGGCTCTGATAAAAATCCGACTGGTCAATTAAATCATAAAGCATCCGAGCTTTTTGGTGATTTATTGCTTCAAGTTTTTTAACTCCGCCCTGTTCTTTGACCCATTTGAATACCAAACCAGCCAAATAAATAGCAAAAGTTGGTGGTGTATTATACATAGAGCCATTCTGAGCCAAAATACGGTAGTCCATCATTGATGAAAGACTTTCTTTTTGATTCAATAAATCTTCACGAATAATGACAATTGTCAAACCGGCAATCCCTAGATTTTTTTGAGCTCCAGCATAAATTAAACCAAATTTACTCACATCATAATCAACTGCCAAAATATTTGAACTCATATCAGTAATTAAAGGAACAGAATTAACTTCTGGTAGATTTTCTGGAAAAATAGTCGTTCCTTCAATAGTATTATTTGTTGTTATATGCAAATAAGCTGCCATTTGCTCATCAACTTTGGACTTATCAATTTTCAAAAGATGATTATAATGTTCTGATTGAGTTGAACCCAAACTGATTGCTTCAAAATCTAAGTTCTGACTCAATTTTACTGCCTCATCATAAGCCTTTTTTCCAAAGGCCCCTGAGATTGCATAATAAGCTTTTTTCCCAAGAGCCAAATTCATCGGAATCATTGAGAATTGAGTGGAAGCCCCGCCTTGTAAAAATAATATTTTATAGTTTTGAGGAATGGACATCAAGTCGCGCAAATTATTTTGCGCCTCATCAATGACCTCTTGAAAAGATTTGGAGCGATGAGAAATTTCCATCACTGACATGCCACTTTTTTCAAAGTCTAACAGTTCTTCTTGAACCTTTTTCAAGACTTCCTTTGGAAGTACACTGGGTCCTGCACCAAAATTATAAATCATCGATTTCACTTCCTCAAATTATTTATTAAACACTATTATAATATAATTTTCTGATAATTCAACTATAAAAAAATACTGTTCGACAAAAATCACATCAATGATGTGAACTTCTGTCTAAACAGCATTTTACCAATTTAACAAATCAAGTAATAACATGTTCCATTCAACTTCTTTGGCGTAAAAAATATTTCCACCATTAGAATAGAGTTTTCCTTGGTTGTAAAATAAAGAATCAAAAGTCAAATGATAATAAGTCTCACCAGTCGTATTTCCTAAACTTGGGGCAACGACATCTTTGGAATATGCTTTTGAAAGAGCAATGGTATTCTTGCCTCCATGGGCCGCAATATAATCAACATAAGCTCTTCCATAGTTATAAGCCTGAACTCCCGTCCAAGCATCAACTTTCTTTTCTGATGCGTATTCTAATACCTTTGAAAGATTAGAAATCCCCTGTTTGATACTTTCTTCCTCTGTGGAAAAAGTATTTGTTTTTCCATTCAAGCTTTCGCTTGATTGCATAATATCAACTTGTTTCCCTTTAGTTTCAGTATAAATAATCGCAAGCGCTAACTTTGTATCTCCGCTTAATCCTTGCGCTTTCAGGGTTTTCTCAACCTCTGCTTCATAAGACATTACATGTTTCACATTTTCGTGCATACGGTAAACGTAAAAACCACCGAATACAAGAAGTATCAGCATTATTAATCCAATTAATTTTTTAAACATATCACTTACCTAAATTTTTCTGACCGACTTTTAATTAATTCTCTTCAATTAATTTTTTCACTAGTCCATATCAATATTTTTATGCGGCCATTTTTATATAAGTTCTATTATAACACTTCTCGTTTAAATTTAACTTAATATAAAAAAATTAGACAAAAATTATTGTCTAATTTTTACAAATTATAATGGAAATTGATGTGTTAACTCTAAAGCAGCTTTCCTAACTTCTTCGAGTTTTTCTTGGTTGTCATGATTAACCAAGGCTTTAGAAACTAATTGAGCAACTTTTCGAGCTTCAGCTTCTTTAAATCCTCTTGATGTGATCGCTGCCGCACCAATTCGCACTCCTGAGGTTTTAAATGGAGATAAAGTTTCGTCTGGTATGGCCTCTTTATTAAGCGTGATATGAACGCTATCTAATAAGTCCTGTGCTTCTTTCCCATTAATTCCAAGATCTAAGACCTTCAAATTAAGTAAGTGATTATCTGAGCCTCCTGCAATCAAACGTAGTCCATCAACCTTAGCAAACTCGTCAGCCATTGCTTGAGTATTTTTAATGACTTGTTCAATATATGTGGCAAATTCTGGGTCAAGTGCTTCTTTAAAAGCGACTGCTTTAGCAGCAATCACGTGTTCTAAAGGTCCACCTTGCGTTCCAGGGAAAATTGCGGAATTGATTTTTTTAGCCAAGACTTCATCATTGGTTAAAATCATTCCACCGCGTGGGCCTCTTAAAGTTTTATGAGTTGTTGTGGTGACAACATCAGCATAAGGAAGTGGATTGGGGTGAGCACCAGTAGCCACTAAACCAGCAATATGAGCCATATCAACCATTAATTTCGCACCAACGCTATCAGCAATCTCGCGGAATTTAGCAAAATCAATCAAACGTGAATAGGCAGAAGCCCCTGCCACAATCAGTTTAGGTTGAACTTCTTTAGCAATTTTAAGAATTTCTTCATAATCTAAAAGCTCTGTTTGAGGATTTACCCCATAAGGGACAAAATGATAAGTTTTTCCTGAAAAATTGACTGAAGCTCCGTGCGTCAAATGACCACCAGCGTTTAAATCCATTCCTAGAACTGTATCTCCTGGTTGAATTAATGCCATATAGGCTGCAGCATTGGCTTGAGAACCTGAGTGAGGTTGAACATTGACAAATTTTGCACCGAAAAGTTCTTTTGCACGGTCAATTGCCAAATTTTCCACAACATCAACCGCTTCTGTACCACCATAGTAACGTTTCCCTGGGTATCCTTCGGCATATTTATTCGTCAAAACAGAACCTTGTGCTGCCATCACTGCCTTTGAAACAATATTTTCAGAAGCAATTAATTCAATATTTTGTTGCTGACGAATTTCCTCAGCATGAATGGCCGCCCACAATTCTGGGTCAAAGCTTTCAAAATCTTCTTTATCAAAAATCATTCGTTCTCCTTGTATGTCTATTGGGGATATTTTTAAAAATATAAGTAGAATTTTATAGTCTTAAACGCTATAAACTTAATCAGTTAAATTATAATTTACTTTCGCAAGCAAACTTTTAACTCTAAAACTATTATATCGGCTAAAGCACATTTTTTGAAATATGTTGGCTTAGAAATCTTCAGCTTGCCAAAGATTGTTCGGAAATTTTTAGATTACTTTTTCTCAGCGTATTTTATTCAATTTGTCCAAGTTCAGGAACTTTTTTAAGTAGTTCTGCCTTAGTTACTGCCCCTTGACGTAATAATTTTGGTTTTTCTTGCGTTAAATCAATGATTGTCGTATCTAATCCATAGATGCTATCATCTTGAACAGCGACTGCGGCATTTCCCAAGATCTCCGGACTTAAATCGGCAAAGAAACTTGGACTTTTAGAACCGGTTAAATTAGCGGAAGGTCCAACCAAAACACCCACTTCTTTAATTACTTTTTGGGTCACTGCTATGTTGGGCATTCTAAAACCAACAGTGCTTTTGCCAATATGAATCCATTCAGGAACTTCGCTAGAAGCTTCTAAAATGATAGTTAGAGGACCAGGAAGAAATGCATCAACAATTTTACCTAAATAATCTGGTGGGTTGATGGAATATTTTAGAATATCTTCAAAACTTGAAACATTCATATTTAAAGCTTTTTCGGTTGGACGTCCTTTAACCGAATAAAGTTTTTGGACCGCTTGCTCATTCATGGCATCTGCAAATAAACCATAAACTGTTTCAGTTGGTAAAACCACTAATTGTCCATTTTTTAGCGCTTTTACTGCTCTCGCTATCATTCGATTTTTACTATTATTTTCTTTTTCTGATTGTTTATCTAAATCTTTTTGCAGTTTATTTGCTTCAATAAAAAGATTTTCTCTGATATCTTTCAAATCATCTGGTACTTTATAAGGACGGCGAAAAAGAAAGCCAATAATACCATAAAATCCACCTTCAACTTTTTCAAGTTCATTAGCAAAATTATTGAGTCCGCCTTGAACAAAGTTCAAAGTTTCTTTAGCCTGGTCTATCTTGTTGGATTCAACCAAAGTTTTGACATCTTTTAATTGCACTTGCAAAAAAGAGGACATCGTACGCAAATCATTTTCAACTTTCATTTTAACTTCTTTCTTAAATATATTTTATCTTTTAATTGCTGTTTCCCTTCAAAAATGGGTTGGTCATAATTTTCAACAAAATAATTGCTTATTATATGAGTAATTTCAAAACCACATTTTTCATAAAATTCAACATTCCCTGAAACATCATCTGTTCCAAGTATGAACTCATCAGCTGCTAAATTTTCTTTCAAATAAGTGATAAGTTGCTTCATCATTTGCTGACCAAATCCCTGTCCTTGAAAACTAGTTTCTACAGCGAAATTCTCAATTTCAAAAGTATTTTTTTGTTTTTTTATGACTACAGCACAAGCAACGGTCTTTCCATTTTTTAATGACAGAGTAAATAAATCACCATTTTCCAGATAATTTTCTAAATGCGGACCATCATCAGCTAATAATAATATTGGTAAAAAATCTTTTTTTTGCTGAAATACTTGTTCAAATTTTAAATGATTCATTTTTCTCCCTTAAAAAGTCACATTTGACCACTTGGAAATGAAAATCGAGAGCTCTCAGTGATTCACTTGATCTTGTTTATTTGACACTAATCATACGGTCTTTACCAAAAATGTCTTGATGAATGCTAACTGTTTTGTCAGTAAATTCTTTTTGAAAAATTTTTTGAACAGCTTGTCCTTGCTTATAGCCAATTTCCAAATAAATTTTTCCATCATCTGTCAGATGGTTGACCGCTTGGTCAGCAATTTTTTGGTAAATTGCTAAACCTTGATTTTTGGCAAAAAGGGCTAAATCAGGCTCATATTTAATGACAGAATCATCCATTTCATAAGTTTCATCAAAAGCAATATAGGGGGGATTGGAAACTATGATATCAAACCTGTCAGTAAGTTCATCCATCACATCTGATTGAATAAATTCCAAATTGACATGATTGATTTTCGCATTTTCAGCCGCCAATTCTAGCGCATTTTGTGAAATGTCAGAAGCTTTTACTGACCAATTTTGCCGAGCTTTAGCTAAAGAAATTGCAATTGCTCCGGAGCCCGTTCCAATATCTAAAATTTTCAGCGAATCATTGTTATTTTCAGTTAAAATCATTTCAACTAATTCTTCAGTTTCTGGACGTGGAATGAGCACTCGCTCATCAACCTTAAATTTTAATTCATAAAATTCTGCCCAGCCCACAATATATTGTGGGGGTTCATTTTTAATCAAACGTTCTGATAGCTCTGTCAGTAAATTTAACTCTTGGTCAGTAATTTTTTCACGCATTAAATTCAACCAAGATAACTTATTAAGTTCATGTAAATTTCGCCAGACAAACTCTAACTCAAAAGGTTCTTCTAAATCTGCTGACAAAGTTCGCACAGCTTCAATCCAAAGCATTATACTTTTCCACTTTCTAAGACTTTTTATTTTTTCTAATCTCTTTTTAAATTACTCTTTCAAGTATAGCAAAAAAGCCCAATAAAATCAGGCTTTATCAACTTATCAGTCCAATGTAAATCCTTGTTTTTTCAAAAAATCTGCCAGGTCCTCACGACGAGGATTCGTAAGAAAATCACTCATCTCCTGTGACCAATTTGTCGACTTTTGATGATGACTGCGATTGGCATAATATTCTGCCGTTTGCTCATTATAAGTACTTAAATCAGTCAATGATTCATGATTATAACCATTGACTGACAAAATATTTGCTTTTGGCAAACGTGGTTTTACTTCGTTTCGGCTATTTGGTAGACCAATTGTCAGTCCAAAAAGTGGAAGTGTCAATTCTGGTAAATTTAACAACTCTGCCACTTTAGACGTGTCATTACGAATTCCACCAATATAACAAATGCCAAGCCCCATAGATTCAGCTGCTACTGTCATATTCTGGGCAGCAATTGTAGTATCAACAATGGCAACTGTCAAAGCTTCCATATTACGAAGAGCTTTCACATCTTTATTCTCCGCCCTTAAAATCTGAGCTTGCCGATACCAATCAGCCACAAAAACATAAAATACACCCGTTTGATTCACATAAGCGTCCGAACCAGAAATTTTAGCAATTTCACGTCGTAAATTAACATCCGCTACCTCAATAATTGAATAGGCCTGTATAAAATTTGACGAAGCACCAGATTGTGCTGCTTTTAGCAGTAAATCTTTTGTTTGAGCTGGCAAAGGTTCAGCTTTAAAATCACGAACTGACGCGTGAACTAACATTTTTCCAATTGTTTGATTCATAATTTTCTTCTCATTCATCAAAATTAAATTCCTCCCTACTGACAGGTTTCATTTTAGAACTAACTTCTATTTTGACTACTTTTATTTCTAAATCAATGGTGAAATTCTCGTCAGAAGATAAGCACATAGGGGAACCTTTATTTCCTGAGGTGAAAAAAGCAAGGCATACTGTTTTCGATTTTGATTTGTTTCATCGACCAGCTCCGCCAAAGTTCCAAGCTTTGCTCCAAGTTCTGAAAAAGTCTTACGTATTGGGTTTTTACTGTATTTACCAAACTCTGATAAAGGTAAACTTTTCTTAGTTTGGCTCCAATCTTTACCTTTTTTAACTTCTTGCCAAAGGCGGCAGTAATTATTTCCCTTAAATTTTTCAATGGACATCCGTGTCCTTTGTGCTCGGTGCAAATGATGCGAAAGAGACTCTATCTTTTCTGCAACTACCCAGCTATCCCCATTTTTTCCCACACAATAAAGCAAATCAAAAGACTCATTTAGCCCTTTGACCTGAAAAATCGTCACATCTGTTAAGACATTATTCACTTTTTTTGAGGTTTGCATCGTCCGTTGTTCATGACCAACTTCTCGAATGACAAAATCTTCAAATTCAAAATTCATTATTTATTTAATTCTTCTAATTTCTTCGTTTGGTCATAAACAATCAGAGCATCAATCACTTCATCCATTTTGCCAGATAAAATACTATCCAATTTTTGTAAAGTCAAACCAATTCGGTGGTCAGTTACACGATTTTGTGGGAAATTGTAAGTTCTAATCCGCTCAGAACGGTCACCTGTTCCGACAGTTGATTTACGCTCTGCATTTTGTTTGTCCAATTCAATTTGTTGATAGTAATCAAAAACTTTCGTATTCAACAATTTAATGGCTTTATCGCGATTTTTTTGCTGAGTCCGTTCTTCTTGCATCTCAACTTTAATCCCTGTTGGCAAGTGAACCATCCGCACGGCTGTGGCAACCTTATTGACATTCTGACCACCGGCACCAGACGCATGATAAATATCCACGCGCAAATCTTTTTGCTCAATTGTCATTTCGAATTCTTCAACTTCAGGCATCACAAGCACTGTCGCTGTCGAAGTATGCACGCGCCCTTGTGTTTCGGTTACAGGGACACGTTGTACTCGGTGAGCACCAGATTCATATTTCAATTTCGAATAAACAGATGGACCCGAAATCAAAGCTGAAACCTCTTTATAACCCCCAATACCAGTGACATTCGCTTCCATAATTTCAAACTTCCAACCTTGAGATTCAGAAAAATGTTGATACATATTTAATAAATCACCCGCAAAAAGCGCCGCTTCATCCCCACCAGCAGCTCCACGAATTTCTAAAATAATATTTTTACCATCATTTGGATCTTTAGGCAAAAGTAAAATTTTGATTTCTTCTTCAAGAACTTCTTTTTGTGATTTTGCTGATGAAAGTTCTTCTTTGAGCATTTCTTTCATTTCATCATCAAGTCCACCCTCACCAAGCATTTCTTCACTATCAGAAATTGTTTCAAGGACTTTCTTGTATTCATTATAAGTCGCCACTTTATCCCGTAAATCTGCTTCTTCACGTGATAATTCCATAAAACGCTTTGTATCCGAAACTACTTCTGGGTCAGATAATAACTCACCCAATTCTTCATATCTTCCAACTATTGACTCTAACTGATCAAACATTTCTTTATTTCCTTTAATTATTTTTTAGTTTTTAATGGTAAATTTTTTGCCATATTTACAAAAGAATCCCATTGTGTCACATCTTGTAGCATGTCCTTTTTAAAAATCATCACTTGATTTCTTCCTTGAAAAAAGTGAACACGGTCTGAAAAAATCTCAACATTTCGTACATTCATTTGAGCTTTAATTTGTTCCTCTGTCACATACATGTCAAGTTCTTGTGGCTTAAAATTTTTCAAAAAACGGCTTTTCAGTTGCCAATGTAAAAAAAGATTCCCTAAAACAAGCACAAGCAGTGCAGAAACGACTGACCAAATCCATTGTCCTTGACTCATCAACAAATTAACAACTAAAAAAACAAGCATGATTCCTGAAAAAACCAGCATCATTCGCTTAGTCATTTGTCCGAGAATTCTTTGATAATCTTCCCCTGTGATTGTTCCTTTAAAATGATAAAACATCTATTTCCTCCTAGATTTCTGGTTTAAAATAATGCTTCCGGCAAACCGGAATATAAGTTTCATTTCCGCCAATCTGTAACTGTTCACCTTCATAGACTGGTTTACCGTCAATTGTTCGAATAACCATCGTCGCTTTTTTACTACAATACCAGCAAATCGTTTTAATTTCTTCAATTTTATCAGCAAGTAAAAGCAGGTATTTAGAACCCTCAAAAAGTTCATTACGAAAATCATTTTTCAAACCAAAGGCCATGACTGGAACATTCAATTCATCGACTACTCGCGCAAAATCATAGACATGTTTTTTATTTAAAAATTGTGCCTCATCAATTAAGACACAAAAAGGTTTAGCAGACAGGCTATTCACATAATCAAAAACAGACATTTTATCATCAATTGCGATAGCTTCTGCTTTCATACCAATCCGACTCGCAACTGTTCCAACACCAGCACGGGTATCTAGGCTTGATGTCATCAATAGAACTGGCTTGCCCTGTTCCTCATAATTATGAGCCACTTTCAAAATCTCAATTGATTTTCCTGAATTCATCGTCCCATATTTGAAATATAATTGCGCCATTACTTTTCCCTTTTATTATTTTTATCTTCAGCCCCCGCCAAAAATATTTTTTTTAGTCCTTGTAAGTCTAAATACATTCTAAATTATATCATATTTCATTTGTATTTTACCTCCTTGCTTTAATAAAAACGAGCACCAAATTAACTACTGTTCTATGCTACTTAAAATTATTAATTTCTTTAGCTTATTCATTGATTCTAGTTAACGATCAATCGCAATCAAATAAAGGACTATTAAATAATAGACGAGGAAAAAAAGTATTGCTTTTTAATTAAAATAAATTAATTTCATTTTAATGTTTATATCATTATGTAGAAGTTTATTAAAATATTTATTTTAATCTCATAATACTTTTATTTTATTTTAACTAAATTCCTTTGTTTGTACGATTTCTAGAATACGACATTGTATTTTTATTCCTTAACTTTTATATTTATTCACTGTTTTCATTAACTTGGAAAGGTTTGCATTCCTTATGAATTTTCTATATACTAGGTTTATCAAATAAAGAAAGAGGACTTCCTCAATGAAAAAAATTACATTAATTACTACTTCTATCCTTGCTCTCGGCTCAATAGGAATCACGACTGGCGCCCAACTTGCTCAAGCAGATGTAGTCTCACCTAACACTACTATCCAAAGTACAACTTCTGAAACACCTAGTCCTCGGATTGTAGTTGGTGATAAAGGAACTTTTGAACAAATTATGCTTGATCAGTATGATTATGAATTAAATCATATGGGTGTGGGATTCGAAACAGGTAATATGGTGATTGACTATAAATCTAAGAGTCTGTTTGATTGGGGATTCGAAACAGATAAACATTTTAATTTGAAACTTCCAAAAGAATTTAATGCTATCGCATCGATGTCGAATGGAGAAACTCTCAAATCATTCATTAAGGCTTCTTATAAACAACCTGGTCATAATGAATATACTGAAATTAGTCGAGAAAATATCAATACAGAATATGTAGGACAAATTGATTTCAAACTGCCTGCCACTACAATAATTCATCTTGGTGATGAGACAGATATCAAAATTGAAATTCAATTTGGTAAAATCTTAGATAGTCTCAATCGACCTTCAGATTTTGATTATAAGAAAATTATTCCAGATTCTAAAACCGGCGGTTATAATTTTGAAGGTCTTGTCGCCGATGGCGAATGGCTTGAACTTTGGCCTGGTGATGCAGCTAAAGGAATTAGTGATGGGGATGAAGCAGTCAAAGCAAATGATAATGGAACTGTTCCCTTTAAATAATATCTAATAATAAATTTAACTTCTATCTTCTACATAATGTTAAAACACAAAAACTCAAGTGGATTTTTTACTTGAGTTTTTGTGCTTTTTAGACTTCTATACTGAATTTAAAGTCTTATTCCCTTCAAAAAAGTAGAAAAGCCTTAGGTAAAAGAGGAGCATTTTATGAAAAACCCCTCCTTTCTCTTGACTTTCTTAATTAAATAATAAGTGATTGATTTTGTATTTTCTAAAATAGGATTTATTAAGATTTAAAAGATAATTCTTTATAAATATTATTACCAGTCTCTAAAATTATTGCAGTCACTTATTCAGAAAATAGCAAACAATAATTTTAAAATTCTGGAAAGATTATTAAAAGAATAATTACTTTTAGATTAAAATAAATTAACTTTGCTTTAATGTTTATATCATTATGTGAATGTTTGTTAAAATACTCATTTTCCTCTCATTGTTTTTTCACTTGTTTTTCATCAGAACCTTGTCTTTATCAGGTTTATAAATTACATACATGTATTTTTATACTCTATTTTTTATATTTATTCACTTTCATCCACTGTTTGGAAAGGGTTGCATTCCTTATAGAATTACTATATACTAGGTTTATCAAATAAAGAAAGAGGACTTCCTCAATGAAAAAAATTACATTAATTACTACTTCTATCCTTGCTCTCGGCTCAATCGGAATCACGACTGGCGCCCAACTTGCTCAAGCAGATGTAGTCTCACCTAACACTACCATTCAAAGCACAAGTGCCGAAACACCAAATCCTCGAATTGTGATTGGTGATAAAGGAACTTTTGAAGAAATCAACCTTATTCAGTATAATTATGAATTAAATCATATGGGGGCAGGATTTGAAACAGGTAAGGTAGTCATTGATTATAAGTCTGAAAGCCTACTTGATTGGGGAATCGCAAGAGATAAACATTTTAATTTAAAACTTCCAAAAGAATTCAATACTATTGCTTCAATGAATAGTGGAGCCAACCTCAAGTCTGTCATTACTGCTTCTTATAAACTCCCTGGTCACACAGATTATACTGATTTTAGTTTAGAAGATATCAACACATCTTACATAGGACAAATTGATTTCAAACTGCCTGCCAATACAATCCTTCAGTTTGGTGACGAGACAGATATTAAAATTGAAATTAACTATGGTAAACTCTTAGATAGTCTCAATCGCCCTTCAGATTTTGATTATAAGAGAATTATTCCAGATTCTACAACTGGCGGCTATGGTTTCGAAGGACTTTTAGCCGATGGTGAGTGGATTGAACTTTGGCCTGGTGGTGCAGCTAAAGGAATTAGCAATGGAGACAAGGCCATTGGTACATGGTAATCTCTAACTAAGTCTACAATAAGTGTAAAACTTCATAATGATTAATACTCTAAAAAAGTCAGCCTCAGCTGACTTTTTTAACTATTTTGTTTTATATTTTACTCGTTAATAGAATCATCTTTTCATTCTCTTAGGACAAAACCAAGATTGCGCTCGCTTCTTTTAAATGAGTGATCAAATAAATTTGCGCTTTAATTATCCAGTTTATTCTCCATAATGAAAAATGTGTGAAGGGATAGATCCATTTGTCTTATAGCTCAAAAGTGCTTTGTCAGCGTCGCGTTTTTCTTTTATTACACTGACATACTCTGTTTTAGCATCAAAATTTTGATAATCTTCATTATCAAGGATTAGTATTTTAGAAGTCGCGCTATATTCTCCTAAAACGATGTAATCTTTACTCTTAGAATCAATTATTTTCCCACTATCATCGGTCACAGAAGTATCCGATTTAGAAGTCCACAAGGCAGGTTCTGCTGATAGTTTTTTGACTTTCTTAAAACTAGCCTTTTCCCCTTTTTTCGTAACATGATTAAATGCCCCTTGATTCATTAATTTATTGGCTGCTTGTGTGTTCAAGACTAATGTATCTGATTTTGAACTGTATTTTCCCTCTACAGTTAGGCTTTTCTCTATATTCTTTTTATTAGTTTCTAACTTAGAGTCCATTTCTTCTTTATTATCACTGTACATGATAATCCCGTGTACGTGAGCTATATTTTTTTGAAAATAGTTATATCCGAAAAATCCGGTGATGGCAATTGGTACCAAAATTACTAGCGCTATTAATATTTTTTTCATTTATATCTTTCCTTTAGTGATATTTTTTTATAGATTTTCTCTACTTTTTAATTCTAACATCAGTTCTTTTGATTACTACTTACATTTTTGTAATATAAAGCAGATATAATATTTTCTGGTTGTTTGCTCCCACTTTTCTACCTTTCTTAGACTCAAAGCACAGCAATGGAAGAATCCTTGAACTAATAAAAAAATACTCACTAATAACTTAAGTGAGTATTTTTTTCAAACCAAATTCATGTAAAGAATTGGATAGGGCTGCCCTTGTTTATCAATAGCTTCTCTTTTGTAAATTTTAAATCCCATATACTCATAAAAAGCTCTTGCCTGGGGATTTTGTTCATTTACTGTAAGTTCTCTTACTAAATAATGACTAATCGCTTCTTCAAGTAATTTTTTGCCTAATCCTTTATTCATATCGTCTGGATTCACAAATAGCATCTCAAGTTTATGCTCATAAATTCCCATAAAGGCGATTGGTTTTCCTTTTTTGTCTGATTCAATGATAAGATGTTTAATCTCTTTTAGAGCTTGTGGAACGTATTTTTTTATTTCACTTATTTCTTCAGTTGATAAAAATAAATGACTAACTTCAACGGATTTTTCCCAAAGTACGACTAATTTTTCAATTAAGGCGGGTGTTCTTCTTGATTGACTGATTTCTTCCATTTTTTCTTTCTATTTTTTTGAGCTTTTATTTTTACTTAAAATATTTTTTTAGAAGTGAATCAAAGTTTCTAAATAATGATTCAGAAAAGAGAGAGAGAAGGGCAACAAGAACGAAACTATCTAACGAAATTTTACTGATAGAGAAGAGAGAGTTAAAAATAAAACCTGAGAGAATTATCCCAACAATATTAAAAATAATTATCCCCATTTTAAATCGATTCAGTGGAGCACTAATTTTTGTTAAAATCATGAAACCTACAACGGCTAATAGAATGACAGCCGATGTCGATATTTCTGATGCGGTCAATTTAAATGCGGCTCCAGCAATAACAACCCCTAAGACGGCCGTAATTTCTGTTAGACTGGCTGGCAGTGCTTTTAGGATTACATTTTTAATAAAGTCTTTTTCAATCCGTTTATCATTTTCTTCTAAAGAGAGTAAGAATCCTGGAATCCCAATGGTGAATAAACTAATGAGTGAAAGTTGTGAGGCTTGTAAGGGATAAGTGAAGACAAAGATTGCTGAGATAATCGCTAAAATGATTGAAAAAAGATTTTTTACAAGGAAAAGGATGGCTGAGCGCTGAACATTATTGACCACACGACGCCCTTCAGTGACAACTTGGGTCATGTGACCAAAATCTGAATCGAGTAAAACCACTTGTGCAACTTGGGTCGCAGCATCACTTCCTGAAGCCATAGCGATACTACAATCGGCACTCTTCATAGCTAAAATATCGTTAACGCCATCTCCCGTCATCGCGACTGTATGCCCCTTACGTTTGAGAGCTTGTACAAGACGGCGCTTTTGGTCAGGAGTCACTCGTCCAAAAACAGTATAGCTTTCTATCGCTTGGTCTAAATCTTCCTCGGTCTTCAAAAGATTAGCATCAATAAAGTGTTCTGCTCCCATAATTCCTGCTCTTTTAGCAACAGCGGACACGGTTTGTGGGTTATCACCTGAAATCACTTTGATATTCACACCTTGTTGGGCAAAATAATTGAAAGTTTCTCTAGCATTTTCTCTTATAGGATTTGCTAGAACAACATAACCTAAGGCTTGAGTTTCTAAATTAAGTTGTTCATAGTTTTTTTCTTCTGTTCTTGCTAAGACTAGAACACGAAATCCTTCTTTTAAGAGATGATTAATTTCAGAACTAATTTTTTCATAATTTTTTCCTAAAACAATCTCTGGCGCCCCTAAAAGATAACTTTCATTTTCAAAACAAACCGCACTATATTTTACCTTTGATGAAAATGGAATAATCTTTTTGACGCCTGTCATTTGATTTTGAAGATCACCTTTTGCAAGCATAAATTCTCGAATGGCTTTCATTGTGTCATTATCATCGGTATTTGCGGAAATATAGTTAGATAAAACGCCCATAAATTTTTGTTCATTCATCTCACTACTAGGACTGACAAATGCTTGCTCAACTGACATTCTGGGTTCTGTGATTGTTCCCGTTTTATCGACACATAAAACATCAACACGCGCCAAGGATTCAATGCTTTTCATATTGTGCAATAGCACTTGGTTACGGGCTAACTTTACACTACTGAGGGTTAAAGCGATGGTAGTTAAAAGATAAAGCCCTTCTGGAATCATTCCGATGACGGCTGCTACCATTGCCACGACACTAGTTTGTAAGGTATTGTGATTGACAAAATAATTTTGAGTAAATAAGATGACCGCAATTGGCAGAATAATGAAACTGACCCATTTTAATAATTTATTGAGTGCTCGAAGCATTTCGGAATCTTCGCCATGACTGACCAACTTTGCTTGCTCTGTTAATTTAGAAATGTAGGAATCTTTCCCAACTTTTTCTAAAATTACTTTTGCTTCTCCTGACACAACAAAACTTCCTGACAAAAGCTTATCGTCAACATTTTTTTCAATTTCGTCAGCTTCACCTGTTAAAAGAGATTCATTGACAAAGATACTTCCCTCAACAATACGAGCATCAGCAACAATTTGATTTCCTGTTTTAAGAATGATAATATCTTCTTCAACCAAATCATCTGAGGCAATCTTTTCTTGTTTACCATTTCTTATCACTGTGGACTGCGGCGCGTGTAGGAGGGTCATTTGGTCCAAATATCGTTTGGCTTTGATTTCTTGATAAATTCCGACAATTGTATTAATGACAATTATTGGAAGGAAAATAAGCTGATTCCATGCTTGAACTAAACTGATTAAGACAGCTATTACTGCAAAAATCAAATTAAAAAATGTAAAGGTATTGCGTTTTACAATCTCCCAAACAGGGCGATCCGTCTCATCTATATTTTTATTTATCTTCCCTTGGCGAATTCGTTCTTCAACCTCAAGACTTGTTAATCCTTTTAAAGACATATTTTTACTCTCTATTTCTTCTCGATTTCAATTTTTGATTTCACTTATCTAGTATTTTTAAGAATACTTTGTTCTATCTTAACATAGTTCTGAGAAGTCCTGCAAACGGTAAAAATATTATTTTTGATTGTTTAGGTTTTTTTCTATTTAATTATGGTAAAATATGGTCATAATCTATAGAAAAGAGAATTTATTATGCCATATGTCCATGTTGAATTATTTGAAGGTCGCACAGTAGAGCAAAAAGCTGCGATTGCCAAAGAGATTACTGAAACAATCTCAAAACATGCTGGAGCACCTACTTCTGGAATTCATGTCATTTTTAATGACCTTCCAGAAGGAATGCTTTATCAAGGTGGAGAAATGAAAAAAAAGAAATAAGCTTTCTTTTAAGTCAATAAAAGCTGTCAGTAAATGATGGCTTTTTTATATCAGCTGTCAGTAATTTTTTTAGTAAATAAACTTCTCTTGAAAAAACATTTTTAATAGGATAAAATGAAAGCAACTCTAAAAGAAACTGGTGAAAAATGAAAGTTTTGATTACTTCTGGTGGAACAACAGAACCAATTGATGAGGTTCGAGGCATCAGTAATTTTGCGACAGGAAGTCTTGGTAAATTAGCCGCCGAAAAATTTTTACAGGCCGGTCATGAAGTCTTTTTATTGGCTGGATTACAGGCAGTTCTCCCAGAAAATGATGCTCATCTTACTCATATTCCAATTGAAGGAACCAAAGACCTTTATCAGCAAATGGAAAAATTAGTTCCTAAAATGGATGTGGTTATCCACAGTATGGCTGTCAGTGACTATCGACCAGTATACATGACTGGACTTGAAAATTTTTCTGGAAGCCTCTCTGTAGATGAACTTCTTGATTACCGTCCTGAGCAGGTTGGGAAAATTTCTTCTAAATCTGATCATCAAATCATGCTCTTAGAAAAAACGCCAAAGATTATTTCTTATATCAAAAAATGGAATCCTAAAGTTTTACTTTTCGGCTTTAAATTGTTGGTAGGTGTGGAAAATTCTGAACTTCTTCATGTTGCTAGAGAAAAATTACTGACAACAGGGGCTGATTTTATCCTTGCTAATGACTTAAAAAATATTGAAGGTCAAAAGCACAAAGCACTTTTGGTCAGTAAAAATGAAGTAACTGCTTTAGATACAAAATCAGAAATTGCTGACAGTCTTTTAAAAATATCGGAGGAATTAAAAAATGACTAAAATTACACTTGCGGTAACAGGTTCAATTGCAGCTTATAAAGCGGCTGATTTGACTTCATTACTGACAAAAGAGGGACATCATGTGACAGTCTTAATGACAAGAAGTGCTACCCAGTTCATCACCCCCTTAACTTTGCAAGTTCTGTCAAAAAATAAAGTTCATTTAGATATTATGGACGAGGAACGTCCTGAATTGGTTAATCATATTGATTTAGCTAAAAACACTGAACTTTTTCTTGTTGCGCCAGCAACGGCTGATACAATTAGTCGTTTGGCTCAAGGGCGTGCTGATGATATTGTGACTTCTGTTGCCCTTGCACTTGAACCCTCTGTTCCAAAATATTTTGCGCCAGCCATGAATACTAAAATGTATCAACATCCTCTAACTCAAAAAAACATTGAGATTCTTAAAAAAATAGATTATAATATGATTCAACCGAAAAAATCTTTACTCGCTTGTGGAGATTTTGGTGAGGGAGCTCTCGCCGACTTACCTGACATTATCTCGGATTTAAAAAATTCTTTATAAAATAAATGAGGTATTTATGAAAAAATCAAAAGCGTCTGATGTGGCAATTTTAGCCATTTTTATTGCGATTATGGTTGTTGTCCAGCTTTTTACTCAGTTTGTGATTAACGTCTGGCCCTTTCCGGTAAAACCAACGCTTCTACATCTTCCCGTAATCATTGGCTCAATCATTTTAGGTTGGCGTAAAGGCGCCTTTCTTGGTTTGGTCTGGGGTTTAATCTCTTTTGTTACGGCAACGATTGTGACCACTCCAACAAGTTTCTTATTTAGCCCATTTCAGCCTGTGATTGGAACACACCATGGCTCACCTTGGGGTTTATTCATCGCTTTTATTCCTCGAATTTTAGTAGGTATCCTCCCTTATTTTGTTTATAAAATAGCAAATAATCGTTTGGGTGCTGGCTTGGCTGCCTTTGCCGGAACTGCTACTAATACCGTTCTTGTTTTGACATCGATTTTCTTATTCTTTGGCTCAACTCTAAAATGGTCTTTGAGTTACCTCTTAGGTGCCATTGTTGCGACAAATTCACTGACAGAAGTGATTATTGCTGTGATTTTAACCACTGCTATTGTCCCTGCTCTCACTAAGGCTCGCAATAATTCATGATTTCAAAAAGCAATCTATTTTGATTAGATTGTTTTTTTTATTAAAAAAATGTTATAATGTAAGCGTTGATAAGAAAATAAATAGGAGAAAACTTATGAAAAAAATATTAAGTTTCGACATTGATAACACACTCAATGAACCAAAAATGCCGATTTTCCCTGAAATGGCTGAATTGTTGGCGACTTTGTCTCAAAAATATATTATCGCTCCAATTTCAGGGCAAAAATATGATCAATTTTTGATTCAAATTATTAATAACTTGCCTGAATCTGCAAATTTGGATAATTTCCATTTGTTTGTTGCTCAAGGAACTCAATATTATGCTCACAAAGCTGGTGAATGGAAACAAGTCTTCAATTATGCTTTAACTGACGAACAAGCCAATGCCATTATGGGAGCACTTGAAAAAGCAGCTAAAGAACTTGGTCATTGGGACGAATCTGTTCTTCTTCCTGGTGATGAAATTAATGAAAATCGTGAATCAATGATTGCTTACTCAGCAATTGGTCAAAAAGCTGGGGTTGAAGCTAAACAAGCTTGGGACCCAGACATGACAAAACGTAATGAAATCGCTAAATTGGCTAGCCAATATGCTCCAGAGTTTGAATTTGAAGTTGCCGGAACAACAACAATTAACGGTTTTGTTCCTGGTCAAAATAAAGAATTTGGAATGAATCATTTGATGGAAGAACTCAACGTAACTAAAGAAGAAATCCTCTACTTTGGTGACATGACTCAACCTGGTGGAAATGATTATCCAGTTGTCCAAATGGGAATTGAAACAATCACTGTTCGTGACTGGAAAGAAACTGCTGCCATCCTCAAAGCAATTATTGCAATGGAAGAAGCTTAATTTTCGATTGATAAAAAGTTGTCATTAATGACAGCTTTTTTCTTTTCTATCAGAAAGTACTTTCAGAAATTTAAAAAAGACAGAATAGGTTTTCATTCTTTAGTCCTATTGAAATTAACAAAGAATTTAGGTAAAATAGGTAAGTATGTTTAATTTATAGAAGGTGAACTTATATTGAAAAATTTGAAAAAGAAATTAACATTGACTGGTTTAATGACAGCCGGATTGTTACTCCTTTCTGGTTGTGTGCAAACACACGTTGTTGATGGAGTCCGTGTTCCAACGGAAGCGGCTACTCATGGGATTACTTACAATCTTTTGGTTCGTCCCATGTCTGCTTTTGTTGACCTATTCGCCAATAATTTACATCTTGGTTATGGTTGGGGAATCATTTTCGTCACTTTGATTATCCGTTTCCTCATTTTGCCATTAGGTTTGAATCAAGCTTACAAATCAACTTATATGCAAGAAAAAATGGCCTATCTCGCTCCTGTGTTTGCTCCTTTACAAGAACGATTGAAAAAAGCCCAAACGCCTGAAGAAAAAATGGCAGCACAACAAGCCTTGATGGCCGCCCAAAAGGATAATGGCATTAATATGCTTTCATCTATCGGTTGCTTACCAATGCTTATTCAGTGGCCTTTCTTCATTGCTCTCTACAATGCAGCAGCTTACACAACAGGAATCTCAAGTTCAACATTTTATGGTATTCCTTTAGGACATCCTAGTATTGTCTTGGTAATTATTTCTGGTGTACTCTACTTCATTCAAACATGGATTTCAACCTTGTCAATGACTCCTGAACAAAAGAAATCAGGAATGGCCATGTTGATTATGAGTCCAGCAATGATTGTTGTCTTCTCATTCATGTCACCTGCAGGTGTTGCACTTTACTGGGCAGTTGGTGGTTTTGTAATTGTGATTCAACAAGTCATCATTACCTTTATCATGAAACCAAGAATGCGCCGTCGTATTGATGAGGAATTTACTAAAAATCCTCCAAAAATTAATGACGAAGGCATCAAAGATGTTACCCCTACTTCTGTTCAAGAAAATTTCAAAGCTATCACAAGTGAACGCAATGAAAAAGAACGTAAATCTGGTGGACGAAATGCTGGTAAACAAAATCGTAAGTAAATTTTACTGACAGATATAAAAAAATTACTGATAGAATTTCTGTCAGTGATTTTTTATTTCTCTATTCAATATTTTTTTGTTCGTATGAACTGACTGACTTGTCAGTAAAGTTCTTTTGTGCTAGACTGAACTCATGAAAACTTTAGGTGCTTTTGTCATTTGCCAAAATGATGAAGATAAAATTTTATTAGTCAAACGTCGAGATTTTCCACTCTGGGATTTACCGGGTGGTCGTGTCGAACTTACCGAAAAAATTGAAGAAGCTGCCATTCGTGAATCTTTTGAAGAAACAGGCTTCAAGATTAAACTAGATAATTTATCAGGAATTTACTTCAATCCCGAACTTGATGACCATCAGTATATTTTTTCCGGAAGAATCATCGGTGGACATTCTATTGATTACGGAGAAGAAACCGCTGCTGTCCGATTTTTCTCACCAAATCACCTGCCCTTTTTCATGATTCCTCATCGGAAAATGCAAATAAAAAATTTACTGACAGGCTCATCAACAGTAATTCATCAAGAAATTCATGATTCTTGGCTAGTAAAAGATATAAAAAAACACTGACAGAATTTCTGTCAGTATTTTTTTATATTTGTCTTATGTTAAATGAACCCCTTTATCAACATAAACAATATCACCAATGACACCTGAAGCAAGTGGGCTAACAAGGAAGGCAGCTGTTTGACCAACTTCTTCGATTGTCACACCAACACCGTCAGCTGTCCGGCTGTCAGATTCTTTAATCAAATCTTTGTAACCTGAAACTCCTGAAACAGCAAGTGTTTTAATTGCTCCTGCAGAGATCCCGTTAACATGAACACCCACATGTGCCATTTCAGCAGCAAGATAGCGAACAGTAGATTCAAGGGCAGCTTTAGCAATTCCCATAACGTTGTAGTTAGGAATGGCGCGAACTGAACCCATGTAAGTCAAGGTTACGATACCAGAACCTTTTTTAAGCAAAGGTTTCGCTGCTTTAGCAACAGCAAGTAAGCTATAAGCTGAAATATCTTGAGCAAGTGCATAACCATCACGAGAGATATCTGTGACATTTCCACCAAGCTCTTCTTTTTTAGAGTAAGCAACTGCATGAACAAGCCCGTCAATTTTACCAACACGCGCTTCGATTGTCCCAAAAGCACGACGAATAGATTCATCAGAAGTCACATCACATTCGATGAGCAAATCTTCTGGTTCAGCCAATTTGGCCAATTGTTTTTCCATTCGTTCGTTTTGGTAAGTATAAATCAATGTTGCGCCTTGATCTTTCATTGCTTTGGCACAGCCCCACGCAATAGATTTATTGTTAGCAACGCCCATGATAACAATTTTTTTACCTTCTAAAAACATAAATAAAATAAGTCCTTTTCTTTAAAATAATAAGGTTTCAGCGACTAATAAATAAAAAAAGAAAAATTTAATCTCTTTACCTTTGCAACTCATATAAAAAAGTTGACACTCTCACAAGAAATTGATAATATTAATTGTAAAAGGTTTTGTATATCAAAATACTTGATACATAAAATTTTAACTTAAAAATCTTGAACTGTCAAGTTAGAGTGACGCCTCTTTTCGCCTGATTACTCGGGCTTTTCATTAATTTTTAAGAAGAAAAGGAATAAAAAATGACTAAAAAATACGCTATGACTGCTACAGAAGTGATGGAAGTTATTCCGAACCGCTATCCTATTATGTTCATTGACTACGTTGATGAAATTTCTGAAAATAAAATTGTTGCCACTAAAAATGTAACAATCAATGAAGAAGTTTTCAATGGACATTTCCCAGGAAATCCAACCTTCCCTGGCGTTTTGATTCTTGAATCACTCGCTCAAGCAGGTTCAATTTTGATTCTTAAAAAAGAAGAATTCCAAGGGAAAATGGCTTACATTGGAGCAATTGATAAGGCGAAATTCCGCCAAAAAGTGACTCCTGGTGATGTCATGAAACTTGAATTTGAAATTACAAAGTTCCGTGGAAAAGTAGGAACTGCTGATGCCGCAGCTTATGTTGATGGTAAGAAAGTAACCACTTGTCAGTTCACCTTTATCGTTGATGAAGCAGCTGAACAAACTAACTAAAAAAATTACTGACAGAACTTGTCAGTAATTTTTTTAGTTAAAACGGCTCTGTCAGTAAATTTCTTGCATTTTTTTGATGAATGATTGTAAAATTTCAATATGCTTCTCTAGTTTTTCCAATAGAATATACTCATTAGCAATATGACATTGGTCATGCTGACCAGGCCCAAAAACAACTGTTCTGATTCCAACATTTTCAAAAAATCCTTGGTCATTAGAGCCTGAGGCCCCTGTCGTTTGCGTCCTGATAAGTCAGTCAGCAATTGGATAAAGGGGGCTTGATTATCCGTCAAAGTTGATAAAACAGGTGTCACAATATCCTCGTAAGTAAAATGATATTTGGCCGCTAAATCAGTCATTACTTGTTCAAAAACTAACTCCAGTTCAGGTGTCAATCGGCAGTCAACAACCAGATCAGCAAAATCAGCTGTTTTATTGGGAGACTTCTCGTCACCGGCAGAAATAGATGTCACAACAAAAGTCGGCACATGTAGCTGATTATTTTTATAAGTCTTCAACTCTTCAAAAATCTGTTCAATATTTGCCAAAAAATAAGTAACATCACCTAAAGCACTTTCTTGAAAATGCTCTTGTACCGAAGCATGACCAGCCTTTCCAAAAAAATGCAGCTTCATAAAATGATTTCCACGTTGCCCAATATAAATCTTCTCTAAATCAGTAGGTTCTGCAATAATACAAAGAGCAGACTCATAAGACCAATTTTGACTGAAATATCGCGCAAAATCTTCTGAACCCTTCCCGTCGAGCTCTTCGTTAGCCGTCCCAACGACCCAAATATCTTGACTTAAATCTTGACCGATAAAACTTGCAGCAGCAAGTAAATTCCCAACATCGCCACCCTTCATGTCACTCGCACCAAGTCCAAAGAGTTTTCCCTCTTCTACTCTTGCATCGGTAGGTGAAAATTTCCAGTCAGCTAAATGACCTGAAACGACAGTATCAACATGACCAGTTAGGATAATAGCTTCTTTTTTTTGTCCGTTGTTAACATTTGCCTTAATCTGTCCAGCAACAAAAGTTTCCTCACGAACAACAAAATCAAAGCCTTCTTTAATCAACCACTTTTCAAGATAGATTAAGATTTCTGATTCATTTCCTGAACTTGATGGAATATCAACCAAACTTTTTAACAATTCTACCGCTTTTTCCATAAATTTCCACCAAACTATTTGTTATTTTCAGAAAGAGTATAGTTCTTTTGAATATCTTTATTAATTTGTCCATTCTTTAATTCTTCTTTAATCACAGAATTGACAACCTTTGTTAATTCATCTGATCCTTTAGGGAGTGCAACTGCTGAACCATAACTATCTTTTGGTGTTTTAACTTCAACATTCGCAATCGCCAAATCTGAATTGGCCGCAACATAACTTTTGGCAATCAAATTTTCAATGACTGCTCCTTGAACCTGTCCACCTTTAACTTCATTGATTTCATCACCGATTTGAGGCAAAGCAATCTCTGTTGCTCCTTTAAATTGGCTGGTTACAATTCCTTCTTGAATGGAACCTTTTTGAGCCGCTACTTTTTTTCCTTTAAAGTCATCTACTGAACTATATTTACTTAAATCAGATTTTTTTACTACTAAATAATTGCTTGCTGTATAATAGACATCAGAAAAATTAACAGATTTTTCACGACTAGGTTCTTTTGAAATACCTGAGATAGCAATATCTGCCTTTCCTGTATTTAAACTAGCTAAAACATTATTAAAGTCCATACTTTCAATCTTAACTTTAACACCTAACTTTTTACCAATTGCATTGGCTAAATCCACATCAGAACCTACGACAGTATTCTTACCATCTTTAATCATTTGGAATTCAAAGGGTGGATAATCTGGGGATAAAGCGACTTTTAATACACCAGCTTTTTTTACTTTATCCACTTGATTAGTAGCCGATTTTCCATTTCCACAAGCTACCAATGTTGCTACCGCAGCCAAACCAACTAATCCCAATGTCATTTTCTTCACGTTCTTGTTCATCCTTAAACCTCTTTTATAAATAGAATAAGTATAATTATACAATTTATTTTTGTTTTGTCAAGAATTAATGCATATTTATTTTATAATTATTTAAAAAAGGCGATTAAACAGGAAAAAACCTGTACTATTATACTTTATATAAAATAAAAATTCACTTTTAAAGTGAATTTTTATTAGTTTTTTAATCCATTGCTCTTAATTCTAAAACCATATCACGTAATTGAGCTGCTCCTTCAAAATCAAGCGCAGCTGCTGCTTGTTGCATTTCTTTTTCAAGTTTTTTGACTAAAGCTTTGCGTTCTTTCTTATTCATCACACTTGCATCAACTTCTTCCAGCTCACCAGAATCTGTTTTCTTAGTAATAGCAATCAAATCACGAATTTCTTTTTTGATGGTTTGAGGTGTAATTCCATGTTCTTCATTATACGCCATTTGAATGTCACGACGTCTTGCCGTTTCATCCATTGCATGTTTCATCGAACGTGTAATTTTATATTTTTGCCCCTCGTATTCTGTATAATAACCACTATCTAAGATTTCTTTATCTGCCGGTTCATTTTCGTCAAGGGCTTTAGCCATGTCAGAATAAAGAATAACATGACCTTCACTATTACGCGCCGCACGGCCAATGGTTTGAATCAAACCACGTTCATTTCGCAAAAATCCTTCTTTGTCCGCGTCCAAAATCGCTACTAAAGAAACTTCGGGAACGTCAATCCCTTCACGAAGCAAATTAATTCCCACCAGAACATCAAACACTCCTAAACGTAAATCGCGAATAATTTCGGTTCGTTCTAAGGTTTTGATATCTGAGTGCATATATTTGACTTTAATCCCCATTTCTTTGAAGTAGGCAGTCAAATCTTCAGACATTTTTTTCGTCAAAGTCGTGACAAAAACTCGCTCATTTTTCTCAGCTCGTTTATGAATTTCACCCACTAAATCGTCAATTTGTCCCATCATTGGTCGAACTTCTACGACAGGGTCTAACAGACCTGTCGGACGAATAATTTGTTCCACAATGGTATCGGTCTGTTCCATTTCATAATCGCCAGGAGTCGCTGATACATAAACAATTTGGTGAACATGGCTTTCAAATTCTTCACGTTTTAAAGGACGGTTATCAAGGGCTGAAGGCAGACGGAATCCATAGTTACAGAGCATTTCTTTACGAGCTCTGTCACCGTTATACATTCCTTTAACTTGTCCCATTGTCATGTGTGATTCATCAATCATAATCATGAAATCATCAGGGAAGAAATCAAGCAAGGTATAAGGCGGTTCGCCTTCCTCACGTCCGTCCATATGACGCGAATAGTTTTCGACCCCATTACAATAACCCATTTCACGAAGCATTTCAATATCATAGTTAGTTCTTTGTTCTAAACGTTGAGCTTCAAGAAGCTTTCCTTCTGAACGGAAAACTTTCAATTGTGCTTCTAATTCCGCTTCAATTTTGGCAATGGACTCTTCCATGCGGTCGTCATTTGTCATAAAGTGAGTGGCTGGGAAAATTGCCAAATGGTCCACTTCACCTAAAACTTGTCCAGTCAATACTTCAATTTCACGAATGCGGTCAATTTCATCGCCGAAAAATTCAACACGGAAGGCATGCTCATCACGAGAGGCTGGAAAGACTTCTACAACATCCCCACGAACCCGGAAACAGCCCCGTTGAAAGTCAATATCATTGCGCTCAAATTGAATCCCTACCAAATCGTTTAAAAGTTGGTCTCGAGAAATTTCTTGTCCTGGTCGCAATGAAACGACTGAATCTTGATACTCTTTGGGTGAACCTAAACCATAAATACAAGAAACAGAGGCCACAACAATGACGTCATTACGCTCTAATAGGCTTGAAGTTGCGCTATGACGCAATTTATCAATTTCATCATTGACCGAACTGTCTTTTTCAATATATGTGTCAGAACTTGGTACATAAGCTTCTGGTTGATAGTAATCATAATAGGATACAAAATATTCAACCGCATTATTTGGGAAAAATTCTTTAAATTCGCTGTATAATTGACCAGCCAGTGTTTTATTATGAGCCATGACTAGAGTCGGTTTTCCTGTTTGAGCAATGACCTGACTCATCGTATAGGTTTTTCCTGTCCCAGTTGCCCCACGCAAAATTTGCGCTTTTTCTCCATTTTTAATATTTTCTACGAGTTCACTAATCGCTTGACCTTGGTCACCAGCTGGGTCATATTTTGAAACCAGTTCAAATTTATTATCTGTTATTCTTTCTATTGCCATTCTTTTTCCTTTAATTCTTTTCTATGATATTTGAAAAATAATCTAATGCTTGATGATAAACCTCGTTTTTAAAGCCAAAATCTATTTTTAAAATCTCAGTTAAAGATAAAAATTGATAGCTTGAAAACTCAATTTCTTCAGGATGGCTTTCAAGGTCAATTTTTGCTTGCTCATCTAATCTAACAAGAAAATAGTGCTGTTCTTGACCTGCATAAGTCCATGTTGGAAATTTCATGTCTTTAGGAAAATCATATTTTAATGTTCCTGGATATTGTCCAATAATTTCAAAGTTTTTCGTGCCAATTTCTTCTGAAAGTTCTCGGATAATGGCACTTTCAGGATTTTCTCCTGCTTCAATTCCGCCTTGAGGAAAGCCCCAATTCATTCCGTCTGCTCGTTTACCTAGCCAGATTTTGTTTTCTTTATTGAGAATAATGGCTGCGACGTTTTGTCTGTATTCTTTCATTTTTATCCTCTTTTTATTTATTTTAGTGTTGAATTCTATAGATATAAAAATCATTTCATTATTAATCTTCTAATACAATTTTACCATTTTCACAGCTAAAAATATGCTATAATTGAATTATATTCAAAAAAAGATAAGGAAGTTTTATTAATAATGAATCGTGATGAAATTCAAGCAAATTTAATTAAAGCAAGTCACATGATTAGCATGGACGATATTATTCGTGAAGGATACCCAACCTTACGTGAAGTCGCAAATGATGTGACCTTGCCATTATCAGATGAAGACATCATCTTAGGGGAAAAAATGTTGCAATTCTTGCACAATTCTCAAGACCCTGTTATGGCTGAAAAAATGGGACTTCGTGGCGGAGTGGGCCTTGCTGCTAACCAACTTGGTTTGCTCAAAAAAGTCATTGCCGTTTTGATTCCTAATGAACCTGAAGTTGATGAAGAAGGAAATGAAATTCCACCTAAAGAAGCTTACAAAATGCGTGAAATCATGTATAATGCAAAAGTGGTTAGCCATTCCGTACAAGATGCGGCCGTTGAAGGTGGCGAAGGTTGTCTTTCTGTTGACCGTGAAGTTCCAGGTTACGTCGTTCGTCATGCTCGTGTAACTGTGGAATACTACAACAAAGAAGGCGAAAAGAAAAAAATTCGCTTAAAAGATTTTCCAGCCATTTGTGTTCAACACGAAATTGACCACACTAATGGTGTCATGTTCTATGATCACATCAATATGAATGACCCTTGGGAAATTAAAGATGGCATGATTATTGTTAAATAATCAGCAAATTCACTGATGAATTTGTCATCAAAAATGAAAAATAAAGTAAAAATTACTGACAAGCTTCTGTCAGTAATTTTTTTATCCACAGCTTTAACGTTTACTGTGTTCACATTAAATAATCTTAGATTATCCTTACTTGCCTTAGCAGTTTACGGATATCCCAAAGCTTTTGTCAGCAATTTCTACTGACAAATTCTTCAGGAAATAATAATCATAAATTTTTATTTAGCAATTTTGGCAAAATATTCAAGGGTACGAATTAATTGAGCAGTGAAACTCATTTCATTGTCATACCAAGCAGCAGTTTTTACTAATTGTCCACCGTCTTTTAAGTCTGTCACTTCAGTCAATGTCGCATCAAAGAGTGAACCGTAAGCCATGCCGATAATGTCAGATGACACAATTTCATCAACATTATAGCCAAAGCTTTCATCAGCAGCAGCTTTCATTGCTTCGTTGATTTCATCAACAGTGACATGTTTTTCAAGCACTGTAACAAGTTCAGTAATTGATCCTGTTGGAGTTGAAACGCGTTGAGCATGTCCTTTCATCAAACCAGAAAGTTCAGGCAAAACAAGACCAATTGCTTTAGCCGCTCCACTTGATGCTGGAACAATATTTTCAGCTGCAGCACGCGCACGGCGGAAATCTCCACCACGATGTGGACCATCAAGTGTCATTTGGTCACCAGTGTATGAGTGGACAGTAGTCATTGTCCCACCTTTAACACCAAAGTTTTTGTTTAATGCGTCTGCCATTGGTGCTAAACTATTTGTAGTACAAGAACCGGCAGAAATAACTGTTTCACTTCCATCAAGAATCGTGTGATTTGTGTTGAAGACAACAGTTTTAACATCATTTCCACCAGGTGCTGTAATCAAAACTTTCTTAGCTCCACCAGGATGCAAATGTTTTTCAGCTTTTTATTTAGTCGCAAAGAAACCTGTCGCTTCAAGAACAATTTCCACACCAGAATCAGCCCATTGAATATCTTCTGGATTACGTTCAGCAGTGACTTTCACAAATTTTCCGTTGACATCAAAACCATCTTCTTTGACCTCAACTGTTCCTTTAAAACGTCCTTGAGTCGTATCATATTTAAGTAAATGTGCAAGCATTGCTGGATCTGTCAAATCATTGATGTGCGCTACTTCAACTCCTTCGACTTCTTGAATTCGACGTAATGCCAAACGTCCAATACGACCAAAACCGTTAATACCAACTTTAACTACCATGATGTAGTCCTCCGTTTTTTTATTTAGATGATGAGAACTTCTCTTTTTCTACTACAAATATCACTCTTCGTAATACGAAACATTGTTTCAGGTCAACTGCTGTGGTATAATATAAATAATGAATTTATAGTTATTAGAGACATCTCTTATCTCTAATATAAATGATACTACTTTTTTTATTTAGTGTCAATTTTTTTTACTAAAAATGTTTAAGGAGTTTTTATTATGAAATTATCATCTGGTTGGGAACAATCTGTTTACGTTTTACTTATTTTGGCAAGACTTCCTGAAAATCGGACGATGTCATCCATTGCACTTGCTAATCGTCTCAAAGTTTCACCCTCTTATCTCAAGAAAATAATCAAATCGCTCGTTGATGAAGGACTTTTACGCTCAACAACTGGAAAAAATGGCGGCTTCTCCCTCAATAAAGATCTTCATGATATTAGTTTTTATGATGTCTTCTTGGCCATTGAGGGCCGTGGACGAATTTTTCAAAGTCAAGGACTCTTACAAAATTTTATTGGTGCAGAGTCTGGTAAAGCACAACATTGTGCGATTACAACTGCGCTTGATGAGATTGAAAATACTCTTGTCAGAACCTTGTCAAATGTATCGCTAGCGCAAGTTGCTGACGAAACCCAATATAATTACAATCTCGGCTATCTTGATGAGTGGATTGACGAAATGGATTGAAAAATTTACTGACAGAATTTATGGCAGTTCATTGTGAATAGAAAAAATTGCTGACGAGATTCATGTCAGCAATTTTTTTCATTGTTTCATTATTTTGTTTTTCTGTCACTAATACTATTTTACTGACAAAACTTTTTATTCGGCAGGAACTTCTTCGTCAGTAGTTTCTGCTGTTTCTTGGGTTTGATTAGAAATGACAATTTTATCATCAATCAAATCAGCTACCAATTGTTTATATTCAGGATGTTCAATGTAGAAATCAGCAATTGAATCTTCAATATTTTCTTGAATTGTTCTACGAAGAGGTCTTGCACCCATTGCAGGATTATATCCTAAGTCCACTAATTTTTCTTTAGCGGCTTGAGTGACACTAAGATGAATATCATTACGTCCAATTTGTTCATTGACTTCATCAAGCATTAAATCAACAATTTTAAGGAGATTTTCTTTGCTTAAAGCAGAGAATTCAATAATTCCGTCAAAACGGTTCATGAATTCAGGGCTAAAGAAATCACCAAGTTGACCAAGCACTGATTTAGTTCGTCCTTCGCGGGCTGCACCAAATCCAACAGAAGCTTCTACTTTACCAGTTCCGGCATTTGAAGTCATGATAATCAAACTATCTTTGAAGGATACTGTCCGTCCTTGTGCATCTGTCAGACGGCCGTCTTCAAGAATTTGCAAGAACATGTGCATGACATCAGGATGAGCTTTTTCAATTTCATCAAGCAAAATCAAACTGTATGGATTACGACGAACACGTTCGGTCAATTGACCCGCTTCTTCATAACCTACATATCCTGGAGGCGCACCAATCAATTTGGCCACCGAATGTTTTTCCATGTATTCCGACATATCAAAACGAATCATGCTCTCACTTGAACCAAATAATTCTTTAGCCAATTGTTTAGCAAGTTCGGTTTTACCTACACCTGTTGGACCAACAAAAAGGAAAGAACCAATTGGACGGTTAGGTTTGCCAAGACCTACACGTGAGCGACGAATTGCTTTTGATATTTTATCTACTGCTTCATCTTGACCAATCACATGTGCTTTCAAATCATCAGCCAAATTAATCAACTGAGTTTGTTCTTTTTCTTTCAAATCCCCAACTGGAATTTGTGTTTTTTGTTCAACAATTTGTTCAATATCTTTTTCAGTGATGACTGGCATATCTTCGTCAGTAACTTCTTGTTTTTGCAATTCACGAAGTTTACTGATTTGGTCACGGAAATGAGCGGCTTTTTCAAAATCTTCAGCCTTAGTTGCTTCATTTTTCTTATTTTCCGCATCAGCAATTCGACGATTGATATCCTCAGGGTCAACAAATTTCAAAGTCAGATTTTTCTTAGAACCAGATTCATCTAAAAGGTCGATGGCTTTATCTGGTAAGAATCGGTCTTGAATGTAACGATTTGACAAATGAGCAGCTGCTTCAATAGCCTCATCAGTGTATTTCACATGATGATAATCTTCATAACGTGCTTGAATACCTCGCAAAATCGTAATTGTTTCATCAACTGATGGTTCATCTACTTTGACCGGTTGCATCCGACGTTCAAGTGCCGCATCTTTTTCAATAATACGATATTCGTTGAGTGTTGTTGCTCCAACCAATTGAAGCTCACCACGCGCAAGAGCCGGTTTTAGGATATTACCTGCATCCATATTGCCGTCGCCAGCAGAACCAGCACCGACAATTTCATGAATTTCATCAATAAACATAATGACATCATTACGTTTTCTGATTTCATCCATTAATTTTTGCATCCGTTCTTCAAATTGTCCACGGATTCCTGTTCCTTGAACAAGAGAAACCACGTCAAGACGAATGACTTCTTTATTTTGTAGTTTTTGTGGCACATCGCCATCGACTATTTTTTGTGCTAAACCTTCAACAACTGCTGTTTTACCAACACCAGGTTCACCAATTAGCACTGGATTATTCTTAGTTCTGCGATTTAAAATCTCAATAACACGTTTGATTTCTTCATCACGACCAATCACTGGGTCAATTTCGCCACGCCGAGCTGATTCGGTGACATTAATACCGAATTCTTCTAGCATCCCTTTAGGTTGTTTTGCCCGAGGATTTTGTGGACCACGCGGACCACGTCCACCCGTTTGTGTTGGGGGAGTTTGATTGCTTGCTGCCCCATTAAAATCTTGACCTTGCAAAGCACTGAAGATATCGTTAAACGGATTAAAGGGTTCATCAGAATTTCCATTTGAGGCATTTCCTGCGCCAAATAAAGCTTCTTGACCACCAGATTTCATAATTTGATAACAGTTTTGGCACAAATCAATTTGTTTTTTCTGACCATTTACACTTGTGTAAAGGTGAATCGTCGCTTCATTAATATTACAATTTTGACAAAGCATCGCTTTCCTCCTCTTAATTCTCAGTAATCAGTTTTAAATTAATTTTTATCTTCCACTTACGAAAGAATTTAATCTAAAATCGGGACCAACTTCGATGTAAAGCTTTTTATATTTGAAATTATTTGTGGTAATGACTAGAACTCGATTATTATTACGGACATCCCAAAACTCATTTTCGCCGTTTTCTCTAAACCACCCACCATAGCACCAGCCATTAGTTCCCGCTACTTTTTTATAAAATTTGGGCTTTTTCAAGTCAGAAATAAGCTGGACATTCTCCACTTTTTCAGGTTCAATCCTGATATGTTTTCTTAAAGAAAGAACTTTTCTTGCCCCTTTAAGTTCAATATCAATGCCACCATCTTTTTCAAAATAAACAGTAGTCGTCATTTTCTCTCCTTAATTTGTAATTTAAGTGATAACGTTTACTTTTATTTTACATCAAATTTAAAAAATCAATAAATCATTTCTCCCTTTTTAATATAAAAAGTTTGACCATATTTGACCATTGATAAATTTATTATAATCATTTCGGAAAAATTTATCAAGTCTTTTGAACTTTTTCGGGTTAATTTTTAATAAAAAATACTGACAAAACTGTCAGTATTATAAAATATAAGATGATTAGTTTATTTTTTACCGATTCATTTGTTAGAGGATAGTTCTTGTAAATTTCTAGTCTCTTGTCAGTAATTTTTTTATTCTGCAATCTCAGCAGCATTATCAATTTTCTTATACAATTTATTTTGATGAATCAAGATATAGATTGAAGCCAAAATGGCAATGCCCGCAAAAGCATAAACAATGATATTTCCAGCTGACCAGCCATAAGATTGAACAACCCATCCAATGACCAAGGTTGCCGTCACTTCCCCAATGATATACTGACAGAATCCCATTGTACCCGTTGACATCCCATTGGCAAATTTTGGTACAGCTTCATTGACCATCAGCCCGACAATCGTCGCCGGTGCATAGATAAATGTTCCCATAATTAATAAGACAATGATAATCAAAGTGTGGTTTGTTGCCGCAAAATAAGTAATTAGACAAGCAAGCATGGCGATCAATGAAATCAAAACCATAATGGCCCGACGTCCTTTGAGCAAATCAGTAATAAATCCGATGATAATAACACCAGGGACAGCCGCCAGTTCAAATATTCCTGTCAGCCATTTTGCCGTTGAATTATCAAATCCTTTGACATTGACCAGATAATTTGGAATCCAACTCATGATGCCATAACGCACCACATAAATTGAGAGTGAAGTCAGGATAACTGCCCAAACGAGTTTGTTTTTGACAATATACTCAAAGAAAATTTTAAAGACATTTTCGTCAGAAACATCGCCTTCAACAACTTCTCCATCTTTAATGACCACTTTATCGCCAGAATATTCTTCAATCGTAGGCAATCCCTTTGTTGTTGGACGATCAGAGCCAAGAAATAATACGATGATAGCAATGACAATCGAGACAATTGATGCTGTCCAAAAACTCCATTGAAGCGAAGCGCCGAAAAATAAAGCAGATAAATTAATGACAGCCACACACATGAAGGCTCCTGCATTATGAGCCGATGACCAAATCGAAAATGCCGTTCCGCGCGCCATAATCGAGCCTTTCCCTTTGCGACCAAACCATAAGCCGACCAATCGCTGACAGGCCGCAGCCCCCATGCCTTGCATGACTGAGTTAAGCAACATCAGAAAAACAATCATTCCAAAACTTTGAGTCGTCCCATAAAGCGCATTAATGATTGATGAAACAATCAATCCTGTCGCCACATAACGATTTGGATTGGCACGGTCAGCCAAAGTTCCCATGATGAGTTTTGAAATCCCATAGCCAATCCCAAACATGGAGAGAATTGTCCCAATCTGTCCCATCGAAAAGCCATAAGCTTTTGAGATATCATTTTGCTGAACGGTGAAAATCAATCGAATAATATAATAACCAATGTAAACCATTGCTATCGAAATTAGAACCCGCGTTTGCCAAATTTTATATAAACGGGGAACTTTTTCCTCTGAGATTTTTTGCTCTGCATCTGGAGCTGGTTTTAAGAATCCAAGCATGTTGAATCCCCTTTCATTTTGATAAATTAATTATAACTTACTCTCCATTGAAATAAATTCCTAATTTTACTATAATTTCAGGAATTTATTCTTAAATAATAAAAAATTTACTGACAGACCATATTTTACTAGAATCTGTCAGTAAAATTCTAACCATCAAACAATCCTCCCCTGTTCTTTATATTCTGTATAAAGTTGAATCAAAAGGTGAATAATAAGTTCTAGTGGGAGCATATTATTATAGTCAACTGGAATTTTTCCAGAAGCCTTTTTTTGATAAGCAAACAAAGATAAATCGCTTTGTTGAGCTAATCTGCTTTCATAATTTCCGGTAATAGCCAAAACTTTTTTACCCTCTCTTTTTGCTTTGAGGGCTGTCGCAACAATCAATTCTGTTTCACCGGACAAACTCAGGCCAACAAGAAAAGTATTTTCAGGCAATTTACTAAGATAATTCTGCATATTGTCTTGATAAAGACTCACCGCCTTGACATCTAAAAATTGCAAATCTCTGGCAAACGAATCGGCTATTCTCACTGATAAACCACGAGAGATAACTACGACAGAATCTGCCTGATAAATATTTTCAAGGACTTTAGCTAAGTTCTCACTCTCTAGTAGCCTCACCGTTCTTAACAATTCCTCTATCGTTTCAGACACAACTTGATTGGCACTTTCTGATAAGCCGTGAATCCATTTATTTGTATTCATTTTTATTTTTGCTGTATTTTTGTATTCAGAAAAACCAGAAAAATTTTTCTTTTTCAAAGTTCGAATGATTGATGAAGGACTGACATGAGCAGATTCAGCAATCTGAGCAACTGTCATTTGGATAACTTTTGTCTTATTTTCTTCTAAGTAATTCCAAATATAAATTTCCACACTGGTTAAATGATTCATAAAACTCCTCTGAATAAAAATTGTTGACTCTTAATAGCTATAATTTCTAAAAAAATATAAAAAAACTTACTGACAATTGTATCAGTAAGTTTTTAAATTACATAAAGTCACGCAATGGTTTAGAACGACGTGGGTGACGAAGTTTTTTGATTGCTTTTGCTTCAATTTGACGAATACGTTCACGAGTCACTTTGAATTGTTTTCCAACATCTTCCAAAGTATGCATCCGTCCATCATCAAGACCAAATCGCATTCTCAAAACATTTTCTTCACGGTCAGTCAAAGTGTCCATCACTTCATCTAACTGTTCACGTAAAAGAATACGGTTTGTATAATCAACAGGTGATTCGATGACATCATCCTCAATGAAGTCACCAAGATGAGAATCATCTTCTTCACCAATAGGTGTTTCCAGTGATACTGGTTCTTGAGCAATTTTCAGAACTTCACGAACTTTATCTGGCGCCATGTGCAACTCTTTACCAATTTCTTCAGGTGAAGGGTCGCGTCCGAGTTCTTGCAAAAGATTACGTTGAACACGAATCAATTTATTGATTGTTTCAACCATATGCACTGGAATACGAATCGTGCGGGCTTGGTCAGCAATTGCACGTGTAATCGCTTGGCGAATCCACCAAGTGGCATAGGTAGAGAACTTGAATCCTTTCGTGTGGTCAAACTTATCCACAGCTTTCATCAAGCCCATATTTCCTTCTTGAATCAAATCCAAAAATTGCATTCCACGTCCAGAATAACGTTTTGCAATTGAAACAACCAAACGCAAGTTGGCTTCGGCAAGCATTTGTTTCGCAAATTCTGCCCCTTCACCACCAGCAATAATTGCTTCAGCAAGTTTCGTTTCTTCATCAAGAGAAATCAATGGATAACGACCGATTTCTTTAAGATACATACGAACAGGATCATCAATACGAACATTCGTAACGATTTCATCCATTGCAGTATCTGAAACTTCTTCTTTTTCAATTTCATCAGTTACAAGAGCCAAAGGACTTGGATTTCCATCTTTATCCACAATTGAAATTCCCGCATCTTGAATTTGTTTGAACAAATCTTCAAGAGCATCATCCACAATTCCAAATTTAACAGAAAGCTCATCCATGATTTCTTCATCAAGCGCTTCACCCAAAGGTTTACGTTTGGTAATATAGCCTTTAACTGCTTTTTCATAAGCTTTTACATTAAAAGTATCACCATTTTCTTTGATTTCAACTCTCGCTAATGTTTTAGGACTATCCATCTTTTCAACAACAACAGGTTTAACATTTAATGCTTCAAGAAGACGACGTTCCTCACCAGGTCCAACTGAACTTGAATGTGATTTTACAAGTAAGCCAATTTCTTGGGCTTTCTCAACCAAGACACGGTTTTGAACTCCTGTTTCTTTCGAAATTTGACTTATTCTTTTTTTATTTGCTGCCAATTCGATCCTCCTCTTTGGGTAAAACTACTGACAAAACTGTCATTAAATAGACTAGCCAATTGTCAGTAAAAAAATATTATAATTTTTTCTTTTGATTAATAATCTGAAGGGTTAACTCTAACATACGTTCTTTATTTCCTGCTTTTTCTGCAGTTGCTAATTGTTGCTGAAGTTCTTCAAATTTTATTTGTTCCATTTCATTTGAAAAAATGGAAACCAAGTCATTAATTTCCTGACTTGATGCAGTCTCTGGTAAATCTAAACTTATAATCTGATAAAAGAGACTACGCTGCTCCTCTGACAACTCACTTGCCAAATGGGATTCATCAATCTGCTCATAAACCATTGCCTCAAGTAATATCTTTTCAAATATATCCTGATAACGTTTATGGACAAATCTAAAATTTTCATCCTGAGAAAATTTTTTCAAAACAGATGAATGATAAATCATTCGATGAAGGAGCATCTCCTCAGCTCTTTCCGAACGAGACAATTTAGGAACCTGAATCGTTGGTTGAAAAACTTGAGCTGGTTCATTTCTTCTATCAGCTACTTGAGGTTGAATATTATTTTCATAAAAGATTTCTTCAAAATCAATAGGTATGGCCGAATCAAGATTAGAATAATCTCTCTCGTCAGCAAAATTTTCAACTAGATTTGAAGCCCCATAATCACTGACAGAATGGTCAGTAATATTCATATTTTCACGGCGCAAATTTACAGCCTGCTCCACTTGATTATACTCGAAATCAGGCAAAATCTCAACTAATTTTCTTATATAAGCATCCTGAGCCGTTATCGATTGTAGCTTTGCAATCATTGGCGCAATCTGCTCAATAAAATCTAACTGAACCTGCAAATTAGCCAAATTTTCAGGTCTTAAAAAATCAATCAAGAACTCAATGGGCTGAATCCGCCCAGTTTCCATCAATGCTGATAGACCTGTTAGACCATATGTTTTAGAATACTCATCCGGGTCTAACCCTTCAGGCACCTTGACAATATGTACATCAGATTCACCAACCAAATTAAGGGCCTTATAGATGGCGTTTTGTCCGGCAGAATCTCCATCATATACTAATACGAATTTTTTAGCAATTTGTTTCAAGCGGCGAACATGCTTCTCCGTCAAAGCCGTTCCCATTGAGGCAACAACATTATTTATTCCCGCTTTATGAGCCGCAATAACATCCATGAAACCTTCCATTAAGTAAACTTCACGCCGCTTAGAAATAGTTGGTTTTGCTTTATCTAAATTCCACAATTCATAAGATTTATCAAAAATTGTCGTTGCTGATGTATTGATATATTTTGCTTTTGAATCATCATTCTCTTGCCATTTTCGTCCAGAAAAACCAATGGTTTGACCGTATTCATTGGTAATTGGAAACATGATTCGATTCGTAAAAGCATCAAAAACCCTATTATTTGAAAAATGAAATAGTCCTGAGTTAGCCATAACTTCTTCATCAAATTTATTTGATAAGTTTTTAAAAATAAAATCATTTTCCTCAGGAGCCAAACCAATATTAAATCTTTTGATTACATCATCAGTAATCCCCCGTTCAGATAGGTAGTCTCTGGCTCGTTCCCCTAATTCTGTTGACATCAACAGAATATTATATAAACGAGCAGCCTGATTATTGATTTCATAGAGTGGCGCATTAGGATTGGTTTTTTCTTCTCTGTCATTAGAAATATCAAGAGTGACCCCGGCGAAATTAGCCAACTCTTTAACAGCATCAATAAAGCCCACTTGATTATATTCTTTTAAGAACTCAATAGCATCTCCAGACCTACCACAACCAAAACAATGATAAAATCCTTTTTCTGCATTCACATTAAAAGAAGGAGTTTTTTCGCCATGAAAAGGGCATAAGCCAATATAATTTTTACCGGTGCGACTTAAGGCAACATATTGTGAAATCAAATCAGCAATATTAACCTTTGACTTTAAGTCATTCACAACTTCAGTATCTACTGAAACCATTCGCTACTCCCCTTTCATCTTGACTATGAACATTCAAATAAGTAATTACAACTTAAGTATAACACTTAGGAAAGAGTCTGGTTTATTATTCATTCACAAAATAAAATCGATTCTTTCAAATTTTTTATCATTTTCTATCGCTTTAAAGTCTAAAAGACGCCTATTTAGCAATAGACGTCGAACAAAGGGGGGTAAGGGATTCGAACCCTCGCGCCGGTTTCCCGACCTAACGATTTAGCAAACCGTCCTCTTCAGCCTCTTGAGTAACCCCCCATAGGCTTATTAACAATGAATAGATACCTTACATATCCATTATGGGAATTCCAGGATTCGAACCTGGGACCCCTGCGTTATCAACACAGTGCTCTAACCAACTGAGCTAAACTCCCA